>JBIOWA010000204.1:0-26908 GCA_044868045.1 Candidatus Limnocylindrales bacterium
ACTTGGGCGCGGTCGCGATGTACGTGGTCGCCTGGGCGAGCGCGTATTGTGCCTCTGGCAGGCCGACGTGATCGAGCGCCTGCGCGGCGGCGACCGCGACCTGGAGCGCCCGGGGATCGGCGTTGCCGACATCCTCGGACGCGCTGATGATCAGCCGCCGCGCGATGAAGCGCGGATCCTCGCCGGCGGCGACCATCGACGCGAGCCAGTACAGCGCGGCGTCCGGGTCGTTGCCGCGGAGACTCTTGATGAACGCCGACACCGTGTCGTAGTGGCCGTCGCCCGCGCGGTCGTAGGCGAGGACCCGTTGCTGCGCCGCTGACTCGACGTCCTCGAGTCTTGGCGAGATGTGGCCGTCGGCATCCCGGATCCCCTCGGCTTCGGCCAGCGCGACCGCTCCCTCGAGGACGTTCAGTGCGGCACGGGCATCGCCGCCGGCCAGGCCCACCAGATGGTCGAACGCCTGCGGAGTGAGCGCGACGCCGCCGTCGAGGCCCAGCGCGCCAGCCAGCCCGCGCTCGTGGTCGTCAAGCGCTCGCCGAACGACCGTCGCGACCTCGTCGTCGGTCAGCGCTTCCAGCCGCCAGACGCGCATCCGCGATAGGAGCGCCGAATTGACCTCGAAGTACGGGTTCTCGGTCGTGGCCCCGATCAGCGTGATCGTGCCGTCCTCGACATGGGGGAGGAGGGCATCCTGCTGGGCCTTGTTGAACCGGTGGATCTCGTCGAGGAAGAGGATCGTGCGCGTGCCGTTGAGCGCGAGTCGGTCCTGCGCCTCGGCGATCGTGCTCCGGACGTCGGCCACGCCGGCCATGACCGCCGACATCGTCGCGAAGTGCGCGCCGACCTCGCCAGCCAGCAGCCGGGCGAGGCTCGTCTTGCCGGTGCCCGGCGGCCCCCAGAAGATCAGCGAGCCAAGGTGGCCGCGAGCGATGCTGCGCCGGAGCGGGCCGCGCTCGCCCACGAGGTGCTCCTGGCCGACGAACTCGTCCAGCGATCGCGGGCGCATCCGAGCCGCCAGTGGCTGGCGCTCGGGCGGCGGCTGGAAGAGCGCCTCAGGACGCGCACCGAGCGGTCGTCGCGGGCCTGGCATGGGCCGATGGTAGCGCCGCGGGCCCCAGGCGCCGGGTCAGCGGGTTGGGATCGCTCCGGGTCCGAGGCTCAGAAGAGCCGCGTGCCGGTGGCCTGGATGACCGCCCAGAGACCGATGAGGAGGGTCACCAGCGAGCCGCCGATGAGGACGATCCGTCGGACGTCCCGGCTGACGTAGCCGTACTCCTCGGCGGCGCGAACAGCGATCGAGCCCGCCCGGACCCGGGGCTGAGGCTCGGTCGTCACTCGGGAGCGCTCACGCTTCGTCCGAACGGTCCGTTCGGCCTCCCGTTCCGCCGCGACGATCTCGGCCTCGATCTCGGCGGCCCGCGCTTCCTCCTGGGGCGTCAGCGTCATCGACGGTGGCGCGACGGGGCTGGTGAGCCGCGGTGTGACCGGTCCGCGGCGCCGCAGGCGGGCGCGCTGCCCGGGTCGAGTGTTCGTGCCGCGTGCGCGCTTGGCCATGGGTCGCGAGGGCCTCCGATTGGGTCGATGGTCGGCGGGCGGAGCGCATCGAGGTGCGCTCGGCGGGTCGTCGCCAGCGCCAGAGGATAGCACCATCCCCAGCGGCAGACGCCGATGCGCGACGGGTGAGAGGCGGCTGCTAGACTCGGTCGGACCCCCTTGGAGGACACCTGCCATCGACCTGAACGCGGCCGTCTCATCGAACGTCGGACCGATCGTTCTCGGGCTGGTCGTCGTGGTCATCGCGCTCGTCCTGGTGGTCATCGCGCTCGCGCGGCGACTCCGGTCGATCGACGCGCGGTTGCGCCTGCTGACCCGCGGCGACGAAGGCGACCTCGAGGATGTGCTCGGTGCCCATCTCGATCGCGTCCACGTGCTCGGCCGCGAGGTCGAGCGCCTGATCGCCAGGACGGGACGGCTCGAGAGCATTGCGCCGCGGGCGTTCCAGCGCGTCGGACTCGTGCGCTTCAACCCGTTCGAGGACACCGGTGGCAACCAGAGCTTCGCGCTTGCGCTGTTAGACGCCGAAGGGAACGGCTGGGTGCTGTCGAGCCTGCACGCGCGGTCGGGTACCAGGGTCTACGCGAAGGCGATCCACGAGGGGCGGTCGGAGGGCGCGCTCTCCGACGAGGAAGCCGCGGCCATCAAGCAGGCGACGGCCTGACAGGCTAGGTGTCACGGCGTTCGGCGATGGTTCGCACATGGCCCCCATCGTCGACCCCTCGACCAGCTCGGTGGCGACGCCCGTGACACGACCGGTCGTCCGGGCGCGCCGGCGCCGACCCACGCCGCTCGAACAGATCCCGGCGTGGCGCGAGCTCGTGCCCGTGATGGATCCGGCGATCGCGGTGCCGGCTGACGCTGCCGGCATGGCCCAGTTGCTGGGCGGGCTTGATCCGGACCAGCTCCGCGCGGTGACACACGGGGAGGGGCCGCTCCTCGTCGTCGCGGGGGCAGGGACCGGCAAGACGCAGGTCATCACGCGCCGCATTGCCTGGCTCATCGCCACCCGACGAGCCAGGCCGTCGGAGATCCTGGCCCTGACGTTCACGGACAAGGCCGCCGACGAGATGGCGGTCCGCGTCGACCAGCTCGTCCCGTACGGCTACACGGATACGGCGATCGCGACGTTCCACGCGTTCGGCGATCGACTCATCCGCGAATACGCCCTGGAGCTCGGATTGCCACCGGATGTCCGGGTCCTGTCGCGAGCCGAGACGGTCGTCTTCATGCGCGAGCACTTGTTCGACTTCGACCTCGACGTGTACCGCCCGCTCGGCGATCCCACCCGGTTCCTGTCCGCGCTGGCCACCCTGTTCAGCCGTTGCAAGGACGAGGACATCACCCCGGCCACATACGCGGGCCGCGCTTCGCGGGTGGCGGCGGAAGCGATCGCGGTCAAGGCTGCGGCACGCGATGGCGCGGCCACGACTGACGCCGCCGAGGCGCTGGCCGAGGACGGACGCCGCCAGGCCGAGCTGGCGCGGGCCTACGCCCGCTACCAGGAATTGCTCGCGGCCAAGGGGTTCATCGACTTCGGCGACCAGGTGGCGCTGGCGCTTCGACTCGTTCGTTTGTCCGCCGCCGCACGCCGCGACATCGCCGGCCGCTACCGGTACATCCTGGTCGACGAATTTCAGGACACGAACCGCGCCCAGGCCGAGCTCGTCGGCCTCCTCGCGGAG
Organism: Candidatus Limnocylindrales bacterium; assembly: GCA_044868045.1. Taxonomy (GTDB): domain Bacteria; phylum Chloroflexota; class Limnocylindria; order Limnocylindrales; family CSP1-4; genus SPCO01. The sequence continues at coordinate 3,243 of JBIOWA010000204.1, forward strand.
CCGCACCGGAACGTGATGGTGGTCGGCGACGACGACCAGGCTATCTATGCGTTCCGCGGCGCCGCGATCGACAACATGCTGGACTTCGAGGCGCGCTATCCGGGCGCCCGGACCGTCGTCCTTCGACGGAACTATCGATCGCTCCCGCCGGTACTCGACGCCGCGTATCGACTGATCCGGTTCAACGACCCGGACCGCCTCGAGAGCCGGGCCGGCCTCGTCAAGCGCCTGCGCCCCCAACGCACGGATGCGGTGCCGCCAGCGGTGCGCCTCGAAGCCTTCGCGACCGGTTCGGACGAGGCCGACTGGATCGCCGCCGACATCGCGCGGCGGGTGGCCGAGGGCGCGGCCCCGCGCGATCACGCGGTCCTCGTCCGCGCCAACGGCCACGCCGACGCCATCCTCCGAGCCCTCAACGTCGCCGGGTTGCCGTGGCGGTTCTCCGGTTCGTCCGGGCTGTACGCCCGTCCGGAGGTGCGGCTGCTGATGTCCTTCCTCCGCGTCATCGCCGACCCGGAGTCCAGCATGGACGTCTATGCGCTGGCCTCGGCCGAGCCGTACGGCCTCGGTGGCGAGGACCTGACCGCGATCGTGAATACAGCCCGCCGTCGGAACCGGTCGGTCACGGCGGTGCTGCAGGAGCTCGAGCGACAGCCAGGGATCCTGCGCCTCGCGCCGGCAAGTCGCGCCGCCGTGCATCGACTGGTCGGGGACATCACGCGTTTCGCGGCGATGGCCCATGAGCGGCCAGCCGGTGAGGTCCTCTACTCGTTCCTGCGCGAGAGCGGGACGCTCACCCGGCTCGCGGCCACCCCCACGACGGCCGCCGAAGAGGGGCTCGCCAACGTCGCGCGGTTCTTCGACATCATCCGCGGCCAGTCGGCGTTACTCGCCGACGACCGGGCGATGTTCGTGGCACAGCACCTCCAGGCGCTCACCGAGGCCGGCGACGATCCCGCCACGGCGGACCTCGATCCCGACGCCGACGCGGTCGCGGTGCTGACCGTGCACAAGGCCAAGGGCCTCGAGTTCCCAGTGGTCTACCTGCCGGGACTGGTCGTGGGCCGCTTCCCGGGGAACGGGCGCGGCGAGCCCCTCCCCGTGCCGGCCGGCCTCGGCCGCGGCGAGCCCGTCACCGCGGAGCGGGCGCTGGCGGAGGAGCGGCGCCTGTTCTACGTCGCGATGACGCGCGCACGCGACGCGCTGGTCCTGACCCACGCCGCCGATTACGGGGGGTCGCGGGCGCGGCGCGTCTCGCCGTTCGTGCTGGAGGCGCTCGACCTACCGTCAACGGCCGCCGAGCCCGGCTCGGGCGCGACTGCCTCATCCGCCGAGGAGCGGCTGGCGGGGTTCGCGGCGATGGACGAACCGGTACGCGCGGTTCGCAGCCCGAGCGGCGAACCGTTGATGTTGAGTTACGGGCAGATCGACGCCTACCTGACCTGTCCCCTCAGATACAAGTACGCGCACGTGCTCCGGATGCCGGTCGCGCCCCATCACGCGATGGTCTACGGCGCGGCGCTCCACAAGGTCGTGCAGCTCTTCCATCACCGGCACGCGCGCGGCCACGTGATGACCGAGGCAGAGCTCGACGAGGTGCTCGACGGCGTCTGGTCGAACGAGGGGTTCGTGAGCCGCGAACACGAGGAGGCCCGGCTGGCCGCGGCCCGGAGTTCGCTCCGTCGGTTCCGTGCGGCGCAGCTGGAGCCCGACGCGGTCATTCCGACATACGTCGAGCGCGAATTCAGCTTCGACCTCGGCGGCGATCGGATCCGCGGCCGGTGGGACCGCGTGGACATCGAGCCCATCTCCGCCGGCTCGCCGGAAGCCGCAACGGCGGCAGCCGCACCCGATCCATCGACGCCGTTCGCCGACGTCAGTACCCCGACCCTCGGGATCATGGGCGCTGAACGGGTCACCATCACCGACTACAAGTCATCCGATGTGCGCGACCCTGCCAAGGCCCGAAAGCGAGCGCGCGAATCGCTCCAGCTGCAGATCTACGCCATGGCATACGAGGCGATGACCGGGCGCTTACCCGACCAGGTCGCGCTGCATTTCCTCGACTCCGGGCTGGTCGGCAAGGTCGACGTCGATCCCAAACGGATCGCCAAAGCGCGAGAGCGCATGACGATCGCCGCCACGGGCATCCGGGCGCGGCAGTTCGAGGCCAGGCCGGAGCCCATGGCCTGTGCCCGGTGCCCGTTCCGCGACATCTGCCCGTCGAGCGCGACCGCGAGCCCGTCTCGATAGGGATGACCCGCGCGCCATAGACTCGCTGGTCATGGAGGCCCGCGACCGCCTGACCAACCTCGGCATCTTCGGGGCGGCCGTTGTCGTCTGGGTCCTGGTCGCGCTGGTCGTCACGACCCGCGATCCTGTTGCGGAGCCCCTCGCCGGGTTCATCGGCGCGGCGTTGATCGGGCTCGCGGTCGGGTTGACCGCCACGCCCATCGCGTGGCTCGTCGTGTTCGGCCGGCACCGCCGGATCGCCTTCCGCGGCGACTGGACCCGGGCCGCCCGGCGGGGTGGCTGGATCGGGCTGCTGGTCGCGATCTTCGTCGTGTTGCGGCTGCAGGGCGCCCTGGAGCTGCCGATCGCGCTGTTTCTGCTCGCGCTCGCGGCCGTGGCGGAGGCGACGCTCTCGGCGGAACGCTGAGGAGCGCTGACCACGATCCAACGCCCGCGGGGCGTGGCCGCTACCATCGCGCCGTCCCCTTCGCCCAGTCCGGAGGACCCGTGCCCGACCGCACCGCCACCCGCCCTGCCGAGCCGTTCGCCGACGTCAAGGCACGCGTCGCCGACGCCGTCGAGGCCGCCAGGGGCGAGATCATCGACCTCTCTCACCGGATCCATACCAATCCGGAGCCGGCCTTCGAGGAGCGCCAGGCCTCCGCGTGGATCGCCGAGGCGCTGCGCGGCCATGGCTACAGCGTCGACCATCCGGCCGGCAGCCTGGCGACGGCGATTCGCGCGGTACGCCGGGGTGGCCGTGGCGGCGACGGACCCCGGATCGGCATCCTCGCGGAATACGACGCCCTGCCGGGCCTGGGCCACGGCTGTGGCCACAACACGATGGCCGCGTCGGGGTTCGGGGCCGCGGTCGCGCTGGCCGCCGTGGCGGACGAGTTACCCGGCGAGATCGTGTTCCTGGGAACCCCGGCCGAGGAGCGGGGGAGTGGCAAGCAGATCATGATCGACGACGGCCTGTTCGCGGGCCTCGATGCGGCGCTGCTCTACCACCCCTGCGATCGCAATCACGTCGAGTCGCATCCGCTGGCGTCCGAGGACGTCGAGGTGGTGTTCTCCGGTGTCCAGGCCCATGCGGCGTCCGACCCGTGGCAGGGCAAGAACGCGCTCGACGCGATGATCCTGCTGTTCAGCTCCGTTGGGTTGTGGCGCCAGCAATTGCGGCCGACCGCACGGGTCCATGGGATCATCCGCGAGGGCGGCACGGCCGCCAACATCATCCCGGACCGATCCGTGGCCTGGTTCATGGTCCGCAGCGACGATCTCGACTACTACGACGAGATGAAGCAGCGGTTCGCCGCGATGGCCGAGGCCGCTGCGGCTGCCACCGGGACCACGGTGCAGGTCACCTTCTCCGGCGGCGCCATGACCATGCGCAACAACCGGGTCCTGGCCGAGCTCTTCCGGGTCAACATGGCGGCGTACGGCATCGACGACATGGGCGACGACCCCTATTCCGGGAGCACCGACATGGCGAACGTCAGCTGGGTGTGTCCGGCCATCCATCCGGAGCTGTCGATCTGCGACGAGGGCGTCCCGGCCCACTCGATCGCGTTCCGCGACGCGGCCGTGACGCCACGGGCCGACGAGACGACGCTGCTGGCGGCGACCCTCGTGGCCCAGACCGCCGTTGACCTGTACCTGGACCCGGCGTTCGTCGAGGCAGCCTGGGCGGAGTTCCGCGGGAGCTGACCCGCGACCGGCGGGTGCTACCATCGCCGCGGCGCGCCCCGCTGGACGTCGGATCGCGAACCGGCGGCGCCCCGATCGAGACGGACCGCCCGCACGTGGCCTGAGCGCCCGCGTCCGCCTCCGGAGGACCTCGTGGCCGAGCGCCCCCACGACCCCGACTTCGCCGCCCTGAACGGCTGGGATCGGGAGTTCGAGACCTATGCCGACTTCGATCTGCCGACGTATGTCGGTGCTGTCAGCTTCATGAAGCTGCCCTGGGTGACCGACGCAGCCGAGCTGCGCCAGCGAAAGCCCGATGTGGCGATCATCGGCGCCCCGTTCGACGACGCGGTGAGCCACCGGTCGGGAGCGCGGTTCGGGCCGCGGGCCATCCGTCAGGCCCAGTACACCTCCGGCTCGATCAACTCCCTCCAGCTCGACGTCGAGCCGTTCGAGATCCTCGACGTGGTCGATGCAGGCGACGCCAACATCATCCCTGCCTGGATCGAACGGGCGCACGCCCTGATCTACCGCAAGGTCCGCGAGGTCGCCGAAACGGGCGCGATCCCGATCGTCCTCGGCGGCGACCACTCGATCACCTGGCCGTCGGCATCGGCGGTCGCCGAGATCCACCGGCCGGGCAGCATCGGCATCGTCCATTTCGACGCCCATGCCGATACCGCCAACGACGACTGGGGCGTCCTGGCCGGTCACGGAACGCCGATGCGCCGCCTCGTCGAGTCGGGCGCGGTGAAGGGCCGCAACTTCGTGCAGGTCGGGCTCCGCGGCTATTGGCCACCGGTCGAAACCTTCGAGTGGATGAAGGAGAACGAGCTCCGCTATCACTTCATGCGCGAGATCGAGGAGCGTGGTGCGGACGCGGTGATCGCCCAGGCCATCGACGAAGCGCTCGACGGCCCCGACGCGATCTACCTGAGCCTCGACATCGACGTGATCGATCCCGGGCTGGCGCCGGGCACGGGCACGCCCGAGCCGGGTGGCATGTTGACCCGCGAGGTGCTCCGGGGGATCCGCCAGATCGTCGCCGCGGTCGAGCTTGCCGGGATGGACGTCGTCGAGGTCTCGCCGCCCTACGACCACGCCGAGACGACCGCGATGGCCGCGAACCGGGCCGCCCTGGAGGCGATCAGCGCGCTGGCCGTGAAGCGCGCCGCCGGGGTGACCGTCCGTTGGGAACCGGCGCCCGCTTGATCGATCAGCCAGATCCGGACTCCGCCGCAGCGCTCGCGCGGCTCTACGACCTCGACCTGCAGGACGACCCGGGCGACCTCGATCTCTATCTGGCGCTGGCCGACCGCGCCGAGGGTCGCATCCTCGAGCTGGCGGCTGGGAGTGGCCGCGTCGCCGTTCCGCTCGCGACCGCCGGGCATCCGGTCACGGCCGTCGACATCGATCCCGCGATGCTCGAGCGGGCGCGCGAGCGTGCTGCGACTGCCGGCGTGCCGGACGGCCGGCTCGAGCTCGTAGAAGCCGACCTCCTCGAAATGCGGCTGGCGGACGCGGGCGGCTACGCGATGGCGTTCATCGCGCTCAATTCGATCATGCTGCTCGCATCGCGGGACGCCCAGCGCCGGGCGATCGGGACCATGGCGACGCACATCGCGCCGGGCGGCCTCGCCGCCGTCGACGTCTGGTTGCCGGATATCGAGGATCTCGGCCGCTTCGACGGCCGGATGATCCTGGAGTGGATCCGTCCGGCCGCGGCGAACGACGCGGACGGCGGAGGCGACGCGACCCTCGTCACGAAGATGGGCTCGGCCATCCACGATGCCGCGACCGGCACGATCGTCCTGACGGCCGTGTTCGAGGAGGCGACCCAGGGCGGTCCGACGCGCCGCTGGGTTAGGCAGGACCGCTTGCGGCTGATCGCGGCGGACGAGTTGGTCGCCTTCGCCGAGGAGGCCGGGTTGCGCGTCGAGCTGGTTGCCGGCGGCTACGACCTCGGTCCGATCGGCCCCGGTTCGGAGCGGGCCGTACTGATCGCCGAGCGTCGCTAGTCGCAGCGCCGCTCGCACCGCCGCGACCTCGCGGGCGGCGACCTTCGGGGCACCCTCCGTGAGGCGGGCCCCGTGGTATCGTCGAACCCCATGTCGAGTTCCAGCAGCGACCAGACGCGCCTCCTGATCGTCGAGGATGTCCCGCAGGTGGCGCAGTACATTCGCGGGCTGCTGAACACCCAGCAGGCGGTCAAGCTGCTCGACGTCCTGGGCGATGGTGGTCGCGCGGTGGAACAGATCAACCAGCTCCGCCCCGACGTCGTGTTGGTCGACGCACTCCTCCAGGGGCGTATCAAGGGACCCAAGCTCATCGAGCAGATCCACGCGTCAGGGCTGAACGTCCCGGTCATCGTGCTGACCGTGCCGCAGAACCCGGTCGAGGTCGATCCGGGCCGCGGGATCCACGGCGTGCTCGCGATGCCGTTCTCGGGTTTCGAGCTCATGAACCGCATCGCCGGCGTGCGCAAGACGCACCAGGCGTCTTCGGCTGGGACCTCGACCCGCGTGATCTCGATCTTCGCGCCGAAGGGCGGTGTCGGGAAGACGACGATCGCGTTCAACCTGGCGGTCGCCCTCGGCCAGCTCGAGCGGAAGACCGTTCTGATCGACGGGAGCGTCCAGTTCGGCGACCTGCGCGCGCTGCTCAAGGTGCCGGTCGATGCCCCCTCGATCCTGGACCTGCCCACGGACCGGATCGCCGAATCGGATCTCTCGGACGTCCTGTGGCGGGATCCCTCGGGCATCGACATCCTGCTCGCGCCGCCACGGATCGAGATGGCCGAGATGATCACGACGCGCGACATCGACAAGATCCTGTCGCTGCTCCGCCGCGTCTACGACACGATCGTCATCGACATGTCGAGCGTGATCAACGACATCAACCTCGGCTTCCTCGACGCGAGCGACATCATCATCGAGATCGTCACGTACGATTCCACGACCATCCACAACACGATCGCGATGGCCGATACGTTCCGTTCGATCGGCTACCCCGCCGCGAAGGTCCGCTACCTCGTCAACCGGGCCGACAGCCCCGGCGGCATCCAACCCGACGACCTGGCTCGGGCGCTCGGTCGCGTGCCCGAGCATCAGGTCGTGTCCGACGGCCCGCTGGTCGTTCGTTCGAACAACGAGGGCGTGCCGTTCATCCTGGCCAACCCATCCGCCCCGGTCAGCCAGGACATCGCGCGGATCGCCAATGAGCTGCTCGGGGCTGCCCGGGTCCCGCTCGCGGCCGGGCGTCATTAGGTCCTCAGCGGTGTCCGACCCGCGACCCGTCGGCGTGTTCGACTCCGGCGTCGGCGGCCTGACGGTCCTCCGCGAGATCATCCGTCGCGTGCCGGGCGAAGCGACGATCTACCTGGGCGACAACGCCCGTGCCCCGTATGGGGTGCGGCCCGATGACGAGGTCCTCGCCTATTCCACGCAATCGCTCGACGCGCTGGTCGAGCGCGACGTCAAGGCGCTGGTGGTCGCTTGCAATACGTCGACGGCCGTCGGGCTCGCGGCGTTCCGCCGGCGGTACGACCTGCCGGTCCTCGGCGTAATCCGACCCGGTGCGGCCGCCGCCAGCCTGGCGACCCGCAACCGGCGGGTCGGCGTGATCGCGACGCCGGCCACGATCCGCTCGCACGCCTATTTCATGGCGATCAAGGACGAGAACCCGGCGGTCGAGGTCTACGAGCACGCCACTCCGGCACTCGTGCCGCTGGTCGAGGCCGGCGAACTGGCCGGCCCGACCGCCGAGGCGACCGTCGCCGAGGCACTGGCCCCGCTGATCGGTGAGCGCGACGCCGACGGCGAATCGATCTTCCCGCGACCGCCGGGCGCGGCGATCGACACGCTGCTGCTCGGCTGCACGCACTACCCGCTGTTGCGACCGATCCTGGCGCGGCTTGCCGGCGAGGGCGTCGCGATCGTCGACTCGGCGACGGCGACGGCCTCGGCGCTGGTCGAGCTGTTGAGTGTCAACGGGCTCGAGGCGACGTCCGCGTCTGGCGACGGGACCGGCGCGGAAATCCCGAGCCACGTCCAGCTCACGACAGGCGACCCGGCGCGCTTCGCGGATCTGGCGGGTCGGCTGTTCGGCGCCGACTTCCCGTCGGTCGAGTCCGTCGAGCTCGGAGCGCTGGCGCGATGACCAAACGACAGCGCGGACCGTCGTGGCGCGACGATCGCGCCTGGCAGGCCGGGATCCTGATCGGGTCGGCCCTGGGCGCAGCGGCGACGGTGGTCGGCCGTCACATGGAGCGACGGGCTCGCGAAGGCCTGGTCGACTGGGCGACCGTCGAGCGGCTCGCGATCGGCCGGTTGGAGCGGGCGCCGGGCGCCCTGAGCCCGGACGAATTGCGCGCCGCGGAGGAGGACTATGCGGCAGCGATGGCCCGCATCGTGCCGGCCTTGTCGGCCGCGCTCGATACGGAGCTGCCCGGCGTGGTCGAGCGGTCCGGGGTCGTCGACCGGGCCGGCTGGGTCCGGGCCAACACGGCCGCATTCGCCTCGCTGATCAACAAGCTCGAGGGCGACCTGCTCGACCAGGTCGTGCCGCCGGGCGGCGGCCTGCCGGTCGCGGCGATGGCCCTCGCCAATCGCTGGATCACGACCCGCCAGCTGGCGGTCCTGCTCGGGTTCATGGGCCAGCGGGTGCTTGGCCAGTACGACCTCGCGCTGCTGTCGGCCGAGGCGGCGCCCGGCCGGTTGCTGTTCGTCGAGGAGAACATCCGGCAGACGGCGAAGTCGCTGGGCGTGCCGCTCAGCCCGTTCCGCACCTGGATCGCGCTCCACGAGACCACCCACGCGTTCGAGTTCGAGGCGCATCCCTGGCTGCGGCCATACCTGGCCGCGCGGTTGGAGCGGCAGCTGAAGCTGTTCGGTCGCGACGTCCGCGAGATGGGCCGTGAGGCGATCCGGGGACTTGGGCGGGCCCTGCGCGGCGAGGGCGGCGGCGAGCACTGGATGGAACGCCTGATGACCGATGAACAGCGGGCGCTGTTCCGCGAGACGCAGGCGGTGATGAGCCTGCTCGAGGGGTTCAGCGACTACGTGATGGACGAGGTTGGCCAGGCCCTCGTACCGAGCGTGGAGGAGATCCGTGCCCGCTTCGATGAGCGGCGGTCTCGGCGGACGCCGTTCGAGCGCGCGATGCTCCGGCTGACCGGGATGGATCTCAAGCTCGAGCAGTACAAGAAGGGCGAGGTGTTCGTCCGCGCCATCGCCGAGGCTCGTGGGCCGGCGGCGCTGGTGCATCTCTGGGACGGACCCGAGAGCCTGCCTCGCGACGGCGAGATCGACGAGCCGCAGCGCTGGGTCGCCCGGGTGCTCGACGGCGTCGAGGCGCCGGCGACGACGTGACGTCCGCTGGGCCGGGTCGCGGACCCGGTGGCGCCCCCACCGCGATCGCCCTGAGTCCGATCCTGTCCGCCCGCTATCGATCGCGCGACCTCGAGCGGATCCGTGCGGCGGCACCGGGGGCGCGGCTCGTGACGGTCTCTGTCGAAGGCCTCGCCGACGGTCCACTGGAGGACGTCGAGGTGATGCTCCGTGGATGGCTGAGCTCCGACGCGTTCGATCGCCTGCTCGCCCGCGCGCCCCACCTCGCGTGGGTCCATTCGGCGACCTCGGGCGTCGAGCGTGCCTTGACCCCGGCCTCGCGCGAACGTGGTCTGGTCGTCACGAACGCGCGGGGCGTCTTCAGTCGGCCGATCGCGGAATACGTCCTGATGATGATCCTGGCGGTCAGCCGCCGGCTCCCACAGCTCCTCGAGTTGCAGCGCGAGCGAACGTGGCAGCCGCTCGAGGGCACCGAGCTGCGCGACGTCACGGTCGGGATCGTCGGGCTCGGCTCGATCGGACGGGCGGTCGGGGCCCTGGCGACGGCGTTCGGCTGCCGCGTCGTGGCGATCCGCCGCCGCCCGGACGGCGACGACTCTGGCCGCGGTGACCGGGAGGAGGTCGCCGACGCTGATGAGCGGTCGTTCGGCGAGGTCATGGTCGACCGGGTCGGCGGGCCCGACACGTTGCCGGAACTGCTCGGCGAGTCCGATTTCATCGTGCTTGCGGCTCCGCTGACGCCGGAGACCGAGGACATGATGAACGCCGAGACGCTGGCGATGGTCAAACCCAGGGCGTGGCTGATCAACGTGGCCCGCGGCCGGCTGATCGACGAGCGGGCGTTGCTGCGTGCGCTCCGCGACGGCCCGCTCGGCGGCGCCGTGCTCGACACGTTCCGTGACGAGCCACTGCCTCCGATGTCGTCGTTCTACGACCTCCCGAACGTCATCATCACGCCGCACACGGCCTGGTCGAGTGGTCGCGTGCTGGACCGCAGCGTCGAGCTGTTCTGCGACAACCTCCGCCGCTTCGCGAAGGGTGAGCCGCTGCTCAACGTCGTCGACCCGGCCGCCGGGTACTGACCGTGCAGATCGCCATCGTCGGGCTTGCCGGCAGCGGCAAGACGACGGTCTTCAACACGCTGACCCGCGGCCACGCTGAGACCGGCGGGTACGGTGGCGTGACGCTCAACGTCGGCGTCGTGAAGGTCCCCGACGAGCGGCTCGAGAAACTGGCCGAGATCTTCAAGCCCAAGAAGATCGTCCAGGCCGACGTGACCTACGTCGACCTGCCCGCCCCGCCGGCGTCAACCGAGGGTCGGGTGGGGACCGAGGAGTTGCCGGCCGACCACCTGGCGCGGCTGCGCGACTCCGACGCCTTGCTCCACGTCGTCCGCTTCTTCGACGACCCATCGAAGCCGCATCCGGCCGGGAGCGTCGACCCGGCCCGCGACCTCGAAGCGCTCGATCTCGAGTTCGCGCTGGCCGACCTGGCGATGACGGAGCGCCGCCTGGAACGACTCAGGGGCAGCGGTCGCCACGGGACGCAAGCGGAGCGCGAGGCCGCCGAACGCGAGGAGGTCGTCCTGCAGCGGATCCACGAGGGGCTGGAGGCGGGCTCGCCGATCCGCGACCTCGATCTCGACGAGGATGCCTCGAAGGCCATCCGTGGCTTCCGCTTCCTGACCGAAAAGCCGGTGCTCGTGCTGCTCAACGTCGGCGAGAGCGACGTCGCCGGTGAGGCGGCCCTGGTGGAGCGGATCGGTGCCGGCTACCAGCACCGGCACACGATGATCGATGCGCTGTCAGCCAGGATCGAGATGGAGCTTGGCGAGCTGGAGCCCGACGAGGCCGCGGCGTTCATGGAGGAGCTCGGCATCGCGGGGTCGAGCCTTGACCGCGTCATCGCGCTGTCCTACCGGCTGCTCGGGCTCCTCTCGTTCCTGACCGCAGGACCGGATGAGGTCCGCGCCTGGCCGATCGCCGACGGCTCGACGGCCGTCGATGCGGCCGCGGCCATCCACACCGACCTCGCGAAGGGGTTCATCCGCGCCGAGACCGTCGCATACGACGACTTGGTCCGGCTCGGCTCCATGGCCGAGGCGAAGAAAGCCGGACGCCTCCGCTCGGAGGGGAAGACCTACCAGGTCAAGGACGGCGACGTGCTGGAGATCCTGTTCAGCCGCTGAGGCAGGCGGCCGCGCGCGCTTCGAAGCCTCCTGTCGCCCCACAGGCGACGCCTTGGCCGTGAGCTGCCCGATTCGGCCTCATCGCCGGCCGGCTGTCGCCTCACAGGCGACGCCGTCGGCCTAAGCTGCCCGGATCGGCCGCCTCGCTGGCCAGCTGGCGACTCGTAGGCGACGCTTTGGTTCCGAGCGGACCCGGAACGGCTCGTCGCGGGTCGGCTGTCGCCTCACAGACGACGCCTTGGCCCTGCCGACTGGGATCGGCCTCCTCGAAATGAGCGATGAGCCTCAGTTCGGGCGTCCGCGGTCGGGGTCGAAGTCCGCCAGGATCGTGCGGTAGTCGCTCGCGAAGTCCTCCCGCTCCTCCTCGTCCTCGTCTTGGTCTCCGCCGAGGTCGGCCAGGAAGTTGTCGGCTTCCTGGGTCGAGACGTTGACGGCGGCCGTCAGGCGGTCGTCGCTCACGAAGATGAATTCATAGTCCCGCTCGAGGACGGCTGCGATCGCCTCGATCAGGGTGTCCTGCTCGTAGGCGCCATGGATGTCGTGGCGAACCCGCTGCACCAGCTCGAAGAACTCCTGCGGCTCCCATTCCGATTCGCTGGCGACGATGACATCCGAGTAGACCTCGTCGTCGCCTTCGTGGAGCTCGTAGAAGAACACTGGGACCTCATCGGTGCGGAGTCGGGTGCGGCAGTATACGCCGCACCGCCCGCCTGCCCGGGCGCGGCCACCACCCTGGAGGAGCCATTGCCAACACCTCGTGTCGAGGTCGTGCACGTCGGATCTGCCGCCAGGGACGTGGCGCCGGACGACCCTCGCGGATGGCGGTTGGGCGGCGGCGTGACCTATGCGGCCCTGACGACGGCACGGCTTGGCCTGCGGACAGCGGCGGTGGTCGGAGTCGATGCCGAGGCAGCGGCGGCACACGAGCTCGAGGCGCTGCGCGACGCCGGCGTCGACATCCTGCGCGTCGACCTCCCGGAGGGCCCGATCTTCCACAACGTCGAGACCCCACACGGCCGCGAGCAGACCGTGATCGCTCGCGGCGTGCCCGTCGAGCCGGTCGCGCTGCCTGCGTCCTGGCTGAGTAGTGCCGCGTGGTCGCTCGTGCCGGTGGCCGCCGAGGTCGATGACGAGTGGGTCTCGGTGATCGGCCCGGACGCGGTCGTCGGCGTGGCCTGGCAGGGCATGCTGCGGCGACTCATGGCCGGCACGAAGGTCGAACGGATCCCACCCGCCAACCGGGCGATCCTGCGGCGTGCCGACATCGTCGGCCTGAGCCACATGGACGTCGAGCCCGAGACGTCGCTCGGCACGCTCACCTCGTTCCTCCATCCGGGTGCACGACTGCTGGTGACGCAGGGCGGTCAGGGGGGATTGCTGGTCACGGCCGACCGGGACGGCCCGGTCGAGGTCCTCCGCTACCTGCCGACCCCGTCGGAACGGGAGGTCGACCCGACCGGCGCCGGCGACACGTTCCTCGCCGCGTTGCTGGCGGTGCTGGTTCGCCCGAGCGTGGCCGCGTCGCCGGGCCGTTCCCTTTCACGCAGCCTGCGGTTCGCGGCAGCAGCCGGGTCGCTGGCCGTGGAGGACGTCGGCCTGGCCGGCGTCCCGGATCGGCGGTCTGTGCTGATGCGGCGCGCCCGTGAGCGCGTCCGCCGGGCCGTCGTCCCGAGCCTGTCCGCCCAGGTCGGCGTGGAGGATCCTCGCCAGTAGGCCGCAGGAGCGAGCGGTCAGCGGGCGGGTGCCGGCCCGCTGGACTCGCGAACCTGGAGGTCGACCGGGAGGCGGACCGACGTCACCGACGCCACGGACGCCTCTCCCACACCGTCACCCGTCAGTCGGGCGACCGCCCAGCGGCCCATCGCCTCGGTCCGCTGCGCGATGGTCGTGAGCGGCGGATCGACGTACGCCGCTAGCGCCACGTCGTCGAAGCCCACGACGCTGGCTGTCGCCGGTACCGGTCGGTGCCGCTGGCGCAGCGCTCGCAGGGCGCCGATCGCCATCAGATCGTTGTAGGCGAGGAACGCCGTCGTGTCCGGCGCGCGATCGAGGATGTCGAGCGTCGCCGCTTCGCCGCCCGGAACGAGCGGATCGCCGCGCGCGATGGTCAGGGCGCTGGTGTCGAGACCCGCAGCGGTCAGCGCCGACCGGACCCCGCTGAGGCGGGCCGGCGCGTCGACGTTCCGTGGCGGGGGCATGAGGTACCCGAAGCGGCGATGCCCGAGCTCCAGCAGGTGCTCCGCGGCCATCCGGCCACCGCCCTCGTTGTCCGACATGATCGCCGGGAGCCCGACGTCCGGCGCCGCGGTATTCACGAGGACGACCGGGACCGGCGGTGACGCCAGCCACGCAGCGTGACGGACCCCGAGGCTGCTCGACGCGATGATCAGGCCGTCGACGCGGCGATCGGCGAGCAGGTCGAGGTAGGCGGCCTCCCGCTCGGGATCGTCGGCGGCGCTGCAGAGCAGGACCGTGTAGCCGAGCGCGCGGGCGGCATCCTCGACGGATCGCACGAGCTGCGGGAAGTACGGATTCTCGATATCGGTGATCACCAGGCCAAGGGTCTGGGTCGACCGCCGCTTCAGCGAGCGAGCGACCTCGGACGGCCGATAGTCGAGGGCGCGCGCCGCTTCCAGGACGCGCGCCTTCGTCTCGGGCCGGGCCCCGCCGAGTCCCGCGAGGACGCGGCTGACGGTCGCCGTCGATACCCCGGCCCGGGCCGCGACATCGGCGATCGTCGCTGTCATCGGCACCCTCCCGTTGCCCGGGCGAGGAGTATCCGAAATCGGTCTAGGAGCCTGACTCCGCGTCTCTTGCCGCGTCCGCCTCGACCTCCGCCAGCGGTGCGTCATCCGACGTAGGTTCGGGTTCCGCGCTGGTCGCGACGGCCTCGACCGTCGATGCATCAGCACCCATAAGCTCGTCGAGCTCGCGAGCGAGCTGGCTCAGCTCCTCCCCACCGCCCATGAGGCGGAGCAATTCGTCCTGGCCGACATCGCCTCGGACGAACTCACCGGCGAGCCGCCCGTGGGACAGGATCGTGAAGCGGTCGCCGACGGGAAGCGCGTGTTGCACGTTGTGGGTGATGAAGATGACCGCGAGTCCCTTCGCGCGCGCGCGGATCACGTGACGCAGGACGATCGCCGCCTCCTTCACCCCGAGCGCCGAGGTGGGCTCGTCGAGGATGAGCACCTTCGCCCCGAAGTACTCGGCTCGGGCGATCGCGAGGGTCTGCCGTTCGCCGCCCGACAGGGTACCGACCAGCTGGCCCGGGTCGCGAACCCGGATCCCGATCTCCAGCATCTGGTCGCTCGCTATCCGCCCCGCGGCGTCGACGTCGAACTGCTTGAACGGCCCCCAACCCGACGTAGGCTCCGAGCCGATGAAGAAGTTCCGGCTGATGCTCATCAATGGCAGGACCGCGAGATCCTGGTAGACAGTCGCGATGCCGCGATCGAGCGCGTCGCGCGGCGATTCGAGGGTGATCTCCTGTCCGTCGAAAAGCATCGTGCCCTTGTCGGGCTTGTAAACCCCGGACAGCATCTTGATCAGCGTCGACTTGCCCGCGCCATTGTCGCCGAGCAGACAGTTGACCTCGCCCGCCCTGACGGACAGCGATACATCCTCGAGCGCGATGACGCGCCCGAAATATTTCGAGACATGCAGCGCCTCGAGCGCCGGGACCGCGTCCGATGCCGCCCCTCTGCCTTGGTTGCCGTACGTAGCGATGCGAGCCGCAGTGTCGGTCGGCATCGTCAATGGGGCCGTGTCGTGTCGGATCGGCGGGATGTCGTTCGGAGTGGTCATGATCGGGCTCCAGAAGCGCGGCGCAGCAGGTACGTATTGGCAAGGACGGCGAGGAGCAGGATCGATCCGAGGACGACCTGGTACCAGTCGGAGTTGATACCGACGAAGTTGATTCCCAGCTGGGTGGTACCGAGGATGAAGGCGCCGAACGCAGATCCAAGGGCCGAGCCGTAGCCACCGGTGAGCAGCGTGCCCCCCACCACGGCGGTGATGATGGCCTCGAATTCCTTGTTCTGCCCGCGCAAGACGTCGGCGGATCCGAAGTTCAGGACCTGGATGCATGCGAAGAGCGCCGCGGACGCGGCCGTCGTCATGAACAGGATGATCTTCACGCGGTTGACCGGCACGCCCACGTATCGGGCGGCTTGTTCGGAACCGCCGACGGCGAAGATCCAGTTGCCAAACCGCGTCCGGGTCAGGACCCAGGTCGCCACGACGACGGTCAGCAGCCACCACAGCAGCACGACCTTGAACTCACCGCCACCGATGTTGATGCTCGCTGTAAAGAGTCCGACGACTGGGTCGTTTGCCGTGTTCGCGTTGACGCCGCTCACGATCGTGTTGCTTGTGATGAACCGCGTGAAGCCTATGCCGGCCCCACGCAGGATGAGGAGCATGCCCAGGGTGACGATGAACGACGGAAGCCCGGTCTTGATCCGCAGCCAGCCGTTGAACGCGCCGACCCCCAATGCGAAGGCGAAGGTCAGGACGATCGCGACCGTCGGCGGAACGCCGTATTGGACGATGAGCAGGCCGAGTAGCAGGCTCGCCGCACCGATCATGGATCCGACGGACAGGTCGAACTCGCCGGCGATCATCAAGAGCGAGACGGCGACGCCGATGATCCCCACGTACGCAGAGACCTCGAGGAAGCTCGCGGCCCCTTGGACCGACAAGAATCCCTTGCCGATGTCGCCCCGCAGGATCGACAGGACGGCAAAGATGAGAAAGACGATGACGGCGCCGATCACTGAACCGAATTCGGGCCGCGTCAGGAGGAGTCGGATCGGACTGACTCGTCGCAGGCGCTGCCCTTCCGGGGAGGCGGAGACCACGCTCATGGCGACCTCGTCGTAGCGGCGGATGGCGGGTACCCGACCCTGAGGCCGGGCACCCGTGATGAAATCGACGACTAGCGCGTCGTTCCGGTGTTCGCGATGACGGTGTCGACGTTCGTCTTGTCGACGATGCCCGGGCCGGTCAGGACCGGCTGGCCGCCGCCGGGGACGAGGCCATAAAGCTTGTCGTAGGTGAGGAAGACGACCGGCAGGTAGCCCTGCAGGAACTGCTGCTGGTCGATGGCGAATTCCATCTCACCGGCCTTGATCGCATTCAGGACGTCCTTCGAAAGATCGAAGGTCGCGAGTTTGACCTTGCCGCCGAGGTTGAGCTGCTTGATCGCCGCTAGGGTCGGGGCCGAGCCGGTCGGGCCGAGGGCGAGTACGCCGTTCAGCGTCGAGTCTGCCTGGACCGCTGCCGCGATGGTCTGCTGTGCACCGGTCGGGTCCTTGAGGTCGACCTGAACGACCTTGGAGGTACCGGCGAGACCTTCCTCAAAGCCCGCGCAGCGGGCGTCGAGGGCGGCATTGCCGACTTCCTGGTTGATGCAAAGGGCGTTCGTGACGCCCGCCGCCTTCAGAAGCTCACCGGCTTTCTTCCCGGCGATCGATTCGTCCTGCCCGACGTGGGTCAACACTCCGAGACTGGCGAAGACGTCTGAGCCGGAGTTCGCGGAAATCACCGGGATGCCGGCGGCGACGGCCTTTTGGATGCTCGGACCAAGCGCGGTTGCGTCCGGGATCGATACGACGAGGCCTGCCGGCTTCTTGGCGACCGCTGCATCGATCAGCTGCGCCATCTTGGGCATGTCGAACGTGTCGGGGGCTGCGTACTCGACCTTGACTCCCATGTCCTTTGCGGCCTGGTCGACGCCGTTCTTGAAGATCGACCAGAAGGGGTCGCTCGCCTGGCCGTGCGTCACGACCTGGATGTTGATCCCCGAGCGATCCGGGCCAGCAGCCCCGCCGCCACTTGCGGTAGGAGTCCCGCTTGTGCAGGCCCCGACGAAGATTGCCGCGCCAGCGAGCGCGACGAGCGTCTTGCTGCGTAGATCCATACCGTTCTGTCTCCTCCGATGTGCCGCAGCCAGCGCCGCGGTCCCGATCGTTTCCGCCCGATGAGCGGGCCCCAGGAAACGCTGTGTTCCGTTCGCGGCCACGGTGGCCGCCATGGACACCTCCTTTCGACCGGCCTCCCCCAAGGGTCGGGCTACAACCCTCCCTCAGCCGGGGATCTCCGCGAGTCGCACAGGGCGGTGTTCGTGGAGCGAGCGATCGGCTGCTTCGGCGACGCGGAGAGCCGCGACGCCGTCGCTTGCCGTGCAGGGACTCGGAGCTTCGCGGCGGGCGACGGTGACAAACGCCGCGAATTCGGCAGCATAGGCCGACTCGAACCGCACAAGGAAGTCCTTCCACGCAGGACCGGCCGGGGCCGGCACGCCGGGTTCCACCGAGCGCAACGGGGTCTGCGGCCCGAGACCGACCGCGACGCTGTCGCGGGAGCCGAAGACCTCCGCCCGGATGTCGTAGCCGAGCGGGTCGTGGCGCGTCACCGTGAGCACCGTGAACGGGCCATCGACGAGGCGAAGTGTCGCCACTGCGGTATCGACATCGTCGTAGGTCGCGAAGACCGGGAAGGCACGGACACCGCCGTCCGCATAAACCTCCTCGACTTCGCATCCGGTCATCCAGCGCAGGACGTCGAAGTCGTGGATCGAGAAGTCCCGGAAGATGCCCCCGGACTGCGCGATGTACGCCTCGTGCGCGGGGGTCGGATCGTGTCCGGCCAGGCGCACCGCGTACAGGGTGCCGAGGGCGCCGCTGTGGACCAGCCGGTGGACCTCGCGGTAGGCCGGGTCAAACCGACGCTGGAAGCCGAGCTGGAACGGGACACCGGAGCGCCCGATGTCGGCGGCGAGCGCGATCGTGTCATCGAGATTCGCAGCGAGCGGTTTCTCGCAGAAGGTCGGCAATCCTCGCGCGATCGACGCGCGGATCAGGTCGGCGTGGGCGCTCGTGGCCGCGGCGATGACGACCGCGTCAGCGCCGTCGAGCGCTGCGTCCATCGTGGGTGCGACGGCCGCCCCGACCGACGTCGCCACCTCCGCCGCACGTTCCTGCTCGACGTCCCCGATGACGATCGAGTCGACTCCCTCGGTCGCGGAGAGAAGGCGAGCGTGGAGCCGGCCGATGCGGCCCGCACCGAGGAGCGCGACCTTCATACGGCGATGACCGTGCTCATCCGTGGCGTCCCTTCACGAGCGATCGGACCAGCGCGCTGTGGGGATGGGATTCGGGTGCTGGCGACGCGCGGACGACCCGGGCAACGCCCCTCCTTGCGCATTCCGCGTAATCGATTACCCTGAGTCGCGGACCGTATCCTACGGCACCATCGAGTGTCAATGCCGGAACGGGAGGATTGATGGTGGCAGGCGCGACCGAGACGATGGTCGGGGCCCGCGGGTTGCCTCTGGCGAACAGCCCGCTGGGTCGGACGGTCGCCACGACCACGACCGACATCTGGAATGACTCGTGCGCGGTCGACGAGCTCGAGTACGCGATCTCGTACGGCGCTGTCGGCGCGACGGCCAACCCGACGATCGTGACCGACGTCTGGAAGGCCGATCCAGGCCATTGGCGCGGTCGGGTCCGCGCCCTCGCCGACGAGCGACCCGACGCGACCGAGATCGACCTTGCCTGGGCGATCGTCGAGGAGATGTCGCTCCGAGCGGCGCCGTTGCTGATCCCGGCGTTCGAGGCGTCCGGGGGGCGCCGGGGCCGGCTGTCCATGCAGACCGATCCGACGCTCTTCCGGTCATTCGACCGGATGCTCGCTCAGGGTGAGCATTTCGCCTCGCTCGCGCCGAACATCGTCGTGAAGTTCCCCGCGACGTCCGTTGGCGTGCGGGTGATGGAGGAGGCGACCTACCGCGGTGTGAGCATCAACGCGACCGTGTCATTCAGCGTGGCCCAGGCGGTCGCGGCCGGCGAGGCCGTCGAGCGGGGGCTGCGGCGCCGCGAGGCGGACGGCTTGCCGGTCGACGACATGGGCCCGGTCATCACGGTGATGATGGGCCGGCTCGAGGACTGGCTGAAGGTCCAGACGGAGCGCGACGGGATCGTGGCCGACCCGACGAGCCTGCCCTGGTCCGGCGTCGCGGTCTTCAAGCGAGCCGTCGCCGAGTTCCGAGCACGTGGCCTGCGCGCGCGACCGCTCGCGGCGGCGATCCGCCACCACCTGCACTGGTCGGAGCTGATCGGCGGTGACGTCGTGATCACGTTGCCGGCGGCCTGGCAACGACGGTTCAACGACTCGTCGGTCGAGGTTCGGCCGCGGATGGACGATCCGATCGATCCGGGGGTCCTGGACGAGCTCCGGGGCCGCTTCCCGGATTTTGTCCGGGCGTACGAGCCGGATGGATTGACGCCCGAGGAGTTCGACCGGTTCGGGCCGAGCGCTCGCACGCTGCGTGCGTTCGTCGGGTCGTACCACGAGCTGTTGCACCAGGTCATGGACGCCCTGGTCCCGAACCCCGACCTCAAGCCGAGCGCGTGACCGACCTCTATCGGCCGGCCGGGTCGCTTGCGGCCGACGGCTGGTCGGTCGTCCTCGCGCCGGAGGCGGCCGGCTGGAGGTACTGCGGGCTGCGCGAGGGCCGGCTGGCGCCGGGCGAGGTCCTCGGGTTCGACACCGGCGAGGACGAGATCGCGCTCCTACCGCTTGAGGGATCGTTCGAGGTGACGATCGACGGTGAGCCGTATCGGCTCGAGGGTCGACCGAGCGTGTGGGCGGGTCCGACCGACTTCATCTATGCACCGCCGGCCACGGGGATCGAGGTCCGGAGCGCGGCGGGAGGTCGGTTCGCCGTGGCCACGGCCCGGGCCGAGCGGCGCCATCCTGTCCGTCATGTGCCGGCAGCCGAGGTCACGGTCGAACTGCGGGGCGCGGGTTCTTGTTCGCGTGAGGTTCGGAATTTCGCCTCGGCCGATCGGTTCGAGGCGGACCGGCTCATCGCCGTCGAGGTCCTGACGCCCGGTGGCAACTGGGGGTCGTACCCACCGCACAAGCACGACGAGGTTCGCGAGGGCGAGACCGAGCTCGAGGAGATCTACCACTACGTCGTCCGGGACGGGCCGTCCGGCCCGGGACTGGCGTATCAGCACATCTACGGCGCGCCGGATCGCCCGATCGACCTACTGACCACCGTCCGATCGGGCGACGTCGTCCTGGTGCCGCATGGCTGGCATGGGCCGGCGATGGCTGCGCCTGGCTACGACCTGTACTACCTCAACGTGATGGCCGGACCGGGCGAGCGCGCCTGGCGCGCCTGCGACGACCCGGCGCACGTCTGGGTCCGCGACGGCTGGGCGGGTCAGGCGATCGATCCCCGTCTGCCCTTTGGGCGCGGCGCCGCCGACTGACCGGCCGCGACGGGCCTCCGTGAGGGGCTTCGTCCTGTACGATCGAGCGGTCCCGTCAGGCCGTACAAGAACGGATCCCCACACATGGATTCTCGCGATGGCGCACGCATTCCCGAGGGAGTGAAGCGATCGTGGCCCGACATCCGACCCGAGGACAGCGCCGCCGTCCTCGCCGTGCTCGAGCGCGGGATCCTCGGCGGCGTCGGTGCGCCCGAATCGACAGCGCTGGAGACGGAATGGGCGGCGTTCGTCGGGCGATCGACGGGCCTGCTGTTCAACTCTGGTACGGCCGCCATCCATGCCGCGTTGTACGGAATCGCGCTGCAGCCCGGTGACGAGGTCATCACCACGGCCTTTACGTTCGCCGGGACGTGGCAGCCGATCCTCCACCAGCTCGGCATTCCCGTCTTCGTCGACATCGATCCGCGGACCTACACCCTGGACGCCGGCCAGGTCGAGGCCAAGATCGGTCCACGGACCCGGGCGATCATCGCCGTTCATATCCAGGGCCTCCCGTGCGACATGGACGAGATCCTCGACATCGCCCAGCGCCATGGACTGCACGTCATCGAGGACGCCTGCCAGGCCCACGGCGCCACGTACAAGGGCCGCCAGGTCGGATCGATGGGCGTCGTCGGTTGCTACAGCCTGAACTCGAGCAAGATCCTCACCGGTGGCGAGGGTGGGCTCTTCGCCGCCGACGATCCGGACGTCATCCATCGAGCGCGACGGCTCAGGACGTTTGGCGAGGACATCCCGGAGCTGGCCCGCCTGACCGGCTGGAATTTCAGGCCATACACCGTCCATTCGGTCGGCTGGAACTACCGCCACCAGGAGATGCCCGCGGCGCTGGCGCGCTCGCAGTTGAAGCGCCTGCCCGAGTACATCGCCACCGGGCAGCGGAATGCTGCATACCTGACCGAGCAGCTGTCCGGCGTGCCCGGCATCAAGCCGCCGCATGTCCCTGCGGACCGGACGTCGACCTACTACGAATACCGGGTCCGTCTCGAACCGGCCGAGCTCGGCCTCGACCACGTCGAGCGGACCGCGTTCCGGGATGCCCTTGGCAAGACCCTCCTGGCGGCTGGCGTCGGCTGCGAGCTGTGGCACACCGAGCCAGCGCCGGCGTTCCCGGTCTTCAGGAACCGTGAGGGGTTCGGCGGCCAGTTCCCGTGGACGCAGCCGCCCGCCGGCCGCGACATCACGTACGACCCAGCGGATTTCCCGGAGACGACCGCGCTGCTCGACTCGTCGCTCGTGATCTGCGATATGCGGCA
The DNA here is from genome assembly GCA_044868045.1 of Candidatus Limnocylindrales bacterium. Taxonomy (GTDB): domain Bacteria; phylum Chloroflexota; class Limnocylindria; order Limnocylindrales; family CSP1-4; genus SPCO01. The sequence goes on from JBIOWA010000204.1 coordinate 25,264, forward strand.
CCCGATCTTCGTCCAGCCGATCGAAGTGATCGAGCACTATGCGGCGACGATCCGCCAGGTCTTGTCGGAACCCGACCGCCTCCTCGGCGAGATCGGATCGCCTCCAGCAATCCCGGCCTGAGACCAGTCAGCGCATCGAGACGCCCGTCGCGGTCAGGCGGTCATGACGGAATGCATGAACCGTGCGGCGTCCTCGACGGCCGCCTCGGGCCTCAGACGGGCATCCTCGTTCTCGATGGACAGCACGTCGTCGTAGCCGACCTCCCGCAGGGCGGAGACGAACGCCGACCAGAACTCGCGGCCGTGGACGGTGCCCACCGTCCGGAAGACCCAGGCCCGATTCGACGGGTCGTCGAACGGGCGCTGGTCGAGGACGCCGGCGATCGCGACCTGCTCGGGCACGACCTCGGTGTCCTTCAGGTGCACGTGGTAGACCGCCGGTCCGAGCCCCCGAACGACGGCCAGGGGGTCCATCCCTTGCCAGAACAGGTGGGACGGATCGATGTTCGCGCCGATGATCGGACCGACGGCGTCGCGCATGCGCTGCAGCGTCGGGACGTTGTACGCCAGGTGCAGCGGGTGGAGCTCGAACGCGATCTGCTCGACACCCGCGTCCTGGGCGAACTTGCCGAGGTCTCTCCACAGCTCGATCGCGGCCGGCCACTGCCGGTCGAGCAACGCGCGCGCGTCGGCCGGCCATGGATACCACGCGAAGTTGACGGTCGACGATCCCGGTCCGTCGCCGGGGCTGCCCGACATCGTGACGAGCTTGCGGACGCCCAGCTCGGCGGCGAGCCGGATCGTCGAGCGGATGAGCGCGACGTGCTCCTCGCCGACGACTGGGTGGAGCGGCCAGGCCGAGCAATTGAGTGCCGCGATCCGCAGGCCGCGATCGGTGAACGCGGCCACGAATGCGCGTCGCCGGCCGGCGTCGCCGAGCAGCTCGTCGAGCCGCAGATGGGGTGCCGAGGATTGGCCGCCGGTCGCGATCTCGATCCCTGTCGCACCGATGCGCGATGCGACGTCCAGCGCCGCCTCGAGGCTGAGGTGCTCGAGCGAGTCGGTGTAGAGGCCGAGCTCCAGGGCGCGGAGCCTCAGGGAGCCGGCGGAGCGCCGGGGGTGATAACGACCTTGGTGGCGCCGCCCGAGCGGAGCAGGTCGAGACCCTCGCTCACGCGATCGAGCGGGAGCACGTGCGTGACGATCGGATCGAGGGGGAGTGCGCCGCCCTCGACCAGGCGGATCGCGGTCGGGAACGTGAAGGCCGTGACGTACGTGCCCAGCACCGCGAGCGACCGGTGCGTAATCGTGTACTGGTGGATGGCGGGCCAGGCCGTCTCGTTCATGCCGAAGAGCACGATCCGGCCGCCCAGCGCGGCATGATCGACGGCCGTGGCGAACTGGGTGCCGACCGCGTCGACGATGATGTCGGCGCCGTCCGGCAACAGCTCGGCCCGACGCGCGGCCAGCTCATCCGGGTTGACGACGACATCGGCACCGACGGCCGTCGCGACCGCTGCCCTGGCCGCCTGCGGCTCCACGACGATCACCGGCGCCACTCCGGCAGCCTTGAACATCGCCAGGAACAGGCAGCCGATCGCCCCGGCGCCGAAGATGATCGCCGACTCACCCGGGCGGGGGTTGG
>JBIOWA010000205.1:0-3766 GCA_044868045.1 Candidatus Limnocylindrales bacterium
TCCGCCTCGACGACGTCGATCGATGGCAGGGCGGGCCCGGGGTTCATCGCCGCCTCCAGTCGATGGCGAGCGGACCATCGGTGCCGGCGCCATCCAGCGTCGCCAGTCGCGAATCGATCGAGGCCAGTAATCCCGCCACGTCGAGCTCGACGCCGGTGATCGTCCCAGCCGACCCGGACCGCAATCGATCGCGCGCGCCCTCCAGGTTCCGGCGCACGCCCTTCGGATTGCCGCGGATCGCATGGACGTCGGCAGCGGCGACCTTGATCAAGCCCTGGATCAACGCCCGCTCGGCCAGATCGTCCGTGCCCATCCAGGCCGGCTCCATCAGCTCGTGCGCCTCGAAATAGTCGCCAGCCGCGTACGCCTCCAGGCCGGCGACCACGGCCGCGACACGCGCGTTGGCCGGGAGCGGTCGATATGCCTTCGCCCGTCCGTCGGCACCGACGACGACCTGCCGTGCGATCACAGCAGCTCGATGAGCGGTCGCCTCGAGCCGAACCCGGTCTCGAGCTCGTGCCAGTACTCGACCGACCCCTCGCCCAGTTGCCAGCACAGCCAGACCTGGCGGCCGGCCGCCAGCGCCGGGAAGTCGATCAGGCCGCGCTCGATGTCGCGGAGCGTGATGCCCAGTCGATCGATCTGCGCGACGGCGGCGGCCATCTGATCGACGATCCCCTGCATCCGCAGTCGGATCCGCTGCGCCTCCTCCGCGTCGATCTCCGCCGGTCCGCCACCGGGTGAGGTCTGCGCGGCGAGGGTGCGGTCACGAAGCCGGATCAGCTCGGCACGTTGGTCGGCGAGTGTGGCGAGCAGCGGCCCGACCTCGGTCAGGGCCTCGTTGGCGGCGTCGATGTCGAAGAACCGGGTCATGGGCACCGGATTCTAGCCCCCGACGCGAGTGGGGGCGCTCGCCGTGTCCCGGAAGACAACGCGGCTGCCTTCAAACGGCTGATCGTGGGCCCGATCCTCGCGTACCATCCCGCCCAGGAGGAGCACCGTGGATCTGGGGTTGGATGGGGCTCGGGCGCTGATCGCGGGTGGATCGAGCGGGCTAGGCCTGGCGGTCGGCACCGCGCTCGCCTGGGAAGGCGCCCGGGTCGCGCTTGCCGCCCGCCCGTCCGATCGACTCGACAGGGCGGTGGCCTCGATCGCAGGTGCCATCGCCGCCCCGACGGACCTCAGCGAACCCAACGGTCCGGCCGAGGCGGTGGATCGGGCGGTCGACGCCTTCGGCGGCCTCGACCTCGTGCTCGTAAACTCGGGTGGTCCTCGACCGGGCGCGTTCGACGAACTCGACGACGCCGGCTGGCAGGACGCGATCGACAGCACGCTGCATAGCGCGCTTCGCCAGATCAGGGCGGCGCTGCCGCATCTTCGCCGCAGCGATCGCGGGGCGATCCTCGTGATCCTGTCGTCGTCCGCGAGGGAGCCGATCCCCGGCCTGACCGCCTCGAACACCCTGCGGCCCGGTCTGTCCGGCCTCATCAAGTCGTTGACCGCCGAGATCGCCCCGGTCCGGATCAACGGCCTCGCCCCTGGGCGCTTCACGACGCCCCGGATCATCGAAGTCGAGAAGGCGACCGCGGAGCGCACCGGCCAGACGCCCGACGAGGTTCGGGCCACGGTCATCGCCCGGATCCCGTTGGGCCGGATGGGCGATCCGGCCGAGCTCGGTCGGCTCGGGGCCTTCCTGATGTCGCCGGCCGCCTCCTACATCACCGGCGCCATCATCCCGATCGATGGCGGCATGATCCGGAGCCTGCCCTGATGCGTCGCGTGTTTCTCTGGGCGGCACGCAACACGTGGTTGAAGGAGCACCTTCCGAGGTTCCGCTTCATGAAACGCGCCGTCCGCCGGTTCATGCCGGGCGAGACGCTCGAGTCGGCCCTGGACGCCGCCGCACCCCTCGAGGCGGCGGGGATCGGCTCGATGTACACGCGCCTCGGCGAGAACCTGACCAGCCTCCAGGAGGCCGACGCCGTCGCCGATCACTACATCCAGGTCTTCGAATCGATCGCCGCGCGCGGCTACAACGGCGAGGTGTCGGTCAAGCCAACGCAGCTCGGGCTCGATCACGATGCGGACCGGACGCTGGTGCACCTGACAAGGCTCGCGGACAAAGCCGCGGCGACCGGGTCCTACTTGTGGATCGACATGGAAGGCAGCGCCTACGTCGAGTCGACGATCCGGTTGTACGAGCGGCTGCGCGAGGCCCAGCCTCGGACCGGCCTCTGCCTCCAGGCGTATCTCAAGCGGACGCCCGGTGACTTCGAGCGCCTGCGACCACTCGACCCGGCCGTCCGCCTGGTCAAGGGCGCATACGACGAGCCGGAATCGATCGCCTACCGCGACAAGCGCCAGGTGGATGCCAGCTACCTCGCCCTCGCCGTCGACTTCCTGAAGACCGGCCGCGGCCGCCCGATCCGGCTCGGCCTGGGTACGCATGACGTCGCCCTGATCGAACAGATCGCCGAGCAGGCCGCCCTGGCGGGTATCCCGAGGGACGGATTCGAGGTCGAGATGCTGTACGGGATCCGTGCGCGGGAGCAATATCGACTGGCCAGAGCTGGCTACCGGGTCCAGACGCTCATTGCCTACGGTGACGCCTGGTATCCGTGGTATATGCGCCGGCTGGCCGAGCGACCGGCGAACGTGGCCTTTGCGATCCGATCGCTCCTGCCATAGATCGAATCGATAGCGCCGGCCCGCCGCACCGCCGAACCAGGAGGCTCCGACCGATGACCATCTCATCCGCTCGACGGATCGCCGCCAGGATGGAGACGATCGGCACCGAGGGTGCCTTCGCGGTCAGCGCGCGGGCCCGCGCGCTCGAGGCACAGGGTCGTCCGATGATCCACCTCCAGATCGGCGAGCCCGATTTCGATACGCCGGCCCACGTCCGTGAGGCGGCCAAGCGCGCGCTCGACGACGGTGCCACGCACTACGCGCCGTTCCCGGGCATCCCAGAGTTGCGGAAAGCGATCGCGGAGGACGTGACTGCGCGCAAGGGCTTCCCGGCCGATCCGTCGCAGGTGTTCGTCACGGTCGGCGGCAAGGGCGTGATGCTCTACGCGATCCTCGGCCTCGTCGACCCGGGTGACGAGGTGATCGTTCCCGATCCCGGCTACCCGATCTACGAGTCGCTCACCCGGTTCGTGGGCGCCACGCCTGTGCCGATCCCCATCCGGATGGAGCACGAGTTTCGTCTCGACGTCGAGGAGCTCGCGTCGCTGATCACGCCGCGGACGCGCCTGCTGATCATCAATTCGCCGGCCAACCCGACCGGCGGCGTCCTGACCCGCGCTGATCTCCAACGCATCGCCGAGCTCGCCCAGGAGCACGACCTGTGGGTCATGACTGACGAGATCTATGGCCGGATCCTGTACGACGGCGCGGAGCACGTCTCGGTCGCGTCACTGCCCGGCATGGCCGACCGGACCATCGTGCTCGACGGCTTCTCGAAGACGTTCGCGATGACTGGCTGGCGGCTGGGTTACGCGGTCGTGCCGGAGTCGCTGAAGGAGGTGTACTCCGAGCTCGTCATCAACACCATCTCGTGTGCGCCGACGTTCGCGCAGGTCGGCGCCGTCCAGGCCCTCGTCGGGCCGCAGGACGACGTCGACGCGATGGTCGTCGAGTTCAAGGCGCGACGGGACCTGATCGTCGAAGGACTCAACGAGATCGAGGGGATCCGCTGTGCCACACCGCTCGGGGCCTTCTACGCGTTCCCCGACATCTCGGGGACCGGGTTGACCGGCGCCGA
>JBIOWA010000206.1:0-4157 GCA_044868045.1 Candidatus Limnocylindrales bacterium
TCTGGACGCACGACTCGGTCGGCCTCGGGGAGGACGGCCCGACCCACCAGCCGGTCGAGCATTACGCGGCGCTCCGGGCGATACCGAACCTCTGGTTCGTGCGACCAGGTGACGCCAATGAGGCCTCGGCTGCCTGGGCGCTGGCGATCGAGCGGCGCGACGGACCCGTCGGGCTGGCGCTCACTCGCCAGAAGCTCCCCGTCCTGGAGGGCACGGCCGAGAAGGCGCGCGAGGGCGTCCGGCGCGGCGGCTACGTCCTGCGCGAGGCGAAGGGCGGAAGCGCGGCGCTCATCCTGATCGCGACCGGCTCGGAACTGCAGCTGGCCATGGGAGCAGCCACGGAGCTCGAAGACGACGGGGTCCCGACTCGGGTCGTGTCGCTCCCGTGTTGGGAGCGCTTCGAGGCCCAGGACCCGTCGTACCGCGACGAGGTGCTGCCGCCATCGGTCAAGAAACGGGTCAGCGTCGAAGTCGGCGTTCCGCTTGGCTGGGAGCGCTGGGTCGGAGACGAGGGGGCCATCATCGGGCTCGATCACTTCGGCGCCAGTGCCCCGGCGGGCACCATCTTCGAGCACTTCGGGTTCACCGCCGCGCGCGTCGCCGACATCGGCCGGCGCGTGGTGCACGACGGCCTCCGCGGACGCATCGGCACGCTCGATGGCGGGCACTTCGCGCACATGGGCAGTGGCGGGCGGCACCCGACCCTGCGCGCCGGCGACGCCGGAGTCGACCGCACGGAAGACTCGGACCCTGGTCACAGTTGACGCGTAAGCCCGGGCGGCGGCGCATCAGCCTCGCAGACGCTCTCCGCGCGGGTCGTAGAACGGCTCGGCGCTGACCACGCACGGGGACGGGTCCCCGCCGATCTCGACGCACCAGTCACCGCCATCGAGCCGCCCGTGGACCCAGGCCAGCGCGACCGACCCGCCGAGCGTCGGCGCGATCGAGGCGCTCGTCACGTGCCCGACGCGTTGTGTGCCACGCAGCACCGATTCGCCGTGCCACAACACCGCCGAGGGCGCCCGGAGCGAGACCAGGCGGCGTGGCCGCTCTCCATCCGGCACCTCGCGCAGCCGCTCGAGGGCTGCCCGGCCCACGAAATCGGCCGCCTTCCGGCGGGAGACCGTGAATCCGAGGCCGGCCGCGAACGGATCGTCCAGCGGACACATGTCGTGGCCCCACGACCGGAAGCCGCGCTCCAGCCGGGACGCCTCGAAGGCGGATGCCCCAGCGTCCCGCAGCGCGAGGTCGGCGCCCTCGCGGAGGATGTGCTCGCGGAGATCCGCCACGAACTCGGTCGGTACCAGCAACTCCCAGCCGAGCTCACCGGTGAAGGAGACGCGAAGAGCAAGGGCCGGCACCCGGGCGACTTCGATCTCCCGTCCCTCGAGGAACGGCCAGGCAGTCGCCGCCACGTCCGCGTCGGTGAGCCGCGTCAGGAGCTCACGTGATCGCGGCCCGGCGACGTGGAGGGTCGCCCAGCCGGAGGTCACGTCGGTGACGACGGCATCCGCGGCCAGGCCACCGCGGAGCAACCCCTCGGTTCGGCGCTGCGTGACCGTCGGGGCGAGTACGAGGAAGCGGTCATCACCGAGGCGGGTGATCGTCGGATCGAGGAGGATCCCGCCGCGGTCATCGGCCAGGATCGTGTAGACGACCCGGCCCGGCGTGACGTCGATGTCCGAGGTCACGAGCCGCTGGAGGCCGGCCAGTGCACCTGGGCCGGCGACCTCGGACTTGGCGTACGTCGACAGATCGTAGAGCGCGACGCCCTCGCGAGTCGCCCGGACCTCGTCGCGGACCGCCGGGAACCACGAAGGATCCGTGTAGGAATAGCGCACGCTCCCGCGGTTCGGGGCCGCGCCGGGCTCGAACCACAACGGTCGCTCCCAGCCGGCGACCTGGCCCATCGCCGCTCCCGCCGCCCGGTACGCGTCATGCAGCGCGAGGCGTCGCAGACCACGCGCCGACTCCGGCTGCTTGCCCGGCCAGTGCATCGCATAGAGGCCACCCAGCGACTCGACCGTGCGTTCGTGGAGCCAGCGCCGCTGGCTCGCCCACCGCCCCATGCGGGCAACATCGACCTCGACGAGGTCCATCGTCATGTGTCCGGCCAGGATCCATTCGGCGGCGGCCCGCCCGACGCCCGGCCCGAAGATGATCCCTTGCGAGTTCAGCCCGGCGGCGACGAACAGGCCGGGCACCTCGGGCACGAATCCGAGCTGGAGGTTGGCGTCGGGCGTGAAGCTCTCCGGGCCGCGGAGGAAATGGGCGAACCCGAGGTCGGCAAGGGCCGGCACCCGTGCCCGGGCGGCCGTCAGCACCGGGTCGAAGTGCTCCCAGTCCGGCCCGAGCTCGACGAACCCGTCGGTCGGCACGCCGGATGGCGCCCACGGCTTGCCGTTCGGCTCGAAGGCGCCGATCACGAACCGACCGCCGTGGTGGCGGATGTACAGGTAGCCGTCGAGGTCCCGCAGGAACGGCAAGTCCCCCGTCGCGGCGGGCGTCTCGTCTGTCATGACCCAGACGTGTTCGGCTGGGTAGAGGGCGACGCTGGCGTCGGCCAGCCGAGCCAGCTCGGACGTCCAGAGGCCGGCCGCCAGGACGACCACCTCCGCCTCGACGTCTCCGGCGGTCGTCGTGATGCCCGTCACGCGACGACCGTCCGGTCCGCGACGGAAACCGGTGACCGTCGTTCCAGGCACATAGCGGATCCCACGATCCACAGCGGCGCGGGCCAAGGCGAGCGCTGCTGAGCCGGGGTTGATCGTGCCGTCGTCCGGGAAGAACACCCCGCCAACGAGGTCGTCGACGACGGCGGCCGGCCAGAGCTCGCGGATCCGCTCGGGATCGACGATCTCCGAGGGCAGATCGGCATCCCGTGCGATCGACACCGGTCGGCGGATCTCCCGGAACCGCTCCTCGTTCCGGGCGACGGTCAGCGATCCGACGCGCCGGAAGCCCGGGTCGATGCCGGTCTCGCGACCGACCCGTTCGTACGTTTCGACGTTGATCCGGGACAGCTCGGTGAGGGCGTGCGTGCCGCGGACCTGCGACACGAGCCCGGCGGCGTGCCAGGTCGTCCCGTTCGCCAGGCGGCCGCGCTCGAGCAACACGACATCGGACTCGCCGGCGAGCGCGAGGTGGTAGGCGATCGAGGCCCCGACGATGCCACCGCCGACGATGGCGATCCGCGCGGCGGACGGCAGCGGCGCGACGGGCAATGCCGAGGCGACGTCGAGATCGCGGTTCCCAAGGTGCTCGGGGGCGGTCATCGCGCCCAGCGTATCCACCTCTAGCGCACGCCCGCCAGTCCGTTCGGCGAAAACGCATCGACCCCGCCCCAGGGTCCCCCGGGACCACATCCTCGACCTATCCTTGCGCCATGCGCATCGCCTTCTCAGCCGATCATGCGGGCGCGCGGCTCAAGGACGAGCTGATCCGCCGGATCGCCGCAGAAGGCCTCGACCACGAGCTCATCGACCTCGGCGGGGATGGCTCGGACCCCGAGGACGACTACCCCGACTTCGCGCGCCGCCTCGGCGAGGCCATCCAGCGCGGCGAGGCCGACCGCGGGATCCTGATCTGTGGCTCGGGGGTCGGTGCGAGCGTGGCCGCGAACAAGATGCGCGGCATACGCTCGGCGGTCTGTCACGACACGTACTCGGCGCACCAGGGCGTCGAGCACGACGACATGAATGTGCTGACGCTCGGTTCCCGCGTCATCGGGCCGGAGCCGGCGATGGAATGCTCCCTGGCCTTCCTCGCCGCAACGTTCAGCGGCGAACCGCGCCATAAGCGGAGGCTCGACAAGGTCCTCGCGATCGAGGCGGAGCAGGAGCAGGCCGTAGACAAGGGCGGCTCCGCCTGACCGCCGAGCCTACTTCGCGACGAGGATCCGCCCCACGCTCGAGCCGTCCTCGCCGTACTCCGCCCCGACCGCGACGATCACGTCGCCGCGGACGACCGCATGGTCGATCACGATCGAGCCGTCACCGGGCTCCGGGAGCGAGCGCCACGCCCAGCCGTCAGGACTCGACCATGCATTCGCACCGTCGATCGCCAGCAGGCCATGCTCGCCTGCCGGGACGACGATGCTCGCGCCGTTCGAGATCGGCGATCCCTCGCCGGGCAACCGACCCCACACGGTCCCGTCA
>JBIOWA010000207.1:0-6710 GCA_044868045.1 Candidatus Limnocylindrales bacterium
TCAGTCGGGCGGTCATATCCTCCGGTCGCCCGGGCATTTTCTGGTACCCAGATTTACCCAGGTCTCGCCATGCCGATGGGCCGCCGGCCGTTTCCCCCCACGGTCGTGCTGGCCCGTCGGCGCCCCACCATCACGGCCCAGCGACCCACGAGGAACCATGCCAGGTCCAGCAATCGCCACCCCGACCGGTCGATCCGGCCGCTGGCTGTCGCTCGGTCCGGCCAGCCGGCTGCTCGGCATCGACCCGGACACCCTCCGCCGTTGGGCCGACCAGGGTCGGGTGGCGGCCTGGATCACGCCTGGCGGGCACCGGCGATTCGACCGTTCGGCCCTGGAACGGCTCGCGTCCAGCCGCCAGCGTCCGGCCGGGCGCGTACTCGCCAGCCTGGGCGCGTCACCCGAACGACTCGCGAGGGTCTACCGCCGCCACTACGCGACCGGGCCGGGGCCGGCCGTACCCGGATCGCCGTGGACACCCGATGACGCGACGCGCGAGGCCTATCGCCAGGATGGGCGCCGGCTGATCACCGTACTCGTCGACTACCTCGACTCGGATCCAAGGGACGAAGTCGCGCGCATCCGACTGGAGCGTGAGGCGCGCTCCATCGTCGACGACCAGGCACGCCGCCTTGCTGGAGGGCACGCCAGCCTCACCGAGGCCGTATCCGGCTTCGTGGCCGCACGCCAGCCGTTCCTCGCGGAGCTCGCCGGCCTCGGCCGCCGTCGCTCGCTCGACCCGGCACGTCTCGCCGAGCTGTACGGCGATGCCTCGGCGCTCCTCGATCGACTGCTGCTGCGGTTCATCGATGCCCACCAGGGAGTCGAGCGCTGACATGCGACTCGACATCCTGCTCCCGGGGTTGACCTCGATCCTGGCGTTGGTCTTCAGCGCTGCGTTGTTCGACCAGTGGCGCGAGCGTCGCGGTGGCTTCCAGTTGATCTGGGCGATCGGGATGGCCTTCTTCGGGACCGCCGCCGGCTGCGAGGCGCTCGCCGGTGTCGGCGGATGGAGCGAACCGCTGTACCGAATCTGGTACCTCACGGGTGCCGTCTGCACGGCCGGCTGGCTCGGGCTCGGGACGGCGTTCCTGCTCGGTCGGACCCGCTTCGGCTACAGCTTCGCCCTTTGCCTGGTCCTGGCCGGCGTCTTCACGCTGCTGACCCAGCGCCGCTTCGACTATCCGGGAACCGGGTCGGCCCACATCCTGTACCTCATCGCGGCACTCGTGCTCGCGATCGCCATCGCCGTCGAGACCTATTTCCAGAACGAGCGCTGGCCGTTGCTCGCGGCGGGCGCGGTGGTGGGGGCAACCCTGCTCTCGATCGTGTTGATGGCGACGGTCGTGCTGCCCGCGCCAGGGTATGCCCTCGACCCACGGACGGGCGTGCCTGTCGGCGATCTGTTCCCCGGCACGATCCGGCTCCTGACGCCCTTCCTCAACATCACCGGGGCGTTCGCCCTCATCCTCGGCGCCGTGTTCAGCACGTACATGTTCATGCCGAAGCGGCGCGTCCTGCCGTACTCGCTCGACCCGAACCAGCCCGGCGACCAGTTTCTGTTCAACCTGCTCATCGCGCCATTCGCGATCGCCGTCAACTTCGTGGCGTCGTTGCCGGGCACGTTGCGCGCCCTGGCCTCGGGCCGCATCCATAGCCGGGTCCCGGCAACGATCCTCATCGCGATCGGGGCGTTCATCCCGACCCTGACCGACTCTCTCAATCGCTTCGGCGCGACCGAGCTCTTCCAACTCGGGAAGCTCTTCGGCGTCATCTTCCTGTTCGCCGGATTCCTCGTTTCGATCGAGGTCTTCCGTGAGATCCGCATCCCCTTCACCTCGATCCGCCTGGCGACCGGCCGTCGGGAATCCCCAGCCGTCCGGGCGTCGACCGATAAGACCGCCGAGGGCGCCGGAGCGGGCTGACCCGACGGTCGAGGCGCTCGACCAGCTCGCGGCACTACCATGCCCGGGTGCCCACCCCCTCCATGACCACCGGGCGTTCGACGACGGCAGGCGCCCTGGAGCCGGCAGCCGGCCACGTGACGGCGCACGCCGGACAGCCGCCGAAGAGCGCCAGCGAGACCGCGACGCTGACCGGCTTCTTGATCGTGATCGGCTCCGCGTCGCTCTTCGGGATGCTCGGCCCACTGTCGCGATTCGCCTACGACGCCGGCATGGAACCGACCTCGTTCGTCGCCTGGCGAGCGATGATCGGGTTCATCGGCCTCGGGGCGTACGTCCGCTGGCGGGTCCGTCGCGGTGCCCCCCGGCTGATCTCCTTCGGCTCGCTGCCGGTCCGGGCGCGGGCGGCGCTGCTCGCAGCGGCGACGGCCGGCACGATTCTCAACCTGTGCATGTTCATCGCCTTCGATCGAATCACGATCGCGCTCGCGCTGCTTGGCTTCTACACCTACCCGGCGTTCGTGGCGGTCGCCAACGTCCTGCTCGGCCGCGAACGGATGGACCGCTCGCGTGCCATCGCGTTGGCACTCGCGATCGCCGGGATGATCGCGGTCGTGGCATCGCAGCTCGATCCCGCCAGCGGGATCCGCCTGGACGTTTTCGGGATCGGCCTGGCGCTGGGGGCCGCCGTGGCCCAGACCGTCTTCGTGGTCCTGGCCCGCGACGGCTACCCGGAGGTGCCGACCGAGCAGGCGATGACGACGGTCCTCCTCGTCTCCGGCATCGGGGCACTGCTGGTGGCCGGCGTCGCGGGCGGGTTCGGGGCGCTGTCGTTCCCGATCCGTTCCCCGGGGGTGCTGCCGCTGCTCGCGTTCACGGGGATCGCGGCCGCGGCGATCCCGTCATTCGGCTTCCTGACCGGGATCCGGCTCATCGGCGGCACGCGCGCCGGGATCCTCATGCTCTTCGAGCCGGTCGTCGGTGTGGCACTCGCCGCATGGCTGCTGGCCGAGCCCCTCCTCCCGGTCCAGGCGCTGGGCGCCGTCGCGATCCTCGGAGCGGCCGTGCTGCTCCAGCGCGCCGGACGATCCCGACCGGGTGTTGGGCCGAGCGACGAGACACGGGCGCTCGTCGTCCCCGGCGGCCCGTAGCGCCGGATCGCTCCCTATGCCAGACAAGGCGCCGATCCGTGTCCTGCTCGTCGACGATCACGCGATGGTCCGTCGGGGTCTGCGCGACTTCCTCGAGCTCCACGACGACATTGAGATCGTGGGTGAGGCGGTCGACGGCGCCGATGCGATCGAACAGGCGAGGACCCTGCAACCCGACATCGTCGTGATGGACCTGATGATGCCGGGCATCGACGGCATCGAAGCGACCGCTCGGATCCGGTCGGACCACCCTGCTGTCGAGGTCATCGCGCTGACCAGCTTCGTCGAGGAGGCCCGCGTCGTGGCCGCACTCGAGGCCGGCGCATCCGGCTTCCTGCTGAAGGACGCCGAGGCGGACGAGCTTGCCGCCGCCATTCGCGCCGCGGCCGCCGGGGAGGTCCATCTCGATCCGGCCATCGCCGGCATCGTCGCCCGACGCATGCGCTCTGCGACATCTGACGGTGCGACCGGCGGCGGACGCGGCGATGGCATCTCGAGCCTGACCGCGCGCGAGCGTGATGTGCTCGCCTGCGTCGCACAAGGTCTCACCAACCGCGCGATCGCGCAGCGGCTCGGCATCAGGGAACGTACCGCGCGGACCCACGTCTCGAACATCCTGGCGAAGGTCGGGCTCTCGAGCCGGACCCAGGCCGCATTGCTCGCCGTCCAGCACGGGCTGGACCGCCCACGGTGACGGCCGGGCCCGGACGATCGAGCTACGACGTCGCGGGGCCGGTCGATGCGCCGGCGATCGTGTTCGTCCACGGCACCCGCCTGACGCGATCGGCCTGGGCCGCGCAACTCGTCGCCCTTAGCGACACATACAGGGTGGTGGCGCTGGACCTGCCGGGACACGGCGACCTCGCCGACCACGACTTCACGATGGCCGCGGCCAGCGCGGAGTTGCGGCGGGTCATCACCGAGGCCACCGGCGGCCGGGCCGTCGTCGTCGGCCTGTCGCTCGGCGGGTACGTGGCGATGGACCTCGCCGCGCGCTGGCCCGACGGCGTCCGCGGCCTCGTGCTGTCCGGTGCGAGCCAGGAGCCGGTCGGGCTGCTGGCAACGCCATATCGCGCCCTGGCCTGGGCCATGGAGCGGTTCGACGGTCCCGTGCTCGACGCGCTCAACAGCTGGTTCTTCCGGACGAGGTTCCCGCCGGCAATCGCCGAGCCGATCCTCGCCGGCGGCTTCTATTCGGCTGGCGGCGCGGCAGCGTTGCGGGCCATCGTCGGCGAGCGATTCGCGCCGCGACTGGCTGCCTATGACGGCCCGGTCCTGATCCTCAACGGCGACCTCGACGTCCTGTTCCGGCTCGGTGCCCGACGGTTCGCGCGGGCCACGCGAGACGTCCGTCGGGTGCGCCTGGGCGGTGCGACCCATCTCGCCAACCTCGATCGTCCGGAGGCCTTCAACGAGGCGGTCCGCCGGTTCATGGGGAGCCTGGAAGCCCGGTCCTGACGGGGCCCGGTGCTAGACTTGGCCGACCCTCCCAACCCTGCCGAAGAGGTTCGATGCGCGTTCGAAAGGCCGTTTTCCCCGCCGCGGGCTGGGGCACCCGATTTCTGCCCGCCACCAAGGCGCAGCCGAAAGAGATGCTGCCACTGGTGGACAAGCCGATCATCCAATACGCGGTGGAAGAGGCCGTCGCCGCGGGCGTCGAGCAGGTCATCATCGTCACCTCAAGCCAGAAGCGGGCGATCGAGGACCACTTCGACCTGTCGTACGAACTCGAGCATCTGCTCGAGGAGAAGGGCGACATCGAGATGCTCCGCCAGGTCCGCCACATCAGCGACCTCGCCCAGGTCGCCTACGTCCGCCAGAAGGAACAACTCGGACTCGGGCACGCGGTGCTGATGGCCAAGGACCTGATCGGGCACGAGCCGTTCGCGGTGATCCTCCCCGACGACGTCGTCATCGGCGATCGACCGTGCATCGGCCAGCTGATCCACGCCTACCAGCAGACGCACGCGTCGGTCGTCGCGGTGATGGAGGTTCCGCACGAGGACACGAGCCGCTACGGGGTGATCGCCTCGGAGCCGTCGAACGACCCGCTCGACCACGGGCGGCTGCACAAGGTGTCGCGCCTCGTCGAGAAGCCAAAGCCGTCGGAGGCGCCCTCGAACCTCGCGATCATCGGGCGCTACGTATTGACGCCGAAGATCTTCGACAAGCTCGAGCAGACCAAGCGCGGGGCCGGCGGCGAGATCCAGCTGACCGACGCGATCCAGGCCCTCATGGAAGAGCAACAGGTCTTCGCTTACGAGTTCGAGGGAACGCGCTACGACGCCGGGACGACGATGGGCTGGCTCAAGGCATCGGTAGAGCTCGCCCTCCAGAAACCCGAGCTGGCGCGCGAATTCCGGAGCTATCTCGCCGATCTCAAGCTCTGA
The DNA here is from genome assembly GCA_044868045.1 of Candidatus Limnocylindrales bacterium. Taxonomy (GTDB): domain Bacteria; phylum Chloroflexota; class Limnocylindria; order Limnocylindrales; family CSP1-4; genus SPCO01. The sequence continues at coordinate 5,443 of JBIOWA010000207.1, forward strand.
CCTGCCCCGGCGGTGACCCCCGAGATCCTGGTCATCGTCGCGATCCGGATCGCGGGTTCGCTGCCGGTCCTTCGCTGGCCGCTTGCGGGTGGGCTCCTGGCGGTCCTCGTCGACCTGTCGGACCTCCTCTTGCGCGACGTGCTGGATCTCGGGGGCGTCGGCGATTACCAGTCCCTCGACAAGTGGCTCGACCAGGTCTATCTCGCGACGTTCCTCGTGGTCGCCTTGCGCTGGTCCGGCCTGCCTCGCCAGGTCGCGATCGGCTTGTATGCGTTTCGACTTGCCGGCTTTGTGCTTTTCGAACTGACCGGCGAACGAGGCCTGCTGCTGGTCTTCCCGAATGTCTTCGAGTTCTGGTTCCTCCTCGTCGCGGCGGTCGGGCCAGCGCGGGTGGCGGCCTGGACCGTCGGCCGCGTCGTCACATGTCTGGCGGTGCTCACAGCCCTCAAGGAGGTGCAGGAGTGGGCACTGCACGGCGCGAGGCTGTTCGATGGCGTCAGCTCGCTCGAGTTCCTCGAGCAGGTGGGGCGCCGGCTGACCGGAGGCTGACGGGAGGCTGACGGGAGGCTGACCGGCAAGGCATGGGGTACCATCCCGGCCGGAGCGCGTCGTACCCAGGCGACGCGCCGACGCATGTCGAGGGGCACGTTTGGCGGAGATCGGGACGATCCTTGGTGGCCGATACCGGCTCGTCGAGCTGCTCGGCCAGGGCGGCATGGCGACGATCTTCCGGGCCCTCGACACCCAGCTCGGGCGCGACGTTGCCATCAAGCTGCTCCGCCCGGAGTACCTGCGCGACCCGGACTTCTCGTCGCGCTTCCGCCAGGAGGCACAGAACGCGGCCTCACTGAACCATCCGAATGTCGTCAGCGTGTACGACTACGGCGAAGATCCGTCCGGCCCGTACATCGTCATGGAGTACGTCGACGGCGAGGACCTCGCGTCGATCCTGCGACGCAATGGGGCCCTGCCGCCGACGCAGGCCACTCGCATCGCGGCCGGTGTCGCCCGTGCGCTCGCAGCGAGTCACGCCCGCGGGATCGTCCATCGCGACGTGAAGCCGGGCAACGTGCTGATCGGGCGGGACGGAAGGGTGAAGGTCGTCGATTTCGGGATCGCCCGGGCCATCGCCGAGGCGCAGATGACGATGCCCGGGACCACGCTCGGCTCGGTCCACTACTTCAGTCCGGAGCAGGCCCGCGGCGAGACGGCCACCGCCGCGTCCGATGTCTACGCACTGGGCATCGTCCTGTTCGAGATGCTCACCG
>JBIOWA010000208.1:0-12129 GCA_044868045.1 Candidatus Limnocylindrales bacterium
GCGCCCCAAAGATCACGGCTGCCAGGATCAGTCCGCCCAGGTCCAGCTCCGTTCCGCCCATCGAGATCAGGAAGCCGGCCTCCTCGGAGCCGCGCAGCGGCGAGAACCGGGCGAGGCTGTCGAACAGGGTCGCGAGCACCGCCACCAGGGTCAGCGACACCGCGGTCCCGAGGGCCGCTGCCACGGTCGGGCGCCGGGCTCCCTCGGTGAGCAGGAACGTGGTCACAGTCACGCCGGACGCGGCGATGATCGCGACCCAGGCAGGTTCCCAACCCGCCAGGATCAGCGGGACGACGAGCTTCACCACGACCGCGAGGGTCAGCACCAGCGCGATCAGCGACCGGACCCCGCGCCATCCGCCGACGAGGGTCACGGCGGCCGCGAACAGACCCAGGAGGAGCGCCAGCGTCGGGACGCGGTAACGGTCGTTGACGGCGATGAACCCCGCCACCGGATCCGTGGAGATGTTGACGATGACGTCGTCGCCGACTTTGAAGTCGGGGCGCGACTCGAGCCCACTCGGCCCCTGGATGAAGCCCTCGACCACCTCCCCGGTCTTCGGTCCGCCGGGGATCCCCTCGACGACCTCGATGCGCACGTCGGGCGTACCCGGGTCGCTGGTCGGCATGATCTCGAGGATGCGCCCGTGGACGAGCTCCACGGGCGGCAGCCCGGTCGGCCGCGGCGCGATGTCCGGGACAAGGACGAAGATGCCGACGACGATCAACAGCCCGGCGACGAGCGCCGTGGCGTTGCGGCGCAGGCCCGCGAACGGAACCTCGTCGCTCGGCGTAGCCCGCACCGTGCTCGTCAGGCGGCCGGGGGTGTGTGTTCGGCGCGTTCGGCGCGTTCCTTGAGGGCGCGCAGGTGCGCTTCGACCCGCGCCTCCAGCGATCGACGTCCGAGACGGACAAGGATGTCGGTCCAGCGGTCGATCGGCTCGAACGTGGCCGCATGGATGACCCGCGTCCCCCCCGCGATCGGCTCGAGCCGCCACGACCACTCGCTCTCGAAGCCGGAGCCGGTCACCCGCAATCGGAAGATCGACTCGGGTCGGGCCTCCAGGCTTTCCACACGCGCAAGCTCACGGAGCAGGCCGAGCCTCGTGATCGCGGTCCGCGTCGTCGCCGCGGCCGGCCACGACGGCGCCGCCGGCCCGAGGCGTAGTTCGGGGAACAGCGCACTCGAGGCGGACGGATCGTGGAGCGAGGCCCAGACCATGCGCGGCGACGCCTGCACGAACACGCGCCGCTCGACCAGTCGGTCGCCACGGAGGTGGTCGCCGGCACGGCGGTAGCCGACCTCGGGGTCGGGACGGACGGCCATCTGGCTCAGACTCCGATCGGGTGCCAGACCGTCTTCATCTCGAGGAAGGCGGCGATCCACTCTGGGCGTTCGGCGGCTCGATCGTCGAGCCAGTCGAAGCGCGCCTCGTTGACGGTCGAAGGGCGACGCGACAGGCGCTTGACGTCGTCGGCCGCGAGCTGCTCGGTCTCGAGGCGCATGGCATCGGGAACGCCCCACGTGTCGAGCGCGTCGACATCGACATGGGCGGCGAGCACCGGGACGAGCTCCTTGCGCCGGCCGGTCAGCACGTTGACGACGCCGTTCGGCACGTCGGACGTGGCAAGGACCTCGGTCAGGGTGATGGCGGGCAGCGGCCGCGCCTCCGAGGCGAGCAGCACGACGGCGTTCCCGCTCACGAGCGGCGGGGCGAGCCGACTCACGAGCCCGAGCAGCGACGAGGTCTCGGGCCCCACCACGCCGACGACGCCAGTCGGCTCGGGGATCGTGAAGTTGAAGTACGGCGCCGCGACCGGATTGGCGGAGCCGAGGATCTGGGTGATCTTGTCGGCCCAGCCGGCGTACCACACCCAGCGATCGATCGCGCGGTCCACCACGTCCGTCGCCAGGGCGTCGCGAAGCCCCTCTGCCGCGGCGACCTCGGCCGTGAACTGGTCCCGCCGGCCCTCCATCAGCTCCGCCACGCGATAGAGGACCTGGCCGCGGTTCATCGCAGTCTTGGCGGCCCAGCCCGGGAACGCGGTCCGCGCGGCGCGGACGGCGTCGCGCAGGTCCTTGCGCGAAGCGCGCACCGCATTCGCCAGGGGCGCGCCATCGGCGCCCATGACGAGGTACGAGCGGCCGCTCTCACTGCGCGGGAATCCGCCGCCGATGTACAGCTTGTACGTCTTGCGCACGCCGATGCGCGACCCGGCTCCGAGGCGCGACGATCCGTCGCGCGACGTCCCGTTCCGGGAGGGCCCGTTGCGGCCGGTCGCCATCAGCGATCCTCCAGTCGCACGTAAGCATGGAGGCCGTGCATGCCGCCCTCGCGCCCGAACCCGGATTCCTTGTAGCCCCCGAACGGGGAGGTCGGGTCGAACTTGTTGAACGTGTTCGCCCAGACGACGCCGGCCTGCATCCGCGAGACGATCTCGAGGATGCGCGAGCCCTTGTCGGTCCAGACCCCGGCGGACAGGCCGTACGGCGTGTTGTTCGCCTTCTCGACGGCTTCCTCCGGCGTGCGGAAGGTCAGCACTGAGAGCACCGGCCCGAAGATCTCCTCGCGGGCGATCCGGTGGCTCTGGGCGACGTTCGTGAACAGCGTGGGGCGGAAGAAGTAGCCGCGGTCAGGCAGGTCGCAGGCGGGCTGGTAGAGGTCGGCGCCCTCCGCGACGCCCGAAGCGACGAGCTCGGTGATCTTCTCGAGCTGGTTCTTCGAGTTGATCGCGCCGACATCGGTGTTCTTGTCGAGTGGATCGCCGACGCGGATGGTGGACAACCTGTCCTTGAGCTTGTCGACGAGCGTCTGGGCGATCGACTCCTGGACGAGCAGGCGCGAGCCGGCGCAGCACACCTCGCCCTGGTTGAAGTAGATGCCGTTGACGATGCCCTCGACCGCTTGGTCGAGTGGCGCATCGTCGAACACGATGTTGGCGGCCTTGCCGCCGAGCTCGAGCGTCAGCGCTTTGTCCGATCCGGCGACGCCGCGGCCGATCTTCTTGCCGACCTCGGTCGAACCGGTGAAGGCGACCTTGTCGACGTCCTTGTGGGTCGCGAGGTGCATCCCGATCTCACCCGGGCCGGTGATGATGTTGACGGTGCCCGGCGGCAGGTCGGCCTGCAGGCACACGTCGGCAAAGAGCATCGCCGAGAGCGGCGTGGTCGAGGCGGGCTTCAGCACGACCGTGTTCCCGGCCGCGAGCGCCGGCGCGATCTTCCACGCCAGCATCAGCAGCGGGAAATTCCAGGGGATGATCTGCGCGGCGACGCCGAGCGGCCTGGCCACGCGGCCGGGGAACGCATAGTCAAGCTTGTCCGCCCAGCCCGCGTAGTACCAGAAGTGGTTGGCCGCCAACGGCACGTCGACGTCGCGGCTCTCCTTGATCGGCTTGCCGGAGTCCATCGATTCGAGGACCGCGAACTCGCGCGATCGCTCCTGCAGGATCCGGGAGATGCGGAACAGGTACTTGGCGCGCTCCCGGCCGGAGAGTTGGCCCCACGCGCGGCGCTGCGCAGTGCGCGCGGCGCGGACCGCCTTGTCGACGTCGGCCGGCGTCGCGCGCGCGACGTCGGCGAGCGGCTGTTCGGTCGATGGGTCGATCGAGGCGAACGTTCCGCCACCGGTCGCCGGCACTGACCGGCCGTTGATGAACAGGCCGTAGCGCTCCTTGAGCGTGACGATGTCGCGCGCCTCGGGAGCGGGCGCGTACTCCCACGGGATCGCCTGGCCGTCGCCGAAGCCCCAGCTGTTCGGTCGCTGGTCGGAAACCGGGACGATCGTACTCGTGCGCTCGGGCATGGCCGGATTATGTCACCGCCTGCGCACGACCCTCAGCAGTCGTAGGCCGCGACCGGGTGCACCTTCTCGCAATACCGGATGTGGAGATGATCGTCGTGGCCGGTATGCCAGCGGACCAGGCCCTCCCTGACGAGGACCGGGTCGTTGAACCAGATCAGCTTCACGTGACCCGGCGCCGCGGCGCGGACCGCCTTGACCAGGTCGCGGGTGGCGGCGCGGTCGTAGGTCGCGGTGCGGTAGCTGCCACCCCACGAGCACTGGCGCTTGTCGGTGCGCATCGGGCGAACATCGACGTCGAGGCCGTAGCGATGGCTCGTATGCCCGCTGATCGTGCCGCCGTATTCGAAGCCGATGTCACCGATCGCCACCCGGCCGTGCGACTGGGCGACGACGGTGACGGCGGCCGCCTCGATCTGGCCGATCGCCGCCGCGGTGCCCCAGTCGGCGCGGCCGTTGCCGACCTGGTAGTCGCAACCTTGCTGCCGAACACCGGCCGCTCGAAGGCACTGATCAGGTACCGCCACGTCAGCGGGCCGGCGACGCCAGTCTGGGGCCAGGCCGGCATGGCGCTGGTAGGCGACCAGGGCGGCCTTCGTCGACGCACCGAAGACGCCGTCGACCGCCAGGCCGGCGAGCCGCTTCTCGTTGAGCTGGCGCTGCAGGGCCTTGACCGCCTCACCGGTAGAACCGGATTGGACGCGGACGACCAGCTTCACCCAGGTGCTCTCATCGGCCTGGCCATTGACGGGCAGGCCGTTGGCGACCTGGAACGATCGGATCGCCGCGTCGGTCGTCGCGCCGTACACGCCATCGACCCGCAGCGCTGCGCCCCGGTGCATCAGCAAGCCTTGCAGCGCCTTCACGTCGACCCCGCGGTTGCCGAGGCTCTGGTTCGGGTACAGCCGCGCCGCCGCAGCCGACGGCGCCGCGGCGAGCCACCCGACGATCAGCACCACGAGGAGCGGCATGATGGCTCGCGCGCGACCGGACATGTCCGAGGCATCGTAGTCTGGAGGCGGATGGACCGACTGACCGGCGTCGGGGAACGACTCGACGGCCCGCTCGACGATCAACGGACGCTCGTCGGGAACCTGCGCGACCTGGCCCGCATCAACCGTCGACTCGGCGGCATCCGGCTGAGCGCATCCGCGATCGATGCCCTGGCACCGGGTCGGGCCGGGATCTCGGTGCTGGACGTGGGGACCGGCGGGGCCGACATCCCGCTCGCGTTGATCGCGCGCGGCCGCGCGCACGGTCGGCTCGTGACGGTGACCGGCATCGATAACCGGCCCGAGGTCCTGGCCGCAGCCGCGGTCGCCGACCCGCGGATCACCGCGACCGCGGAACTGGCCCTCCATGTTGCCGACGGGCGATCACTCCCCTACTCCGACGGCGCATTCGACATCGCGCATACGTCACTGGCCGTCCACCATCTCGAACCGGACGGAGCGCGGACCATGCTGGCCGAGATGGGTCGCGTGGCTCGGCGCGGGGTCGTCGTCAACGACCTCGTCCGTCGCCGGCGGTCGTGGCTGGGGGCCTGGCTGCTCGGCCATCTCCTGACGCGGAACCGGTTCACGCGTCACGACGCGCCGCTCTCCGTGCGGAAGGCGTACACGGTCGCGGAATTGACCGCATTGCTGGCGACGGCCGGCCTCAGGGTCGAGCGCCGCTTCGACGGGATGTTCGGCCATCGCGTCGCGCTCGTGGCGCGCCGAAGCGACGGCCCGTGACCGCCGACGTCATCGACGTGGCCATCATCGGGGCGGGACCGGCCGGCTCGACCCTCGCGGCGGCATTGGCACGTCGGGGCGTAGAGACCGTCGTGCTGGAGCGATCCACCGAGTGGCACTGGCGGGCCGGCGGCGTCTTCGCATCACCGGCCGCGGTCGCCGCCACGCTGCGGGCAGGCCTGGCGCCGGACATCGTCGAAACGGTCACGAGGCAGGTCCCCGCGATGCGCCTGGAAACAGCGGGCGGCGCCGTCGTGCGGCTGACGTACGGGGCGGAAACCGGAGGTCGGCCGGCGGTCGGGTTCGACCGCTCGCGACTGGACCCCGCGCTCGAGCAACTCGCTCGTGCATCGGGCGCGACCGTTCGGCGGGGCGTCGCGGTCACCTCGGTCGTCCTCGATTCCCGGGCGCGGCGACCGGCTCGACTGGAAGCCGGCGATGATGAGCTCCTCGCCAGGATCGTGGTCGGGGCCGACGGGCTCCATTCGATCGTCGCAAGCGCGGCGGGGGTCGCGCGTCCCGCCCGTCTCGCACCGCGCGTCGGCCTCACCTGGCACGTCCGAGACCCCAGGGATGCATCCCGCGACGCCCGGCTCATCGTGGTCCGGGACGGGTACGTCGGCCTTGCCCCGGTCCCCGGCGAGCGATCGAACATCGGGATCGTCCTGGGCCCGACGTGGCGGCGACAGCTCGCAGAGGACGGCGCGGCGAAGACAGTTCGGCAGGTGCTGGACATGATCCCGCCGACCGAAGACGACCCCGTCCGCTGGGCCGACGCGGAGCCATGCGAACGGATCGCCGGGGCGTCGCCACTCGGCGGGCGGGTGACCCGGCGGGCGGGGCCGGGCTGGTTCCTGGTGGGTGACGCCGCCGGCTTCCTCGATCCGTTCACCGGTGAAGGCTTGCACCGCGCGCTCGTCTCGACCGAGCTTGCGGCGTGGGCCGTCGAGGCGGCTCTCGGCTTCGAGGGACGCGCGGCCGCGGGCGCGGCAGTCGCGTACGACCGAGCGATGCGCCGGCGGTTCGCGACCAAGGATGCGGTGTCGTGGCTGGTCCAGTCGTTCGTGGGCCGCCCGCGACTGTTCGAATACGCCGCGAGGCGGCTCGCCGACCGGCCGGACCTCCGTGCGACGATGGGCCTCGTGATGGGCGACCTCGTGCCGGCGTCTCGCGGCCTCGATCCGCGCTACCTCGTCTCGGTCCTTCGACCGTGAGCGCCATCACCCCGCTCGATGCGTAGCGAGCTCGCGGTCGACATCGGTGCGCCACCGGATCTCGTCTTCGCGCTCGCCCGCGACGTCGAGCGCTGGTCGATCCTGCTGCCGCACTACGTCCGGTCGCGGATCGAGGCCACCGACGGCTGGGGCCGCCCGATGGTCGAGTTCATCGCCCGCCGACCGATCGCTCGGCTGCTCGGTCTCGGCCTGCCCGTGGTGTGGTGGTCGCGGGCATGGAACGAGCCGGCCACCCGTCGCCTTCGGTTCGAGCACATCGCCGGTGCGACTCGCGGGATGGACGTCACCTGGCACATCGAGCCGACCGGCGATGGCACGACCTGCCGGGTGACGATCTCGCACGACTTCTCGCCCGCGATGCCCGGCTTTGCATGGTTCGTCGATCGATTCTTCACGCGCCCGATCGCCGGCCGGACGCTGGCGACGTTCAAGGCCCTGGCCGAGGCCGTCCAGTCCGCCGCGCCCCAGCCGACGAATCCATCGACATGATCGATCGACGGCGGACCTGGATCACCGGGATAGGGCTGGTGACGCCGATCGGTACCGGCGTCGCGCGGTTCCGTGACGGGCTCCGCCGCGCGGTGTCGCCGGTCAAGCCGATCGACCGGTTCGACCCGTCGCCGTTCCGCAGCCAGGTCGCCGCCCAGGTCGACGATTTCGACCCGCTCGCCTGGCTGCCGCCCAAGACGGCGCGCCAGCTCGATCGGTTCAGCCAGTTCGGGATGGTCGCCGGACGCCTGGCGCTCGACGACGCGAGGCTGCAGCCCGGTGTCCCGGGCGCACCCGACCCCGATCGGGTCGGGATCTATCTCGGGTCGGCCCTGGGCGGTATCGCCTTCGCCGAGGAGCAGCACGAACGCTACCTCGAGAAGGGCATCCGCCAGGTCGCGCCGACGCTCGCCCTCGCGGTCTTCGGCGGCGCGGCCCCGGCCAACCTGGGGATCGCGCTCGACATCCGCGGCCCGATCCTCTCGACCGCCAACTCCTGCGCGTCGGGCGCGGTGGCCATCGGCGAGGCGCTCGGTGACCTGCGCGAGGGCCGGGTCGATGCGGCGATCGCCGGCGCCTGCGAGATCCCGCTGTCGCCACTCGCCTTCGGCGCCTTCGACATCATCCGCGCGCTGTCGGCCGGCCACAACGACGACGCAGCCCATGCGGCACGCCCGTTCGATGCCGAGCGCGACGGCTTCGTCATGGGCGAAGGTGCTGCATTGCTCGTCCTCGAGGAGGCGGAGGCGGCCGAGCGCCGCGGCGCGACGCCTTATGCCGAGTTGCTCGGCTACGGCAGCACCTCCGATGCGTACCACATGGTCCAGCCCCGGGCCGACGGCCGCGAAGCCGCCCGGGCGGCGACCATCGCACTCGACGACGCCGGCGTCGAGCCCGGTGAGATCGACTACGTCAACGCGCACGCGTCGTCGACGCCGATCGGCGACGTCGCCGAGGCGCGGGCCCTCACGATCGCCCTCGGCGAGCGGGCAGCGACCGTGCCGGTCAGCGGCACGAAGGCGTATTACGGGCACCCGCTCGGAGCCTCGGGCGCCATCGAGGCGGCGATCTGCGCGCTCGCGATCCGCGATGGGTGGGCACCGCCCTCGGTGAACCTGGTGGCGCCCGAACCGGGGCTGGACGGGCTACTGCCCGGATTGCTGCGTGATGGACGGAACGGCACCTACCGGCGGGTGCTCAGCACCTCGTTCGGGTTCGGCGGGTTGAACGCAGCGCTCGTGCTCGGCTCGATCGACTGAACGACGGCTGCCTCGGACTCGGCCTTGGTGGCGGTCATAGCCCTCGGCCGAAGGCGCCGCCACCAGATCATCGCGCCAAGACCGCTGAGCAGCGACAGGAGCCCGCCGATCGCGATCGCCTCGAGGATCCCAACGCTCGAGGCCAGCACGCCCATCAGCAGGCCGCCGATCGGCATCGAGGCCGAGAACACGGTCGTGTAGACGCTCATGACCCGCCCGCGCAGTCCGTCCGGCACGGCCAGCTGGATCGTGGCGTTGGCGGTCGCGGCCATCGTGATGCCGCCAGCCCCGACCGGGATCATGAGCAGCAACGACAGCGGGTACGAGGTCGAGAGCGCGAGGCCGAGCGAGGCGACGCCGAGGACGATGGCGCCCAGCGCGATGCGGACCGGTCGCGGCTTGCCTCCGATCACGAGGGCGACCGCCGCGGCCAGGGCGCCCAGCCCGGACGCCGTCATGAGGAACCCGTAGCCGGAGGCGTCGCTGCCGAGCGCGTCCTGGGCAAGCGGCGGGATCACGACCTGGAAGTTCATCCCGAACGTGGCGGTCAGCCCGACCGTCGTCACGGCGAGCAGCACGAGCGGCGTGTGACGGACGAACGACAGTCCTTCGCGCAGGTTCTCGAACACCGCGCCAACCGAGCGCGGCCGCGGGACGAGCCGTGCCGCGTGCAGCTCCTCGTCGCGCATCAGCGACAGCCCGATGAGCACGGCCAGGAAGCTCAGCGCGTTGATCGCGAAGGCAGGTGCCATGCCGAAGGCACCGATCGTCAGGCCGGCCAGCGCTGGACCGACCACGCGGGCGCCGTTGAACATCGCGGAATTGATCGCGACGGCGTTGCCGACATCGCGCTGCCCGACCATCTCGATCGCGAACGACTGGCGCACGGGCATGTCGACGGCGTTCGCACAGCCGAGCAGCAGCGCGAGCACCATGATCATCCAGATCTCGACGACCCCGGTGGCGGTCAGGATCGTGAGGACGACCGCGAGCGACATCATCACGGCCTGGACGACGATCAGCGTCTGGCGCTTGGGAAGCACGTCGGCCAGCACGCCCGCGAAGAGCCCGAGGATCATCACCGGCAGGAACTGGGCGGTGGCGACCAGGCCAAGCGCGAAGGCGTCGCCGCCGAGCGTCAGGACGAGCCAGCCCTGGGCGACCTGTTGCATCCAGGTGCCGACGAGCGAGACCGCCTGGCCGGCGAAGAACAGCCGGAAGTTGCGGTGGCCGAACGCCGATGCGGCTCGCGTCCTGGCGAGCCGGCGGGGGGCCAGCGCTTCAAGTCCGGTCACGGGCGGGCCTTTCGCTGGCCTCGCTCCGGATGCGGACCGGGGCCGCCGTCGAGCTCGGCGATGTGCGCGTCGAGGTGGGCGCGACGGCCTCGGGCGGCCTCGATCATGACGGTGAGTCGGTCGGCCTTGGCTTCGAGCGTCTCGATCTGGCGATCGACACGCGCCCGGGCGTCCTCGAGGATCGCCCGGCGCTCGGTCGGATCCTGGCTCGCACGGAACCGCTCGCGGTTGCGCTCGCGCGCGGCCTCGTCCTCGAGCAGCTGGCCGATCTGGGCCAGCGAGAAGCCGGCCTCGTCGCGCAGCTCCTTGATGTACCGCAGGCGCTCCAGATCCGAGTCGTCGTAGAGGCGGTAAGCGCCCTCCGACCGCCCGGCCGGCTCGAGCAGGCCCATCTCCTCGTAATAGCGGATCGACCGCGGGGTCAGGCCGGTCTCGGCGGCGACCTCCTGGATCTTGAGGAGCGGAGATTCCGCGGTCGCGGAAGAGGCGCCGCCGTTCGGCGCATGGGATTTCGTGGGCATCGTGCCAAGGATAGCACAACCTTGACGTTCACGTGAAGGTCAGGAATGACGCGTGTCCGAAAGCGGCAAGACTTGCACCCGGGGACACGTATGGCCGTTCGAGGTCCGCGACGAAGTCGGCAACACCACTTTCGGCACGTAATTCGTCTGGGGGCGCAAATCCTGCCCCGCCGACGCGGTAAACCAGCCCTAGCGGTCCCCGGGCGCAAGTTCTGCCATCTTGAACGTCGGGCGCGCGACACCGAGCACGGGATTCAGCCGGTCCGGCGTTTCGTCGCGAGCCGGCTTCATCCCGATCTCGAGGCCGGTCACCGCGTCAGAGGAGGGCAACACATGAGCACACGGCACATCAACCCCGTGGGACTCCACCGCAGCCCGGCCTTCAGCCAAGCCGTCGTCGTTGAACAACCAGCGAAGACCATCTACATCGGCGGGCAGAACGGCGTCGACGCCGACGGCAAGGTCGTCGGCCCCACAGTCGGGGAGCAGGCCAGCCAAGCGCTCCGCAACCTCGCGACCATCCTCGGAAGCGAGGGAGCGAGCCTGGCGAACATCGTGCACTGGACCATCGCCGTAGTGGACGGCCACGCGTTCGACGAAGGTTTGGCCGCCTTCAAGCAAGCATGGAACCCGGCCGACCCACCGCCCGCCATCACAGTCCACGTCGTCGCCGGCCTGGGGCCCGGGTTCCTCGTCGAAATCGACGCCATCGCCGTCGTATAGCTGCGGCCGCCTACACTCCCCCGCCCAGATCAGTCGATCGTGAAGTAGTCGGGGTCCTGGTATCGCCCCGTCCGCTGGAACTCGATCTGCATGAGCACGTCGTTGAGCAGGCTCGATGCCCCGAAGCGGAACCAGTCCGGGCTCATCCAGCGCGGTCCCAGCGTCTCGTACAGGATCACGAGGTACTGGATCGCCTCCTTGGCGGTCCGGATCCCGCCGGCCGGCTTCATGCCGACCTGGCGACCAGTCGCTCGTTCGAAATCGCGGATCGCCTCGAGCATGACCAGTGTCACCGGCATCGTCGCGGCCGGGGTGACCTTGCCGGTCGAGGTCTTGATGAAGTCGGCGCCCGCCGCCATCGCCAGGATCGATGCGCGGCGCACGTTGTCGTACGTCTCGAGCTCGCCGGTCTCGAGGATGACCTTGAGGTGCGTGTCGCCACACGCTTCCTTGATCTCGACGATCTCTTCGAAGACCCGCGCGTAGTCGCCGGAGAGGAACGCTCCACGGTCGATCACCATGTCGACCTCGTCGGCACCCGCCTCGATCGCCGCTCGTGTCTCGGCGATCTTGATGTCACGGAACGTCTGGCCGCTGGGGAACCCGGTAGCGACGCTAGCGACCTTGACCCCGCTTCCCTTCAGGGCGTCCTTCGCCTCCGCGATCAGCGCGGGATAGACGCAGACCGCCGCCACGGACGGGATCGTCGGATCGCCCGGCTTGGGATGCATGGCCTTGACGCACAGGGCACGGACCTTGCCCGGCGTGTCCTTTCCCTCGAGCGTCGTCAGATCCATCATCCGGATCGCGAGATCGAGCGCCCACACCTTCGATGCCTTCTTGATCGACCGTCGCTTGAGCGCGTCGACGCGCGCCTCGACGCCGACCTGATCGACCGTCGACACGCGACCGAGCAGGCTGCCGAGCGGGTCTCCGATCGATCGTGATCGGCCGTCCCACGCTCGGACGAGTTCGTCCGCCCGCTGGCGGGCGAGGGTGTCGGGACGCTTCGTGGCGGTCATGGGACGGTGAGGATACCGCTCTCGCGCGTCGGCCGGCTTGCCTCGGT
>JBIOWA010000209.1:0-2718 GCA_044868045.1 Candidatus Limnocylindrales bacterium
TTCATGTATCGGTTGGTTAGCTCCTTGTAGAACAGGGCGATGATCGGGATAAGGAAGCCGCGCATGTCGAGTGTCAGCGTGAGACGTGCCCGGCCCTCTCCCAGCGCTTCGACGCGGTGGCCGGCGACGCTGGTGGTGCCGCCCGTCTTCTGCGTCCACTCGAAGTAGGACGGCGCATCCCAGACCGTGATGTCCCAGGTGCCCTCGGGTAGCTTCGGCTGCTTGAGCCGCACGCGGCTGCCTGTGGTGATCGGCGCTGGCGTCAGGAGCTCGACGATGTCGACGGTCTCGATGCGCTGCGGCCAGGCCTCGAGGGCGCTGAGGACGTCCCAGACGCGCTGCTGAGGAGCATCTATGTCTATCGACTTCTCAAAGCGCATGTCGGGCGGTCTGCTCAGACGGAACGAGGGCGTTAGACGTGGGCGCAGTTTAGCCGGGACGCGAGTCCCTCAAAACGCAACGCCATTAGCGCCGGCGTCACTCCCCGGCGTTGCCGAAGGTCGCCCGACCGTTGGGTCGGTAGGTCTGGAGCATCACGCCGGACGGTATGGAGCGAGACTCGACCAACTCCAGGTTGTGCGTCTGGCCGCGCTCCGGGAATAGCCGTAGCCCGTCGCCAACGATCACCGGGTAGATCCGCAGGTTGAGCTCGTCGACGAGGTCGCGCTCGAGCAGCCAGCGGAGCAGCTCGCCGCTGCCGTGGACCTGGAGCTCGCGCCCGGGCTTCGCCTTAAGCTCGCGGACCGCCGCGTCGACGTCGCCATCGATCACGTGGGTGTTCTGCCACGTCGGATCCTTGAGGGTGGTCGAGGGCACGTACTTCGGCAGGACGTTAATGCCGTGGGAGACCGGATCGCCGCTGTCGTGCTGCGGCCAGTACGGCTCCCAGATCTCCCAGGTCTTGCGTCCGAGGAGGAACGCGTCCGCGCGCTCGAACCACGAGGTCAGGAACTGCCACCCCTCGTCGTCGGCGTACGCCGCCGTCCACCCGCCGCGCTCGAACCCGCCGCTCCGGTCTTCGTCGGGGCCCCCGGGACCCTGGTACACGCCGTCCACGGACAGCATCATCGATGCAGTCAGCTTCATGGTCATCGCTCCCTTGAGTAGTCGTCCTCGGTCAGACTACCGTTGGCGCGAAGGTCGATCGTCGAGCCGCCACGGCGGCCTCGGAGTCAGCGTCGCGAAACGGGACGAGTGACGGCGCCTAGGCGTTCGAGAAGTCCGCCGTCGACGGGATCACCGCGGGCGGAGTCCCAACGACGATCACGATCACCTTCTGGTCGGTGAGCTCGATCGCCCGAGGATTCCCCTCGTAGAGTTCACCGCCGATGTACACGGCGATCGGCGTGGGCGCGCAGTGCTCCCCCACGCACGTCTCGCTGAGCTCGACGCCCCACTCGATGAAGAACTGACCCAGGGTGTGCGGCTCGGGAGTCGACGACTCTGTATGGATGATCCCCGTCCCATCGTGCGTGTGGAGCGGTGAGATGCACGGTTGGTCGCACATCTCGATGCCGGCATACGAGCCCACATCGTCGAAGAATTTGACCTCGGGGTCCTCGATGTTGATCCCGATCCCAGCCGGGACCAGGATCTCCTCCCCCTCGATGAACACGTCGAGATGGGCGTGGACGTGGTTGACCTTGTACTCCTTGGGCGCGGGCTCCAGGCCGGCCGCGACCGCGCGGTCGAGCGGATCCGACGGCGCCGGCCAGAGGATCTTCGGTGGGCCAGCGGGCGATGCCGCCGCGCCGCGTGGTGTTGACGCCGCGGCGCTGCTCGGGGCGCTCGGCGTCGGCGCCACACCTGAGCCGACGCTGGACAGGGCGACGACGACCGCGGCCACGACGACGACCGCGCCCAACGCGATCAGCGGCGTTCGCATGACGGTTCCCTCCGAGCCGAGCGTGCGTCCCGGATCACACTACGCGGTCTGCCGGGGCGGTCGGGCGCCGATGTTGCACGGCGGCTGGCCAGACGGTCCGACGCCCCGTCACGCTTGGCCGTCGCGAGTCTCCTTTGGCCGCTCCAGTGCGATCCCCTGCTCTGCTGCCCAGCGGCCGACATCGCGTTTCTCGATCGCGGCGGCCATGAGGCCCGGGAAATGGTCTGGAGTGCAGGCGAACGCCGGGGCGCCGAGGGCGGCAAGTTTCGCGGCGAGCTCGTGGTCGAACGACGGTGCGCCCTTGTCCGAGAGAGCCAGGAGCACGATCACGGTCACGCCGGCCGCGAGCAGTTGCGAGACCCGGGCGATGAGCTCGTGCTCGACTCCGCCCTCGAAGAGGTCGCTGATCAGCACGAAGATCGTGTCGGCTGGGCGCGCCACGAGGGTCTGGCAGTACCCGACCGCGCGGTTGATGTCGGTCCCGCCGCCGAGCTGGGTCGAGAATAGGACTTCGACCGGGTCGTCCAGCAGGTCCGTCAGGTCGACGACCGATGTGTCGAACACCACGAGCTTCGTTTCGACTGACCGGATCGAAGCCATGACGGCCGCGAACACCGACGAGTACACGACCGACGCGGCCATCGAGCCCGACTGGTCGACCGCGATCACGACGTCGCGCAGGGCGTTCGATCGGCGGGCGTGCCCCAGCAAGGTTTCCGGGATGACCGTCTTGTAATCCGGCTGGTAGTGACGCATGTTTCGCCGGATCGTTCGGTTCCAGTCGATGTCGCGCTGGCGCGGTCGGCGGGTGATCGCCGCCCGGTTGAGCGCCC
>JBIOWA010000210.1:0-14776 GCA_044868045.1 Candidatus Limnocylindrales bacterium
GAAGCTCCGGGTCGGCCAGATCCCAGTCGGCGCGCTCCTCCAGCCGCTGCACGCGGTAGGCGACGGTGTTGCGATGGATCCCGAGGCGTGCCGCGGCCTCGGCCAGGCTCGGGGCGGACAGCACCGCGGCGAGAGTCTCGAGTCGCTCTCGCTGCACGTCGGGGCGCCCGACGAGGATCGGCGCGAGCAGCTCACGAGCCTGCCGTACGCCGTCGGGAAGGTTGCGAACGTTGCCGAGCAGCTGGTAGGCCGCCAGCCTCGTCGCCCGCACGACCCGAGGCGGGTTCGGCAGGAGGTCCGCGGCTTCGAGGGTGGCTCGTGCGGCGGCTTCCGCCGCGGGACGGGCGCCGGGTTCCGTGAAGGGTCGCGACACGGCGACGGTGCGGTCCAGGAACGCCGCGAGGCGGTCGGCTGTCGAGAGGCCGGCCGGGTCGTCGGCCGGTGCCGCGGCCACGAGGCGCAGCTCCAGGCTCTCCGAGCTGCCGCGGAGCAACAATCGACGGGGCGACATCAGCAGGCGGAGCTCGGCGCGCGTCTCCTCGCGGGCGGCGATGTCGTCGAGATGATCGCTGCGTCGACCAACGACCGAACCCTGGGCGGCGACCATCACGACCCATGGCGGACCGTCGGCTGGGAGCGGATCGCCACGGCGCGTTTCCTCACGAGCCCGTCGGACCGCCTCGTCACGCGCCAGCTCCAGTGCCAGCAGCGCCGCAACGCGATCCACGGCGATGCGCTCGAGCTCGTTCGGCGGCTCATCGCCGAGCAGGACGAGCCGGCCGCCCGGACCGGTCTCGCCGGCAGGAGCCGGGATGTCGACCCGGAGCGCACCCGCGCCGGCGGGGCGTGCCAGGTAGCGGGAGACGGCCGCGGCGGCGGCCGGCAGGTCGGCCGGCGCGTGGACCGCGATCGGGTCGCCACGTTTGCCCTCGATCACGACGGCGCGGCCGAGGAACGCGCCGATCGTGGCGGCCTGCACGTCGAGGCCGCGGCCGAGCAGCGCGAAGCGTGCCAGTTGCGCCTCGAGGTCCGCCGCTCGACGGTCGAGCTCGGCACGTCGGTTGACCAGGAAGCCGATGACGCTGCGTTCCAACGCTGCCGGATCGACACGACCCAAGTGCATGGCGGTCAGCCCGGCCGTCGTGGCCGCCCTGCCGACGGCCTCGAGCGCGTCCGAGCCCGTGTCGCCTTCGACCAGCAGGACCGCCGGCACGCGGGCGCGGGCGAGCGCGACCGCGAGCTCATCGATCTGCGTCGGGCCGGGCGCGACAACCGCCAGCGCAGGGCCGGGGATGATCGCGAGGTCGCCGGTGTCGAGCGCCTCGAAGGCCGGCACCCGCGGCTTGAGGACACGGACCCAGCCGACCTCGCGGTCGGCTCGCTCAGGCGCGAGGTCCGCGGTCCCCACGGGTCGCGCCGTCGGGAAGAGGGCTCGATACAGGTCGTGGAGGGTGGTCATGTCGTGCCTAGGCTAAGCGGGACGATGTCCGTCGCGACACGGTAGTCCGTGATGCACCCGATGAATGCGGCCCGATGTCCGTCGCGGCGGCCCGATGTCCGTCGCGACACGGTAGTCCGTCATTCACCGGATGAATGCGGCAATGGCGTGTCCGCGTCCCCCGGCTCGTATGCGCCCGGTGAATTACGGACTACCGCACCTCGGAACGAGGTCTCGCTCCTACGGGCTGGGGCGACGGGCCGCGACCAGGTCGTCGAGCAACGCGCCGAACTCGCGCTCGACGTCGACATAGCGGTCGGCGCGGAACACCAGCCCGAGGCGGCCGTCCGGCGCGAGGCGGGCCCAGACGCGGCGGCGCGGTCGATAGAACGTGATCGTGATGCCGGCGATGAGCGACACGAACGCGGCCCAGACGATGCCCTGTCCGGGGTCGCGCTTCGCGATCAGCAGCGTGTACTCGCCGAATTCGCGCAGCGCGATCGAGATGCCCAGCTGATCGGAGACCTTCTCATCGCCCCGCTGCAGCAGGAGCGGGTCGAAGTTCTGGACCTGGTCGGTGCCGTCCGGGTTCGTGCCGACGATCCGGTAGGGCAACACGATGAGGTACCCCTCCCGCATGTCGTTCCGGCCGAGGAGCAGCTGCAGGCCGAGATCCCGGCCGGGCACCGCCATCGTCTCGTACGGCACCCCGCCGGCGGCCCCGGTCATCGGCACCTTCGCGTCCCACAGCGGCGCGCCGTTCGTGTCGCGGATGACGATGTGTGGCGCCGGCCCGAACCCATTCTGGTGGAACGTATAGCCGCCGACCGACAGCGGGTCGTTGACGCGGATCGTCTTGTGCGCCACTTCGGCGCCGTTCTGGTAGACCGCGAGATCGGTCGTGAAGTCGGTCGGCCGGCCGGTCTCGAATCCGGGCGCCTCGAAGTCGAGGTTCTTGACCAGTAACAGACCGGGGGTCCCGATGTTCTGGACGGTCAGCGACTCGCCCTCCGGCACGACCAGCCCCAGCTCGTCGCCGAACCGCGAGGTGACCGCCGCGGCCACCAGGAACAGGACGAGACCGAGGTGGGTGAGCAGGGTGGCCAGCTTCGTGTACCGATGCCGGTCGCCGTAGAGGTGGGTGACGCCATCGGCTGCGGCCTCTCGGACATGGAACCCGCAGCGCCTGAATGCCGCGGCGACGGCCACGGCGTCCACGCCGCTCATCACCGCGCGGTCGGGCAGCCGCGGATCGAAGAACGGCTCGGGTTGGACGACGCGAACCACGGACACGTCCCGCCACAACTTGGGGGTCCGATCCAGGGTGCACACGATGATCGATGTCACCAGCACCACGAGGCCGATCCCAAAGATGGCCGACTTGAAGATCCCGAACGCACCGAGCCGCTCCAGCACGTTGACGAGGCTCGGCCCGAGGACCGGGTCGTAGCGGATATGGATGGTCTCGATGGCCGTCGCGTAGTCGCTCGGTGAGCGGTATGCGAAGTCCGGCAGCTGCTGCAGCGTCATCCCGATGGCCGCCAGGATCGAGAGGAAGACGATCTGGGCGACCGCGACATCGACCGACGTCGCGAGGCGCCACAGCGCGCGGCCGAGCAGCGCGAGGGGGTTCGTCGGGGTACCGCTGGCGGTCGCCGGTCGGATGGCGGCCGGTGTCGCCACGAAACGGAGCCTAGACGCCGGCCGGCGTTCGACCCGCGACCCGGCGCGCGACCTCGAGGGCGGCGGCAAAGTCGTCCTGCAGGTCCTCGAGATCCTCGAGCCCGACGGAGACCCGCAGCAGACCGGGCGTGATGCCGGCCGCGATCAGCTCCTCTTCCGAGAGCTGCCGCTGTGACGTCGAGGGCGGGTGGACGACCATCGTGTGGACGCTGCCGACCGAGGCGGTCAGCTCGGGGAGCCGCATCGAGTCGATGATCGCCCGGCCGGCATCGCGGCCACCTTCGACCTCGAACGCGAGCATCCCGCCAGCGACGCCGGCGCGGAACTGGCGCAGGGCGACGTCGGACTGGGGATGGCTCGGCAGGCCCGGATAGAGGACGCGGCGCACACCGTCCTGACGTTCGAGCCAGGCGGCGAGTGCCGCAGCGGTGCGGGCATGCCGCTCGACGCGGACCGCGAGGGTCAGGATCCCGCGCAGGACCAGGAAGGCGTCGAACGGGCCGATGGTGGCACCAGTGTCGGTCTGCACGGCCTCGACGCGCTCGATCAGGTCGCGCCGCCCGGCGACCACGCCGGCGATCACGTCGCTGTGGCCGCCGAGGAACTTCGTCGCGGATTCGACGACGAGGTCGGCGCCCAGCTCGAGCGGGCGGCAGACGTACGGCGACGCGAACGTGTTGTCGACGATGTACGTGGCGCCGTGCTCGTGGGCGAGGCGGGACACCGTTCCGTGGTCGGTCACGACGGTCGTCGGATTGGCGATGGTCTCCGCGTAGACGACACGTGTCGGGGCCTCCGCGATCGCGGCCGCGGCGACGTTGTTGTCGGTCAGATCCACGAAGTCGACCCGGACGCCGAACCGCTGCAACGTGCCGACCAGCAGATTGCGGCTCGAGCCGTAGGCGGCCTTCGGGGCGACGACTCGGTCGCCAGACGAGAGCTGCGATATGAGCGCGGCATGGATCGCGCCCATGCCGGATGCGAACGCGGTGCCGGCCTCGCCGCCGGCCAGGTCGGCGAAGGCGTCGCCAAGGGCGCGGCTCGTCGGATTCGAGAGCCGCGTGTAGGCGTAGCCGGCCCGTCCGTCGGCGGCCACGTCGCCGAGCTCCTCGGCGTCGGCCGCGGTAAACGTCGCGGTCTGGTAGATCGGCACGCTGGTGGGCCGCTGGTTCACCTGCGGGTTTCGGGCGGCGGCCCGGATGGCGCGGGTGGAGAAGCCCTTCGGCTCGGGGTCGCTCACGGCCGGATGCTACACCGGCTCGCGCCCCTGCTAGGCTGCGACGGCAAGGCCGGGACGATTCGAGGAGGGATCGGCGTGGGCGAGGCGTTCTTCAACGAGGTGACCGAGCCGATCCGGTTCGAGGGTCTGGATTCGACGAACCCGCTGTCCTTCAAGGTCTACGAGCCCGACCGGATGGTGCTCGGCCGGCGGATGGAGGACCACCTCCGGATCGCTGCCTGCCTGTGGCACTCGTTTGCGTGGCCGGGGTCGGACGTATTCGGTGTCGGGACGTTCGATCGGCCGTGGAACGTCCCCGGCAGGGAGCCACTCGAGGCTGCGACCGAGAAGGTCGAGGCGGCCTTCGAGTTCCTCGCCAAGCTCGGCGTTCCGTACTTCACCTTCCACGACCGGGATGTCGCGCCCGAGGTCGGCAGCTTCGCCGAGAACGTCGCCCTGCTCGGCCGCGTCATCGACCTGATCGAAGGCCACATGGAGCGGACCGGCCTGCAGCTGCTGTGGGGCACGGCCAACCTGTTCGGCCACCCGCGCTACGCAGCCGGCGCCGCGACCAACCCCGACCCGGAGGTATTCGCCTACGCCGCCGCGCAGGTCAAGGTCATGCTCGAGGCGACCCATCGACTGGGCGGCGCGAACTATGTGTTGTGGGGCGGCCGCGAGGGCTACGAGACGCTGCTCAACACCGACCTCGCCCGCGAGGAGCGCCAGCTGGCGCGCTTCCTCGCCCTCGTCGCAGAGCACAAGCACAAAATCGGGTTCGAGGGCACGCTCTTGCTCGAGCCGAAGCCCCAGGAGCCGACCAAGCACCAGTACGACTACGACTCGGCCACGGTGCACGGGTTCCTGGTCCGCCATGGGCTGGAGGACGAGTACCGCGTCAACATCGAGGCCAACCACGCGACCTTGGCGGGGCACAGCTTCCACCACGAGGTGGCGTACGCGCTCGGGGCTGGCATCTTCGGCAGCATCGACGCCAATCGGGGCGACTATCAGAACGGCTGGGACACCGACCAGTTCCCGAATTCGGTCGACGAGCTCTCGCTCGCGCTGTATGAGATCGTCCGAGCTGGCGGCTTCACGACCGGTGGCTTCAACTTCGACGCGAAGCTGCGACGACAGAGCATCGAACGGACCGACCTCTTCCACGGCCACATCGGCGGCATCGACACACTCGCGCGCGCCTTGCTCGTCGCCGCCGACATGATCGAGGACGGCGGGCTCGCTAGTCGACGGGACGCGCGGTACGCCGGTTGGGGCGAGGCGCTCGGTACCGAGATCCTGGCCGGTGACGTGTCGCTCGCGGCCTTGGAAGAGCGCGTCGCCGGTGGAGCCATCGACCCACGGCCGGCATCGGGCGCGCAGGAGGCGCTCGAGAACCTCGTCAACCAGCGGATCTGGGCCGCCGACCGCCGGTAACCGGCACGCTCATGCCGCACGTCATCGGGCTCGACGTTTCGACGACCGCGACCAAGGCGGTACTCGTCGACGGGTCCGGCGTGGTGGTCGCGGTCGGCACCGTCGAGTACGCCTTCGACATCCCGCGCCCGGGCTGGACGCAGCAGGACCCCGCGCTCTGGTGGGACGGCGCGGTCGGTTCGATCCGCCAAGCGCTGGCGACGAGCGGCGTGGCTGGCTCGGAAGTGGAGGCGGTCGGCCTGACCGGCCAGATGCACGGGCTCGTCCCTCTCGACGCGGCCGGTGCGGTGCTGCGGCCGGCGATCCTCTGGAACGATCAGCGGACGGCGCAGGCGTGCGATGAGATCCGTGCGGCGGTCGGCCCGGAACGCCTGATCGAGATCACCGGGAACGACGCCCTGACCGGTTTCACGGCGCCCAAGCTCGTCTGGGTGCGCGACAACGAGCCGGACATATGGCGCCGGATCGCCCACGTGCTGCTGCCCAAGGACTATGTTCGCCTCCGTCTCACGGGCGACTACGCCCTCGACAAGGCCGATGGCGCCGGGACGTTGCTGTTCGACCTGGCGGCGCGCGACTGGTCGCCGGAGGTCCTCGACGCCCTGGGCATCGATCCGGCCTGGATGCCCCCGACCTTCGAGGGGCCGCGGGTCACGGGCGAGATCACCGCCGAGACCGCGGGCATGACCGGGCTTCGTGCCGGCACGCCGGTCGTGGCCGGTGGCGGCGACCAATCGGCCAACGCGGTCGGAGTCGGCGCGGTCGATCCCGGCGTCGTGGCGCTGTCGCTCGGCACGTCCGGGGTCGTGTTCGCCACGACGGACGCGGCGATCCACGATCCGCGCGGCCAGGTTCACGCGTTCTGTCACGCGGTCCCCGACCGCTGGCACCTGATGACGGTGATGCTCTCGGCGGCCGGCAGCCTGCGCTGGTTCCGCGACGCACTGGCCGCGGGCGAGCCGTTCGGGTCCCTTGCCGAGGCGGCCGGGACCGTGCCGGCAGGATCGGACGGTCTGCTGTTCCTGCCCTACCTGACCGGCGAGCGCAGCCCACATCCGGATCCGCTCGCCCGCGGCGCGTTCGTCGGCCTCTCGATCGGGCATGAGCGTCGGCACCTGACCCGGGCCGTGCTCGAGGGCGTGGCGTTCGGCCTCCGTGACGGGCTGGACCAGATGGTCGCGGCCGGGATGCCGGCTCCCACGCAGATCAGGGCCAGCGGGGGCGGCACCGCAAGCCCGGTGTGGCGCCAGATCCTGGCCGACGTGCTCGGTGCCGAGATCGCGACCGTGAGCACGACCGAGGGCGCGGCGTTCGGCGCGGGGCTGCTCGCGGCCGTCGGAGCCGGCTGGTACCCGTCAGTCGGGATCGCGGCCGATGCCCTCGTGCGCGCTACGCCAGCTGCGAGTCCCGGCGCAGACGCTTCGACCTACGCCGCCGCGCACGCGCGATTTCGAGAGCTGTATCCGGCACTTGCCCCGACGTTCCACGCCCGCTGAGAGCTCGCGCTGTGCCCTACCCGCGGAGCTCGAGCTCCGCTCGCTCGCGCTGGGTGACCTCGTCCGGCTTCTTGCCCAGGATGATCATGCCCAGCACGTCGTCCGGCGTGACGCTGGCCTTGTCGACGGTGTCCACGATCCGGCCGTGATACATGACGCTGATCCGGTCCGACAGGTCGAACACGTCGTGGATGTCGTGGCTGATCAGGAAGATGCCGATCCCCTCGTCCTTGAGCTGGCGCACGAGGTTGCGGACCTGGGCCGTCTCGGCGGGTCCGAGCGCCGCCGTGGGCTCGTCCATGATCATGATCCTGGCGTTGAAATGCACGGCCCGGGCGATGGCCACCGCCTGGCGCTGACCGCCCGAGAGCGACTTGACCGCCATCGCGAACCGGGTGAAGTGCGGGTTCAGACGGCCCATCACCTTGCGGGTCTCGGCCTCCATGCTCGAGTCGTCGAGGCTGCCAAACGCCGTGGTCAGCTCTCGGCCGAGGAACAGGTTGGCCGGGGCATCGATGTTGTCGGCGAGGGCCAGTGTCTGGTAGATCGTTTCGATGTTGTAGGCCTTGGCGTCGCGCGGGTTGGTGATGTTGACGAGCTCGCCATCGATCCGGATCTCGCCCGAGTCGGCAGGGTGGGCGCCCGAGAGGACACGCATCAGGGTCGATTTGCCGGCGCCGTTGCCGCCCACGAGCCCGATGATCTCGCCGGCGCGCAGGTCGATGGTCACGTCTCGGACGGCGTGGACGCCGCCGAACGCGACGTTGATGTCGCGCATCTCGACCAGCGGCGGTGCTGCGACGGTCGTCATGGCGTGCCTCTCATGAGCTGCCGCGTAGGCGGTTGATGGTGTCGAGACCGACGGCGATGATCAGGACGATGCCTGCCACGACGTTCTGGCCCGGCGAGTTGACGCCCATGAAGCTCAGGCCGTACGCGAGGGACTGCATGACGAAGGCACCGATGACGGCGCCCGGGATGGTCCCGATGCCGCCCGCGAACGACGTTCCGCCGACGACGGCAGCGGCGATCACGTAGAGCTCGTAGCTCTGCCCCACGTCGAGCGTGGCGCCGTTCAGCCGCGCGGATGCGATGGCTGCGGCGAGCGCGCACAGCACGCCCATCAGGACATACGTCTTGAGGATCGTCCAGCGGGTATTGATGCCGGCCAGCTCGGCGGCGTCGGGGTTGCCGCCGTAGGCGTACACGTACCGCCCGAACCGTCGCCGGGTCGCGATCCAGGTCATCACGAGTGTGACGCCGATGAGCAGGACGATCGGCCAGGGGAAACCCGTCGGGATGAGCAGGCCTCCGGCCGGCGGCGTGATGTTGTTCTCCGTGGCGTATCGGTCGGCCAGGCCCTTGGGCCAGAAGTTGTTGTTGGCGAAGGCGGCCAGACCGAGGACAGCGATCGAGCCGATGAGACCGAGCAGTACCTCGGCCCACATGGGCCGGAGGGGGAAGCCGTATCGCCGACGCTGGCGACGCCCGTTGATGAGCAGCGCGATGATCGCGAGAACGCCGACGAAGCCGAGGGCCCACGTCAGGGTGCCGCCGATGGACCCCTGCGCCCCGCCACCGATGAGCTGGAAGTTGGGATCCAGGCCCGACACCGCGGCGCCGCTCGAGAGGTACCAGACCGCCCCGCGGATCGACAACAGCCCGCCCAGCGTCACGATGAACGAGGGGACGCCGATGTAGGCGATGATGAAACCCTGGAGCCCTCCGAGGAGCGCACCCAGGAGCATGCCGATGCCCAGGGCGATCACCCAGCGGAACGGGAAGTCCACGCCCATGCCAAGGATGTTGGGCATCCAGTCGGTCATCAGCAGGGCATAGGTCATGGCGATCACGCCGACCAGTGATCCGACGGACAGGTCGATGTTGCGCGACACGATGACCAGCACCATCCCCGTCGCGATGATCGCCACGCCCGCCGCCTGGACCGCCAACGTGACCATGTTGGTGGGCTGGAAGAACTTGCCACCGCTCAGGATGTTGAACGTCAGCAGGATCACGGCCAGGGCCACGAGCATGCCGAAGAGGCGGAGATCGATCTCCGTCTGGGCGAACAGGCTCCGTACGGAGGTGCGAACGGGCGGCTGGACCTGTCCCGGTACCGGCGCCGCGTCGGCCACGTTCGTCACGACAGCCCTCCTTTGCGGGCTGAATATACCTGCGCCCCCGGGGGTCCCGGGGGCGCAGGCGTGATGGCTAGGTCAGCGGTCGGCGACCGCTACTTGCAGGCGGCTGGCGCCGTCGCAGCCGCGGCGTCAACACCCTTGCACAGGTCTTCCTTGGTGATCCAGCCACCGTCGACCGCCAGATTCAAGTTCTCTGCCGTGAGCGGCGTCGGCTGGAGGATGAAGGACTTGACGGTCTTCTTGCCAGGCGTCTCGAAATCCTGGGCCTTGAGACCTGCGGTCGGGGCGACCGCCGGGTCGATCAGGCCGTCCGGCAGCGTGAGGTCGGCCATGGCCGTGCCCTTGCAGAGCTCCAGCGCTGCCGCACCGGCGGCCTTGCCGAGCTCATTGCTGTTCTTCCAGACGTCGACGTACTGCTTGCCCAGCGCCACGTTGTTCAGGTTGGCCTTGTCGCCGTCCTGACCGCTGAGGGGCGGGAAGCCGTAGCTCTTGGCCTGGAGCGCCGCCACGACACCGAGTGCCGTGCTGTCGTTCTCGGCCAGGATCGCATCGATCTTGGTGCCGTCGGCGACGGCCTTGTCGATGATCGCTTCCATGTTGCTCTGGGCCTTCTCGGTCTTCCAGGCATCGGTGAACGTCCCGTCCGGGCCGTTGAGGATCTTGACCTTGCCGCCGTCGACCGCGGCCTTGAGGCCCGCGTTGTCCCAGCCTTGCGGCAGGAACGTCGAGGCGTTCGGGTCGCCGGGATCGCCCTTGATCAGGACGTAGTTGCCCTCGGGCACCTTCTCCAGGATCGCCTTGGCCTCGGCCTCGCCGACGCCGACGTTGTTGAAGGTGATGTAGAGGACCTCCGGGTCCTCGATCAGGCGGTCATAAGCGATGACCGGGATGCCCGCGTCCTTCGCCTTCTGAAGGCCCGGCAGGACGGCGTTCTGGTCCTGGGCGAGCAGGATCAGGACATTGGCGCCCTTCGAGATGAGGGTGTCGATGTCGGTCAGCTGCTGCTCGTTGCTGAGGTTCGCGTCGGCATCGATATAGGTGCCGCCGCCGTCCTCGACGGTCTTCTGGATGTTCGGCTTGTCGGTCGCCGCCCAGCGCGGCTGCTGGAAGTTGTTCCACGAGACACCGACCGTACAGGCCGCTGCGCTCGCGGCCGGACTCCCTGCCGCGCTCGCGGGCGCGCTGGCGGCCGTGGTCGGCGCCGTGGTGGCTCCTCCGCCACCGCTGGTGCACGCAGCGAATGTGAAGACGGCGATCGCGGTGATCGACGCCAGTCGTCGAATCATCATCCCTGGATACTCCTCCTCATGCGACTCCAAGCCTCTCGAGCACCGAAGTCGGCCGCTCAGGCTACCACGCTCATACCCGGGCGCTGTCACCGCGCGACGGGGGCCGGGACGCCCGTTCGCGGACCGAAACCTCCTTTCGTCGTCCCCCTCAAGCCGTGGCGAGGACGACCATCGGTTGGCGCGGCCGCAACCACGCCGCCGGGTCGCTCAACAGTGGTTCGAATGCCAGCTCCGCCGCACCCCGAAGGGGCGCGTCGACGCCGAGGCTCGCCGGCACGACGCGCACGATCCCACGAGCCGCCCGCAGGACGCGGCGATCCAGTTCCGCCTCGAGGCTGGCCCGCACGAACGCGTAGCTGGCGGTGAGCCGGCCACCGAGCAGGACGAGCTCAGGGTTGAGGATGTTGATCACACCCGCTAGCCCGATACCCAGCCAGCGGCCGGTCTCCGCGAACGCGGCGAGTGCCCCGGGTTCGCCCGCCTCCGCCGCCGCCAGGACCTCGTCGACCGCATCGTGGCCGCCCTCGGGCGAGCGACCGGCCCGGCGGAGCAGCGCCGTCGAACCGACCTCGGTCTCGAGGCAGCCGATCGAGCCGCAGCGGCAGGGGATGCCGTCCGGGTTGACCGGGATGTGCCCGATCTCGCCGCTGTAGCCGGCTGAGCCGGTCAGCGGTTCGCCGTCGACGACCAGCCCGCCGCCCACGCCGACCGAACCCCAGATCAGGACGATGTCGTCGATTCCACGGGCGACGCCCCGTCGGTGCTCGGCCAGCGCTGCCAGGTCGGCTTCGTTGGCCAGGGTGATCGGCACATCGACGTCCAGTTCCTTCGCCAACCGTTGGCCGAGTGGCTCGTCCCGCCAGCCCAGGTTCGGCGCCAGTGACACCATGCCGTCGCTGCGGCGGACGACGCCGACGACCGCGACCCCGACGCCGACGGTCGTGTCGTCGGACGGGAGCCGGTCGCGCACGCTCGAGGCGAGGCCAGCGAGTGCGATCGCGATGTCGTCGACGCTCGACCTGCCGCGAGGCAGGTCGATCCGAACGAGATCGATCACCCGACCGCCGAGGCCGACCGTGGCCGCGGCCAGTGAGTCGACGGCGATCTCGAGCGCGATGACGACGGCGCCGTGCGGATCGGTCCGCACCACCGGCGACGGGCGCCCGGGCGTCCCGTCCAGCGGCGCGGGACCCTCCGTCGCGAGGCCGCCCGCCACCAGCTCCCCGATCAGGCCCCGGATGGCGCTTCGCGTCAGGCCCGTGCGGGCGACGAGATCCGATCGCGACAGCGGTCCGCTCTCGTGGAGTTCGCGGACGATCGCGCTGAGGTTCGCCCGACGGACGGTCTCGCTGCGATGCCCGAGCTCGTCCCGACCGATAAGCATCGGGTTTGTGTTCCTCTTTCTCAAATGTGTGTGCGAGACTCGTACAACGACGCGACCATGTCAAGACGGAATGCGAGGAGTGGGTGAATGACCGGCGTTTTGCGCTGGGGAATCCTCTCGACGGCGAACATCGCGACCCAGAAGGTGATCCCGGGTATGCGCCGGGCGGGTCGCACGGAGATCACCGCCATCGCCTCACGCGATGCCGAGCTGGCGCGATCGTGGGCGGATCGGCTCGGGATCCCGACGGCCCACGGCTCATACGAGGCGCTGCTTGCCGACCCGCACGTGGACGCGGTGTACATCCCGCTGCCGAACCACCTGCACAAGGAGTGGTCGATCGCCGCCGCCAGGGCCGGCAAGCACGTCCTCTGCGAGAAGCCGTTGGCCCTCACCGCGGCCGACGCGGAAGAGATGATCGAGGCCGCCGAGTCGGCCGGCGTGCACCTGATGGAGGCGTTCATGTACCGCCACCATCCGTCGTGGGTGGCGGTCCGCGAGCTCGTGGCGTCGGGCCGGATCGGCCGGCTTGCCGCGATCCAGAGCTGGTTTTCCTATTTCAACGACGACACCTCGAACATCCGCAACATCCTCGACTTCGGCGGTGGCGCGCTCTACGACATCGGCTGCTACTGCGTGAACCTGTCGCGGATGTTGTTCGGCGGCGAGCCCGTCCGCATCACATCGGCCATCCGGCGCGATCCGACCGACGGGACCGACGTCCTGACCAGCGCGATCCTCGAGTTCGATGGCGGGATCGCCAGCTTCACCTGCTCGACGCGGACGGAGACCGACCAGCGCGTCCACATCTACGGCGACGCGGGGCGGATCTCGATCGCGATCCCCTTCAACGTCCCGCCGGACCGCCCGACGACGATCTCGCTGACGGCGGGTGGCGATCCGCCGGTCGCGCCGGCGACCGAGATCATGACGTTCGAGACGAAGGATCCCTACGCGGCCGAGGCCGAGGCGTTCGCGAGCGCCGTGCTCGACGGCGGGCTGACGCCGGTCCCGCCCGGCGACGCGGTCGCGAACCTGCGCGTGATCGAGGCGATCTTCGGGGCGGCGGGCTCGGCGACGGCCGCCGGCGATCTGCGCCGTTAGGGCGTCGCGGACCCGTCGAAGTACTTGAGGGCGAGCGCCATCGCGTCCTTGCCGCAGGTCGATCCGATCTTGCGTCCCTCGACATCGTCGGCCGGGATGTGGATGCCCATGAACAGGCGGGAGACGCCGGCCTGGTCGGCCGCGTCGAAGTACGTGGCCCATTCGAGCGTGACGTCCTGGGTCGGGCCTTCCTCGTGCTTGAGGTCGCCCTTGGCGAGCGTCCATTCGTAGAGGCCGCCCGGGAAGTACTCGCTGCCGGTCAGGGCGGTCAGCACTTCGGCGCCGGCGCGGCTGAACGTGCTGTGCCCCGACGGGTAGCCCGCGAACGCCGGCGTCACGAAGGTCGAGCGCTGGTATGGCACCCAGTCGACGGCCCGGATCCAGCCGACGCCGCTCGTCTCCGTGGCAGGGTCCTTCGGGAAGCCGCGCCAGGCCTTGACCGCGATCTCGCCGACGTGTCCGGCGAGGGCCGCGTGGCGCTCACCTGGGGCGCTCGACTGGGCGGTCACGACCTCGATCAGGCCGGGCACGAGCGGCAGGCCGTCGGGGTCGTACGAGGGTCCCGACGGGTCGCTCGACTGCCCCTTGCCGCCCATGTAGCGAATCATCGAGATCGGGCGCGCGGAGTCGTAGAACCCCTTGACGCCCCAGGTCGCGATCGCCGCGTCGTGCACCGCCCCGTTGAGGGCTAGGTACATCTTCACGTCCCACTGGAGGCGGTCGAGGGCAGGCCCCTGGCCGCCGAGCTTGAACTGGAAGCCCGGGGCGTCCGCGACCTGGTTCGCCAGCACGTTCCAGTGGCCGGGCGGCGTCTCCGACTTCGGACCGTCCGCCCAGTACTCGGCCAAGGCACGGGCATAGTCGGCGCGGAGGACGACGTCCGGGGCGTACGGCTGGCCGGTGACCGGGTTAACCGGGTGACCCTGCCCGTCATTGCGCCCGAGGCTGTTCGCGCCGAGGGCGCCCGGCCCGATGTCGAGCGTCGCTCCGTCGGTCGCATCGAGCTCGCTGCTGCGGCGGATGATGTCGACCGCCTCGTCCTTGAATTCCTGGGCCGACGGCGTCCCGAGCCGTGGCGGGGTGCCCGGGTCGATCGGGACGCCGGTGTCGGACGGCGGCAGCGCGAACGACTTGACGTGGCCCCAGTGGGGCCCGATGAACGATTGGACCTGGCCCGGGATCGGCAGGCCGTTTTGCGAGAGCTGCTTGGCGAGCGAGAGGGGCTGCCAGCGGTTGGGGTCGCGCATGACCGTACCGGGTTCCGCGACCTCGAGCGGGTCGTTGACCGGGTGGTAGTCGGGGTCCTTGTAGCGCTCGTCCTCGAGCGAGCCGTCGGTCTCCCCGTACTCGATCACCGCCGCGGCGATCCGGTTGCCGAGCGCCGCCGGCGAGTCACCCTCTGTGCTGCTGGAGTCGGTCGCGTAGCAAAGCGACGCCATCGTCGCGTCGAGCTCTGCCTTCGCCTTCGCCAGGTCCGACACGGTCCCGTACCGCCACAGGAGGATCCGGTACGCCGCGTAACTCATCGCCGCCTCGCGCGCCGCGGTCACGTCGGACGCGGCGGCCTGGTGCTTCTCGGTGA
>JBIOWA010000211.1:0-2552 GCA_044868045.1 Candidatus Limnocylindrales bacterium
CTCACGATGGCCGAGTACTTCCGCGATGAAGAGGGCCGCGACATCCTCCTGTTCATCGACAACATCTTCCGTTTCACGCAGGCGGGCTCCGAGGTATCGGCCCTGCTCGGGCGGATGCCGTCGGCGGTGGGCTACCAGCCGAACCTGGCCACGGAGATGGCCGGGCTCCAGGAGCGCATCACGTCGACGAAGAAGGGCTCGATCACCTCGCTCCAGGCGGTGTTCGTCCCCGCCGACGATTACACCGATCCGGCACCGGCGACAACGTTCGCCCACCTCGACTCGACGATCCGCCTCGAGCGCTCGATCGCCGAGCTCGGCATCTACCCGGCGGTCGATCCGCTCACGTCGACCTCTCGCGTGCTCGATCCGCTCGTCGTCGGGCAGGAGCACTACGAGGTCGCCCAGGAGACGAAGCGCGTCCTGCAGCGGTACCGCGACCTCCAGGACATCATCGCGATCCTCGGGATCGACGAGCTGTCCGAGGACGACAAGGCGACGGTGGCTCGGGCGCGACGGCTCCAGCGCTTCGCCAGCCAGCCGTTCTTCGTCGCGGAGGTCTTCACGGGGCGACCAGGCGCGTACGTCTCGATCAAGGACACGGTGGCGTCGTTCAAGGAGATCCTCGAGGGCAAGACCGACACGTTGCCCGAGCAGGCATTCTTCCTCGCCGGCACCGTCGAGGACGTCCGAGCCAACGCCGAGAAGCTGGCATCCTGATGCCGCTGCAGCTCGAGATCGTGACTCCGGAGCGATTGGCCTATTCGGACGAGGTCGACTCCGTCCAGCTCCCGGGCTCCGAAGGGGAGCTCGGCGTGCTGCCGCACCACGCCCCGCTGATCTCGACCCTCGGCGTCGGGGAGTTGCGGATCCGCAAAGGCGGCGCCGAGGAATCGTTCGCGATCGTCGGCGGCTTCCTCCAGGTCCGGCCAGACAAGGTCGTGGTGATGGCCGAGACCGCCGACATGGCGAGCGAGATCGACCTCGAGAAGGCGCAGGAAGCGCGACGCGAGGCGGAGCGGGCCCTCGAGTCCGGCTACCACGAGGGCGCCGACCTGTCCGCTGCCCGGGCCGCGCTGCAGCAGGCGCTGCTCCGGATCCGCGTCGCCGAACGGCGCTACCGCGAGGGTCCGCGACATCGCGGCTAGGGGCCCTGCGGCGCACGTCGGAGTGATACGTGGCTGACGCTCGACCGTTCCACTGGGAGTACGTGCCCGACCCCGTTCCGCGCGAGGTCTTCCGCGTGGAGGGGGGCCGCCCGCTGGCCGGTTCAGTCGCGATCAGCGGCGCCAAGAACGCCGCACTGAAGATGCTCGCGGCCGCGACCCTGACCGGCGAGCGGTGCCGGATCACGAACGCCCCCGAGATCGAGGATGTCCGGGTCATGGCCCAGACGCTGACGGAGCTCGGCGTCGTCGTCGACCATCCTGAGACCAACGTCTACGAAGTCGCGGCAGGCGACGTCGAGTGGCAGTTCGTGCCGCTCGAGGCCGCGGCCAAGATGCGCGCGTCGTTCATGCTGCTCGGCCCGCTGCTGGCGCGCTTCGGCCGGGTCATCATCAGCAACCCAGGCGGCGACCGGATCGGGCGACGCCCGGTCAACCTCCATGTCGAGGCGATGCGTGCGCTCGGCGCAGAGATCGAATACCGCAACGGCTACTACTTCGCGACCGCCCCGGGTCGGCTCCGCGGGGCCGAGGTGCGCTTCCCGTTCGTGTCGGTGATGGGCACCGAGAACGCGATGCTCGCGGCGACCCTCGCCGACGGGCATACGGTGATCCGTCCGGCCGCACAGGAGCCCGAGGTCGACGACCTCATCACCTTCCTGCAGAAGATGGGTGCCTCGGTCGAGCGGACGCACCCCGACACGATCGAGGTCGAAGGTCGGAAGCGCCTGCGTGGCGCCGAGCATCGGGTCATCCCGGACCGCATCGAAGCCGGCACGTTCGTCGTCGCCGGCGCGGTGACCGGCGGCCGCATCACGTTGACTGGTGCGCCCTGCGACCACCTCGGATCCTTCATCGAGACCGTCGGTCGGGCCGGCGTCGGCGTCGCCTGCGGGCAGGACACGATCGAGGTCGACGGCTCGGCGCTGGACGGCCCGGGCTTCCGGGCGGTCGACGTCGAGACCGGGCCCTACCCGGGCCTGGCCACCGACCTCCAGCCTCCGACGTCGGTGCTGTTGACCCAGGCAGACGGCAGGTCGCACGTCGACGAGCGGATCTTCGAGGACCGATTGGAGTGGACGAGCGAGCTCGTCCGAATGGGCGCGGACGTCGAGATCGTCGACCCCCACAGGGCCGTCATCACCGGCCGGACCCCGCTCCACGGGACCGAGGTCGAGATCGGCGACCTGCGCGCGGGCGCCTCACTGATCCTCGCCGCGCTCGCGGCCGACGGCACGACAACGATCCACGGTGCGCACCACGTTCACCGAGGCTATGAGAACATCGAAGGCAAGTTCCTGGAACTCGGGGCCAGGATCAAGCGCCTCGCAGAAGGGAACGACGTCTCCTCCTCATGAAGATCGGCATCGACCTCGGCACGGCCAA
>JBIOWA010000212.1:0-6368 GCA_044868045.1 Candidatus Limnocylindrales bacterium
ACGAGGCCTTTATCAGCGCCTACCTGTTCTCGAACCGCGACTCGTACAACCACCCGAATGCCGCGATCGAGCCGCGTATTCCGGGCATCTTCCAGCCGTTGCGCGCCTGGGTCGAGCGGCTCGAACGATCCTGGGCCGCCGCGGTCGACGCGACGGGCGCGGAAGTGGCTCGTACGTGGCGGCTCTACATGTCGGGTGCGCGGTTGGGGTTCGAGCGCGGCGAGCTCGATGTCGCCCAGCTGCTGCTGGCTCGACCCAATGCGGATGGCACGCCCTCGTCCCATCCGCTTCGACCATGGTGGGTTTGAGTTCGGAGGTGCAATGTGAGTGACGCGCACGTCGGCGATCGCATCGTCGTGGAGTCGGAGAAGGTCGGGACCGCCGAGCGCCGGGGCGAGATCCTCGAAGTGATCGAGCACCAGACCAGCACGGAATACCGCGTGCGCTGGGAAGATGGCCGCGAGACGGCGATCCGGCCCCACGCCGGGAGCGTTCGGATCGAACCAGCGACCGCGGAGCGCCCTTCCTGATCGGGACGGTCGCGGCGGTCGCTAGGACTTCGCGCCGAAGCGGCCTCGATCCTCGGGTCGGATCAGCGGCTTCTCGCCGCGGACCTTGAGCTCCTGCACGGCCCAAGTGTTGCCGTCGGGGTCGCTGAAGCCGAAGAACGTGCCGCCGTCGTCGGGCGAGAAGACCATGATCTCGCTGGCCTCGACGCCGCGATCGAGCAGTTCCTGCCGCGCGGCCTTGGCGTCGGCGACGACCAGCTGCAGGCCGCGCATCGAGCCGGGTGCCATCTCGCGCTGGGCCGGCAGGTCACCGAAGACGATCGAGCAGCCGGAGCCTCTTGGGGTGAGTTGCACGACATGCATTTGCTCGGTCTTCGTGTCGTGGTCGAGGTCGAAGCCGACCTTGTCGCGGTAGAACTCGATCGATCGATCGATGTCGCTGACGGGCAGGACCACGACTTCCAGGGTCCAATCCATGGGCGGTACTCCGTTTGGGTTCGACAGTCGGTACGGTTGCCAGCCTACCGGGCGTGGCGGGATGTCGCCGCCGCGGGTTGTGGGGAATGCCCGCGGATGGCAGAAGCTGCGTGAGGAGACCGTTATGGCCGGCCTGGGGATCGAAACGGCCGCCTGAGGCCCGATTGCAGTGCCTAATTCGTCCCTGGGTGCACGTTCTGCCAGAACGAGCCGTCCCAGTGGCGATGACGGTCCCCGGATGCAAGTTCTGCCAGAACGTCCCAGGTGACGGTCGAGGTCGGCACCGCTTGCAGGCGGGTCTACAGTCTTGACAGCCGGGGACGGTAAGGAGGACCCAGATGCGCGTGCCCCGATCCCACAGCCGCCGATTCGCGATGCTCCTCACCGGTCTCGCCGTGGCGATGGTCGCCGGCGCGCCGGCGACGTCGGCCCACCCGAAGCAGTCGAGCGGCCTGACGCCCATCGTCCTGTTCCCGGCGTGGCACTTCACCCGGCTCGAGGTCACGGTCAAGAACCAGCGCGTCGATCCTGCGTGCCCGTCCTCCGGGACATTCGAAGACCTGGTCTTCTTCGATCCGGGCCCGACGTTCTCCCAGGTCTGCCGCGATGAACTGCTGACGCTTCGCTACAAGGCCGACAACCCGCGAATGCCTATGCGCTTGCGGTTCTCGGAGCAGCCCGGCGTCACCGTCACGATCGCCGACTACGGACTCGCCGAAAGTGCGCCTGCCTACGAGCCGATGTACCAGGCGCTCGAGGCCGCCGGCTACGCACGCAACCAGGACATCCGCGTCGCCGGGTACGACGCGCGCCTCACTCCGGACATGGCCGGTTTCCTGCAGCGATCGATGCACCTGATCGAGGCGACGTACCGGGACAACGGCCGCAGGCCGGTCCACCTCGTCGGCCATTCCAACGGACCGATCTACATCCAGTACCTGCTGACGCACACGAGCCAGGCCTGGAAGGACAAGTTCATCCACGGCTTCACACCGCTGGCGGGCAACTTCCCCGGCCAGGGTCTCGGCTATGCGCTGATGTTCGTCGGTGTGAACATCTCCGACTTGACGTTCCCGGTGACGTCGGCAAACGGCGTCAGTTCAGCGCGGATGTTCCTCTCGCACCCCTCGACGTTCATCACCGCCTCCGACCCGGAGATCTTCGGTGACGACGAGGTCGTGGTCCGTGACCAGTCGACCGGAGTCGATTACACGCCCGAGGACTACCACGCGCTCTTCAACGATGCCGGGCTCCCGTGGGTCAATCCGATCGCTGACTTCTACATCGGCGGGGTCCCGTTCGCCGACCCGGCGCATTTCCCGAACGTCGACGTATACGCGGAGAAGGGTTCAGGCCTCGAGACGTTGGTTGGGCTGGGCCTTGCCGACCTGTCGGTCGGCCAGCTGGTGACCGGCACAACCGAGTTCATCACTCGCGACGGCGACATCAACCAGGAGGACATCACCAACGATGCCGTCGCGGTGTGGGCCGCGATGGCGTGCCATCACTTCAGCCTCACGGACAACCCGGGCGTCAACCACTTCGAGCTGCCGGGCAACCCGGATGTCCTCGCCAGGTTGATCGCCAACGCGAATAGCCCGCGCTCGGACTGCAACTGATCGGGCCGGGCAGACGGTCCCCGGCTAGCGCCGCTTCGAGGTCCAGGTCGGGTCCGGGCCGGCGAGCCACTCCGTGTCGAACCGGCCGGCACCGTGGATCGCGGTGATGCGGAGCTCGCCGGTGCCCGTGTTCGTGAAGCCGTGCGCCTCACCGGGCGGGCTCACGACTACGTGCCCCTCTTCGACCACGGCGGTTCGGTCGCCGATCTGGAACGTCGCCCGCCCGGATTCGACGATGAAGACCTCGGGGTACGGATGGCGATGGAGCTTCGGCCCGACGCCCGGTCGCGAATGGACGAGGATCACGCAGAACGGCACGTCGCCGTGTTCCGCGCCCACGAACTCGT
Source organism: Candidatus Limnocylindrales bacterium (assembly GCA_044868045.1). GTDB lineage: Bacteria > Chloroflexota > Limnocylindria > Limnocylindrales > CSP1-4 > SPCO01. The sequence continues at coordinate 2,953 of JBIOWA010000212.1, forward strand.
GCGAGTGCTCGGAGTGCTCGAGGTCGTCGAACGAGACGATGTGGCCGGACGTTGGGTCGACCGACCCGCTCATTTCCAGCCGCCCGGTTCCACCCAGTAGTTGTCGTGGCGTAGGTAGAACTCGGCCTTCTCCTCGTCGGTCATGAGGAGGCCCTCGGAGACGCGCGCCAACGTTTCGAAATAGTCCTCGCGCGGTGCGCCCGGCGCGAACAGGATCAGCATCGACGCGAGCTCGCCCGATTCGTTGCGGAATCCGTGGATGCCGCCCTCGGGGATGAAGACGAAGTCGCCCGGCCGTCGATCGCCCCAGTCCTTGCCGTCGAAGATCCGGACCGTCCCCGAGAGGACGTAGAACGCCTCCGTCATCGTGCGGTGGAAGTGCGGATCGGGACCGCTCCGCGCCCCCGACATCTCCCAGCGATACAAGCCGAAGAGCCCGTTGGTCGACGCGCCAGTCGCGAGGTAGTGGGCCGAGCCGCCGTTCCTGTAGCGGACCTCGGCTTCGGCGTCGGCCGGCCGCAGGACGGCGCTCACGAGGCCGCCCTCCCCGAGGTATCGCGCGGGTGGATAGGACATCGTCACCTCCGAGGGCTACCGCGCTCATTGTGAGCCAGCCGACGGTCCAGTTCGCGACATCGGCGATCCGCACCTGGGTCAGCGTTCATCGGCACGACCAATGCTCCTAGCGCGCTGGCATCATCGACACGCCAGCGAACGGAGGTGTCGAGATGGAGACCGTGACCGTCGTGCTGAACGTCGCCGAACAGCACGTCGAGGCGTTCGAGGCCGGGTTCCGCGAACACGAGGTGCCCGTCTGGGAGGACCTCAAGGGCCGCGGCCTGCTCGTCGGCGCGACGCTCAACCGGCTCGACATCTCGTCGCGGCCGGTGCCAGGCGCGGTCCAGTACCTCGTGGCCGCGATCTTCTCGACCGGCGAAGGCCATCATGCCCACGATGCCCATCCGGGATTCGAGGCATGGAACAAGATGGCCGACGCCTACCAGGTCGGTGAGCCGCTGGCGTTCGGCGGAGAGACCGTGGCGCAGTTGGGGATCGAGTCGGCGTAACGGTCGAGCACGACGCGCGTCGATCAGGTACCGGCGAGAACGGAACGACCGGGTCATGGCCGGCGAATGACCGGCCCTGCCAGCCTGCGGACAAGCTGTCGCGTTGACAGCCGTCACCGTAGGATGGCCCGAGTCGGTGCGACCAGCCGTTCGTGAGGGGACACGATGCGAAGACGTGCAGGGATCCTGGGGCTCTGGGCCGTGGGCCTGGCCGTCATCACGACGGCGTGTGGCGGCAATGCGGCGCCCGCTGCGAGCGTGGCGGCGACGGCGTCACCCGCGAGCTCGGTCGCGCTGGCGGCCAGCCCGTCACCGACGCCCTCCCCATCGCCGTCGGCAACACCCAGCCCGACCCCGACCGCGACCCCCACACCGACGCCGAAGCCGACCCCGGTGCCGTGGAAGACCTACCGGTCGAAGCGGTTCAAGTACCAGATAAAGTACCCGCCGGACTGGGTCGTGACGCCCGGCTCATCGACGCGCGCCGATCAGTTCGACGATTACATCTCGCACTACGTGTACGTGTCGCGCGACACGGTATCGACGACGGTCGATCTGGCCGGAACGGTCGCCCAGGAGAAGGCGCTGTTCAAGAGCCACTACAGCGCCAAGCTCCTGTCCGACAAGCGGATCTCCGTCGGGTCGTACAGCGGCCGGCTGCTGACGTTCACCGGTTCGAACGACGGCCGGAAGTTCTACATGCAGGTCGTGGTCATCAAGCGCGGCGCGGTCGGCTACTTCATCGAGATGTTCAGCGACCCCGGCACCGAGGCGGCCGATCGCAGGTTGTTCCTGCGGATCTACAACTCGTTCAAGCCGACCTGAGCCGGTTCGGCGACCGGCTCGAGATCGGCCGGGGGTTACGGACCCTCGTCGCTGTGGACCGCGAGGATGTTGCCGTCCGGGTCTTTGAACCACGCGATGTCGGGGCCATTGCCCTCGCTCCGGGCGATGCCCTTCGCGTCCTGGTCGAAGCCCTCGTAGCGATCGAACGTGATCCCTGAGCTGGTCAACGCATCGACCGCCTTGTCGATATCGGGCACCGGGAAGTTCAGGACCGTGTAGGTCGCCGGCTTGAAGTCGTCCTTCGGGTAGACGAGGACCCGGGTCCCGGTACGGAGCTTGAGCTCGAGCATCTGCCCGTCGTAAAGCGACTCGGCATCGAGGCCCAGCTTGTCGGCGTAGAACCGGCGAGCCGCCTCGACGTCCTTGGTGGCGAAGCTCGAATAGGCCTTGGTCGTGTCCAGCACCTTCTTGGTGTCCAGCATGGCGGCCCTCCTTTGCATCGTAGGAATCGTAGGCCGCCATACATTGCAGCGTCATCAACGGCGCGTGCCGATGTTTGAACACTCCACCCATCCCACGTGTCATTACTCTCGGAAGCGGCACCCGACAGAGTGCCGATCGAGGGACGAAGCGGAATGGATCGCGACCTCGTGTTCGGGCGCAGCAGGGTGACCGGGAGGCATTTGCCGACCTGGCTCGTGCCTGCGGTGACCAGCTCTATGGGCTCGCGCAGCGAATCCTCCGCGACGTCGATCGAGCCGAGGATGCGACGCAACACACGCTGGAGATCGCCTGGCGTGATCTGCCTCGCCTCCGCGATCCGGATCGGTTTGACGCCTGGATCCGCCGGATCCTCGTCCATGCCAGCTACACGGAATCGGCCCAAGCTCGCCGCTGGTCGGCCAGCGTCCGGGTACTGACCGTCGAGCCGTCGTCGCCGAACGAGGACGAGTCTCACGGTCGACGACCGAGACCAGCTGGAACGCGGATTCCGTCGCCTCACGCCTGATCAACGCGCCCTGTTGGCGCTCCACCATTACATCGGTCTGCCACTCGCGGAGATCGCCGACACGCTCGGCGTCCCGGCGGGAACGGTCCGATCTCGACTCCACTACGCCCATCAGGCGATGCGCGCCGCCCTCGAGGCGGATGAGCGCAGCGTCGCGGTGGCGGGAGGGCGACTGCGATGACCCGGTCACGAGATATCGAACGCGTCCTGGACCTCTGGTTTGAGGGCGTCGACCGGATCCCAGACCGGATCATCGATCGAGCTCTCGAGAACATCGAACGCATCCCACAGCGGCGCGCTGGTCGCGCTCCGCGGAGGTTCAGTGACATGCCTACTTCGTTGAGACTGCTCGGGCTCGCGGCCGCGCTGACGGTCGCCGGCGGAGCCGCCTATCTGGTCGCCGGCGCGATCCGTCCAGCGGACGCGCCCGGCGCGACCAGGAACATGCTTGATGCACCTGGAGCGACCTGGTCCGCGACCCGCTCGGGCGCTTTCGGGCACCCATCCGGCACCTATGAGTTCGAGACCTACAACAAGCTGATCGCGCGTGCCCC
>JBIOWA010000213.1:0-3959 GCA_044868045.1 Candidatus Limnocylindrales bacterium
CGATCGTGACCAGCCGGTCGAACTCCCAGTAGTCCTTGACCGGCAGCGCGATCCCCTGCTCGTGCGCCAGGCTCCAGAGGATCTCCGAGGCAACCGACGCGCCGAGGTGGGTGTGCAGCTCGGCGAGGCCGTCCTCGAACATGCGCGGAGTCTAGAGACCGCTACCGCACCCAGAGCTGGTCGAGCAGTGTGTACGAGAGCGGGTGGTACTGGAAGTTGCCGACGCGTCCGGAGGTGAAGACGATCCAGCGCAGGTTGTACATCGGCACGACCGGTGCTCGGTCGACGATCATCCGGTCGATCCGGGCCCAGCGCGCGTTCGCCATCGCCTGATCGGTTTGCTGGAGCTGGAACGCCTCCCGGATCTGCCGTTCGACTGCCTGGTCGGAGAACCCGGTCGGCATGCCGAGGTAACCGAGAAGGCCGGTGATGAAGGACCCCGCCGACGGGTAGTCAGTGACCCAACCCACGTAGCCGGCCTGGACCTTGGCGGGCCCCGCCTTCGCGAGAGCGTCGTAATACGCGTGGTCGTCGACTACCTTCAGCCGCGTCCGGTAGCCCAGGCTCTCGAGCGCCTTGACGACGTGCGCATAGAACCTCTTGTAGGTCGCGCGCGTCCAGACGATGACGGGTGTCCCCTGTGTACCGGAGGCGGCCACCAACCGCTTCGCCGTTGCGAGATCGCGCCGGTATGGGCAGTACTTCCGGTAACCGGGGAAGTTTGCCGGCAGTACCTGGCAGCTGGCAGACGCGAACAGCGGCCCTCCGGCCGAGCGCACCACCGCTTCGCGATCGAGGGCGTAGTTCAGCGCTCTGCGCACACGGACGTCGTCGAACGGCGGAAGACGCGTGTTGAGGAACGTGTAGACGACGTACGGTCCCGGGCCCGAGTGCAGGCGAGACCCGTACCGCGCTCTGAGCGCCTCGACGTCGGGCTCGCCCCGGTTCGAGAGATCGGCGATATCTCCCTGTCCCGACCCCACCGCCCGCACTTGCGCCGAGACGGGGATGCCGAGCCTGATCACGATCTCCTCCGGATAGCCCGCCGGCTTGGCCGCGCGCGACCATTCCCGGAACCAGGGATTTCGCACGAGCCTGATCTGACGTCTCGGCACGTAGGCCGCGAGCCGATACGGCCCGGTCGCAGGCACACCGCGCCTGCCGAGCTTGCTCGGCGTGTCCTGCGGGACTGCGAACGCGAACGGCAGCGCAAGCTTCGCCGGCAAATCGGGGTCGGGCGCCGTCAAGTGGAACGTGACCGTCCCGGCGCCGTCGTCGGCGTCGATACCCCGGGCGAGATCGCAGCCTTTCGGATGCCGTGCACAGGCCGCGGCGCCGGCGATCGACGCGTAGAGGTGCGCGTAATCGGAGCTGAGCTCGAAGGTGCGCTCGATCGCTCGCCGGAAATCGCCGGCCCGCACGGGCCTGCCTGTCGAGTAGCGAATCCCCTTGCGGAGTCGGAAGGTGTAGGTCCGGCCGGCGTCCCTCGCCTCGGGCAGCGAGGTTGCGAGGTTGGGCACGATCTCCGTGCTCTCGCGGCCGCCGACCCGTTTCAAGGTGGTGAGTCCGTCGTTCGTGATGCCGAGCAGCGGGCTGTAGGACACGGCCGGATCGCAACACCCGAACAAGTCGTAGTAGTCGAGGTCGACGACGGTGAGGATCCCGCCGCGGTGCGCGCCGGCGGCCGGCCGCACGGCCACGAAGACTCCGCCGGGGCCGGTGGCTATCCCTGTAGGGCGGCTCCCGATCGAGATCGATTTTGCGGGCCGGTTCGTGGCGGGGTCGATCCGTGAGATCGCCCCTTCCTGTTCGTTCGCCACCCACAAGCCGCCCAGGCCCGCTGCGATGCCGCTCGGACCTCCTCCGACCGGGATGGTCGCCGTCACTGTCGACGTCCTGGGGTCGATGCGTGAAACGGTGCCGTCTACGCTGTTGGCCACCCAGACGGCGCCGTCAGCGGCGGCGATCGCAGCCGGGCCGCGGCCGACGCTGGGGTCGGCGAGAACGTCGCCCGTGCGCGGATCGATTCGCAGCACGTTTCCTTCGGCTGCGCTCGTCACCCAGACCGAGCCGGCGGCGATGGCGACATCAACGGGACTCGCTCCCACCGTAAAGGTCTTGGCGACCTTGCCCGTGACGGGGTCTATCCGCGACAGTGTCGCGTCGTCGCGGTTCACGACCCAGACGGCGCCCATGCCGACCGCGATGCCGCTCGGGCCGTTGCCGACGGGGATCGACCTCTGCGTGACGAGGTTCGAGCGAGGATCGATTCGTGAGACGGTGCCGTCGAGGCCGTTTGCCACCCAGACGGAGCCGGCGCCGACAGCGATGCCGTCCGGGCCGTTGCCGACGGGGATCGTCTGCCTGACGGTGTGGGTTACCGGATCGATCCGGTCGACGGTCCCGTCAGCAGCGTTCGTGACCCAGACGGCGCCTTCGCCGGCCGTGACGTCGGTGGGGGTCGTGCCGACGCTGACGTCGGCGAGGAGCCGGTTCGTCGCCGGGTCGATGAAGCCGACGGAGTTCCCTGCAGCAGCGTCGAGGGCTTCTTCTCCCGAGCCGCCCTGCCCGAAGGCGAAGATCGGAATCGCGACAGATGCGGCGATCACGCCGGCCAGCGCGCCGACGAGGACGGCGCGGCGGCGGTGCGGGTGCGGCTCCTTGAGCAGCGGCGCCCTCAGCGGCGGGAAGTCGCTGCGGAGCCCTTCGATCTCGAGCTGGTAGAGCCGCTCGGGCCGGTCGACGTCCTTCAGCTGATACGTGCCGAGCTCGGAGACGCGGACGTCCTCGGGAAGGTCGTCTTCGACGAGCTCGCGTGTCGCGTTGGAGAGAAGGACTTGCCCGCCGTGGCCCGCGGCGCTGATCCGGGCGGCGCGGTGGACACCGAAGCCGAGGTAGCGGTGCTCGCCGACGGCGGGTTCGCCCGTGTGGAGCCCGACGCGCACGCGGACCTCGCCACCTTCCGGCCACGGTTGCGCTGCGAGCTCCCGTTGCGCCTCGACGACTGCGGCCACGGCGTCTCTCGCGCGGGCGAAGGCGAAGAAGAACGAGTCGCCCTGGGTGTCGATCTCGCGCCCGTCGTGCGCGTCGAAGGCCCCTCGGAGGATCCGTTGGTGCCGCTCGAGCACCTCGCCATACCGGTCGCGCAGCCGCTTGAGCAGAGCGGTCGAGCCCTCGATGTCCGTGAAGACGAAGGTGACCGTGCCGCGGGGAAGCTCCGCCACGGACAACGACTACGACGACCGGTTCGCGTTGTCAAGTCCTGGGCGCCAGGCGATCGGCGCGTCCGAGCAAGTGGGCGGTTCCGGATCCACTTGACCCAGCTGGGTCAGGCAATGCGGCGCGGATCGTGAAAAGCTCGTGCGCGCTCAGGCGGTCAAGGTACGCCCTACCTTCCCCACCTTCGCCACCAGCCCGGCGAGGTTGGTCCCTCGTACCGCCCGAGCACCTCCCCTACCGGCCGCCCTCGGCGGGGCGGCCGGTAGGGCTCTCCTTCCGAGCGCCGGCACGTGACCAACAGAGAACATTTGTCGATCAACAGTCCGAGCCTTGACCTTCCGAGGGCCGTGGAGGACCTCGCGGCACCCGCCTATGTGATCGATCGAGACGGTCGCTTCCGCTGGGTGAACGAGGCCTACATCGAGTTGTTCGGCGATCGGCGCGGCCAGCCGTTCGTGGACGCGGTCGCCCCGGAGCACCGAGGGCTGGCGCGCACGAACTTCGCGCGCAAGGTCGTCGGGAAGACGACGCGGGTGTTCGACCTGCGGGTGTTCGACAAGGCGGGCAACCTGGTGACGCTGCGCATCACTTCCGCGCCGCTCCGCCGTGCAGACCAGGTCGTCGGCGTTTTTGGGATCGGGATCCCGATCGAGCGCGCGGCCTCGCCCGACGGGTCACTGCTCGCGAACCTGACGCCGAGGCAGCTGGAGGTTCTCCGCCTGCTGAGCGAGGGCCTGGAG
>JBIOWA010000214.1:0-2701 GCA_044868045.1 Candidatus Limnocylindrales bacterium
TCTACGGAGGTGCATTCGCGCTCGGCGTAGGCCTCGTCGCCCCGCGGGCGGGCACCGGTCCGATCGTCGTTGCGGCAACCGTGCTTGGTCTCGCCCTATGGGTCGTGAACTTCTTCGTCATCGGGCCGGTCGCGGGTTGGAAGTGGTTCGCGGACACGACCGACCCGACGATCCAGGTGATCGCTCACGGCGGCTTCTTCGGCATCCCGCTCGGCCTGTACGTGGCGCGTTTCCGCCCGCATGAGACGATGCCGACCGAGCCCGCGCGATAGGCGCTGACGTCGATCGCCGGCGCCTCCGCTCGACGGAGCCTCGCACATGCCGACCGCCATCGATCGTCACGAACTCCAGCGGCTGACCAGGCTCGGGGCCGCGCTCCTCGAGGTCCTGCCGCGCGCCGCGTATGACGAGGCGCACTTGCCCGGAGCCCAGAGCCTGCCGCTGCGCGACCTGACTCCAGCGGCTGTGTCGACGCTCGATCGGGATCGCCCGGTTATCGTCTACTGCTACGACTTCGCCTGCGACCTGAGCCCGCGCGCCGCGTGGCGCCTCGAAACGCTCGGCTTCCGTAACGTCCACCACTACGTCGGCGGCAAGGCTGATTGGATGGCCGCAGGGTTACCGATCGAGGGCTCGGCTGCGAGCCTGACTCTGGTTGGCCGGCTGGCGCGGACTGACGTCCCCACCTGCTGGCTCGAAACCCATGTCTCCGAGATCCGGCCTCGGCTCGCGGGTGACTGGAGCTCGTGCTTCGTGGTGAACGAGGAGCGGATCGTGCTGGGCCGCGTCTACCGATCCAGGCTCGGGGATGACGATCAGACGGCCGAGGAGGTCATGGACCCGGGTCCAGTCACGTTCCGTCCGGACATCACGGTCGACGAGATGGCCGAGCGCATGCGCCACGATAAGCTGCGGACCGCGCCTGTCACGACGGCTGACGGGCGCCTCGTCGGCCTGCTGTTCCGCGAGGACGTCGAGCGTGCGGCGAGCGCCGCGGGCGACCGCTGAGGCACCGAAGCTTCAGGACGTAAGTACCCCGCACGCGACGGGCGCTCGCAGCGCAACGAGACGCTTGATCTGGCTTTCGCGAGGCACGTCGACTGGCGCTGGCTCATCGTTGCCGAGGTCGCCCGATGCGTTCGCTTGATCATCATTCGCGTTCCGTTTCTGCGGCGGCGCGGGGCCATCCCGGATCTCGCTCCCTCTGTGAGCACTGTCGCGCGGGGTCGGCGAGCGGGCGGTTCGCTGCCGCACATCGGAGATTGCGGGCGGCATGAGACCGCCCCGGCCGGAAGGGCAGCCGGGGCGGTGGCGGAGGAGCGGATGTCGGTGGAAGGGCCCGGCCGATCAGGCTGCCAGTCGCTCGAGCCCGAAGGCGTCCTCGAGCTCCTCGAGGCGACGAAAGCCGACGACGCCCTTCGGCCGATCGCCCGGCCTGAACAGGGCGATCGTGGGGATCGACATGATGTTCAGGCTCTGGGACAGCTTCGGGTTGGCGTCGACGTCGACCTTGACGACGTCGACCTTTCCAGCGTACTTGGCGGCGAGCCTCTCGATCTCTGGCGCAACCATCTTGCACGGACCGCACCAGGCGGCCCAGAAGTCGACGACCACCGGGCGCTCGTTGTGGAGCACGAGATCTTCGAAGGTCTCGTCGGTCGCGTTCTTGATTTCGGACATGAGGTGAGGATTCCTTTCTTGGTCACACGGTAGGGATAGCCGCGCATCGGGGCTGTGAGCCCGATCACGCGGGGCGGGCAGCCCCTCGCTCGCGGTTTGCTAACCCTCGCGGGCGGCGAGGACCTCGCGCATCGAGCGGCCGTACGGCCAGAAGTCGTCCTCGCGATGGCCCCGCTCCCACTTCTGCCGGAGACCCGGTGCACCGAGGTCCCAGTCGGGTCGGATGGCCCGGGTGAGCTCGCGCAGGTCGCGCCGCAGATCCTCGTTCGAAGGGCGGCCCCAGTACCAGTAGCCGTTGTAGATCGAGTAGATCCGAAGCCCCGGCTCAAGGACGAACGTGTACGGGATCATCGGGTCGTGAATCGGATCCGTGTACTCGGCGATGTCGAGGTCCTTCTGGACCAACCGGCCCGGGTCCGAGAGGAACGGCCATGCGGCGCCCAGGGCGTCGCGCATCTCGTTGGTCTCGAGCAGATTGTCGGTCGAGATCGTGACGACCTTGGTGTACGCGACTCTGATCTCGGGGTACAGCTCGACGAGGTTCCGCAGCTGGCGGCGGTCCTTCGGGCAGAAGTGGCCGCGCGAGAGGACGACGACCATTGGGTCGCCCCCCTGGAGCTCCGACAACCTCCGGCGCTTGCCGGACTGGTCGGGCAGCTCGTAGTCGGGGAAGACCGCCCCGGGCTTGATGTCAGATCGCATTGTCGTGGTTCCTTCCGCGCCAGCCCCTGGAGACGCCCTGGGCGCCCACCTGACTTCGACCGTTTCATCGCAGATCGGCCGGACAACTCCGACCTTCTATCGTGGTTCGCGACGCCTCGCCGGCAAGTGCCATCTGGCATCGTCGAGCTCTTGTGCCCATGTCGGAGGCATGTCGAGCCGCCAGCCGGAATGAACAACCCGACGCCGGCCGATCCGGCAGCCCGCCTGGCGGCCATCTGAACCTATGCCACAGTGGCCCGCGCCGCCGTGATCCCGCTTACGAACGGACTGTGATCCTGCTCACCCTCGGCCCCAGATG
>JBIOWA010000215.1:0-55360 GCA_044868045.1 Candidatus Limnocylindrales bacterium
GGTTTGTAATGCCCCTGAATCGATGGGCCGGCCCGAAGATACGGTCGATGTGAGGCCGGGCGCGGCCAAACTCGGGACACCGGCCGAGCGGTCGGACGTCTGCGCGCGGTTGACGCCTACCGGACGCGCGAGGCGGCAACGTTGAGCCCGCGGGGATCATGACCGCCCTACCGCCCACGGCCCGCTCCATCGCGCAGCCCGGTCCGTCGCCCGCGACGATCCACGACGCCACGCGCTCGCTACCGAACGTCGCCGCGGACGAGGTCGAGCTCGCCTCGTACATGGCGGAGGCCGGTCGGATCCTGGGGGCCTCGCTCGACACAGCGGCGACGCTGCGACAGGTCGCGGAGTTGATCGTCCCCGGCCTCGCCGACTGGTGCGCGATCGATCTCCTGGAGGCCGACGATCGGCTTTCGACGCTCGTGATCGCGCATCGCGATCCGGCCAAGGTCGCCCTCGTGAAGGAGCTTCGCGACCGGTACCCGCCCAGTCCGGATGCGCCGATCGGAGCCTATGCCGTCGCGCACACCGGCCAGGCCATGATCATCGAGACCATCGACGACGACATGATCGACGAGACCGTTACCGACGACGGGCACAAGGACCTCATCCGGCGGCTCGGCCTGCGGTCCTGGATGTGCGCCCCGATGGTGGGGGGCGGACGGGTCTCGGGCACGATCGCGTTCGCCACGGCCGAGTCGGGTCGGACGTTCGGCACCCGCCAGCTGGCGTTCGCAGTCGACCTGGCGGCTCGCGCCGGCGCCGCGTTGGAGAACGCGCGCGCCTTCCATGTCGCCGATCGCTTCCGGCGCATCCTCGATGCGGTCGCGGAGGCGGTGTTCATCGTCGAGCCGATGACCGGCAGCATCATGGAGGTCAACGACGGCGCCGTCGGATTACTCGAGCTATCCCGCGAGGAGCTCGTCGGGCGTCGCCTGTGGGACCTCCTTGAGGCGACCGACGATCATGCCGTCGAGCGGTTGGTCGGCCCGGTTCGCGCGGGCCGCGTCGAGTCGAGGACGGCGTCACTGCGGTTCCACCGCGACGCGCAGCCCGCGATCCCTGTCGAGATCCTGATCCAGCGGGTCGAGCTACCCGGCGAGGAGCCGACGCTCGTCGCGATCGCCCGGGATATCCGCGAGCGAGTCGAATCGCAGAGTCGGCTGGAGCGTCTCGCGCGAGCCGAACACGCTCGCGCGGCCGAGCTCAACGCGGTCATCCGGGCGATGGGCGACGGCGTCATCGTGTGCGGGGCCGAGGGCAGGATCCTGCTCGCCAATCCATCAGCGCGCGAGATGTTCGCCGGAAGCACGATCAACTCATACGCGGAGGTCCTCGCGGAGCTGCGCGATCCCGACGGCATCGCGCCACCGCTCGGGGTCCACGGCGGTCCGATCGTGCTGCGCACCCGACGCGAGCCAGAACGATGGATCGAGGTCGCCACGTACCCGGTCGCGGACCGCTCGACGCAGGGCGAGCCACGTGGCGAGACCATCCTGGTCGTCCGCGACGTCACCGAGCAACGCCAGCGCGAGGCGGTTCGCGAGACGTTCATCGGGGTGCTCTCACACGAGCTGCGGACGCCGATCACGACGATCTTCGGCGGCGCGCGGATCCTGTCCCGTGAGGACAACGGGCTCGACGAGGCGACGCGGCGCGACATCTTCGGCGACGTCGCCGACGAGGCGGAGCGGCTGAAGCGTCTCGTGGAGGACGTCGTGGCCCTCAGTCGGTTCGGCGAGAGCGACGCCGACGTCGGTCGCGAGCCAGTGCTTTTGCAGCGCGTCGTGCCTGGCGTCGTCGCGTCCGAGGAGCTGCGCTGGCCGGGCGTGGCGTTCACGATCGACATGGCATCCGGCCTACCCACGGTCATGGCGGACCCGACGTACCTCGAGCAGATCGTCCGCAACCTCCTCACGAACGCCGCGAAGTACGGCGGTTCGGGGGCCACGATCAAGGTCACCGTCGAGCTGGACGAGTCATCCGATGAGGTGGCCGTCCGTGTCGTCGACGATGGCCCGGGCATCGAGGCCGGCGAGGCGGAACGCCTCTTCGAGCTGTTCTATCGCTCGCCCGCGACCGCGAGCACCACATCGGGCGCAGGCATCGGACTGTTCGTCTGCGCACGTCTGGTCCGGGCGATGGGCGGCCGCATTTGGGCACGTGCCCTGCTGACCGGAGGCTCGGAATTCGGGTTCGCGCTGCGGGTCCTGCACGAGGACTGACCGGTCACAGCCAGCCACGCCAGCGGGCGATCCCCACGATCGCCACGGCAAGCCCGACCATACCGCCGATGACCAGCCAGAAATTCGGGGTGGCCTCGAAGAACGCGAGCTTGAAGTTCATGCCCATGATGCCGGCCAGGACGACTGCCGGTAGCAACACCGCGGAGAGGAGCGTCAGCGTGCGCATGACGTCGTTGGCCCGCTGCGACACCCGGCTCATGTGTATTTCGAACGTGCCGATGAGCCCCTCCCTGAGGCCCTCGATGGCCCGCATCGCCGCGTCGAGACGGTCGACCAGCCCAGGCCACGGGCGACCCACCGCTTCCGCGGCTTCCATCTCGGGGAGCGCCAGCGTCGAGAGCGCGTTGCGATGCGGCGCCAGCGTCCGGCGGATCAGACCGATCCGGCGTCGCAGCGCCACGATGTGGGCGAGCGTGTCATCGCCGCGTCGGCCGTCGAGCGCCCGCTGGTCGAGCTCGTCGATCTCACGCTCGATCAACTCGGCGAGCAGGAAGTAGCCGTCGATCACCTCGTCGACGAGCGAGGACATCAGATCGCCCGCGGTCAGGACGCCCAGCCGCGTCTCACCATCGAGGCCGCTTCGGAACCGCTGGAGGGCGGCGGTCTCACCGGCGTGGATGGTCATGACGACGTTCGGCGCAGCGATCAGGTCGATCTCCCGCCGGGCCAGCCGATGTGGATCTTCGCCCTCGGCCTCGAGTGCCTCAACGGTCAGCCGGATGCGGTCCTCGGTCCGCGTGAGCCGAGCGCGGCCGACCTCGGACTCGTCCGCTTGGCGTTCATCGAGACGGATGCCGAGGATCTCGTCGACCTCGTTCAGCGTCTCCTCCGCCTCCGGCGCGTCGCGGTCGACGTCCAGCCAGAGCAGGCGTTTCGGACCGAGTGACTTCGCGACCTCGCTGGTCAGATCGACCCAGCGATCGCGCCCGGCGGCATCGAACAGTCGGGCGGTTTGACGGGTCAGTGGACCAGACTCAGCAATCCCGCGGCAAGTGCAGCGATGATCGCGGTCGCGTACTGGATCGCGAGCATGATCCGGTCCTCGCCGGGATCGCCTGCATCTGCCGGCCAGGGTCCGAACTGCGGGTCGAGGGTCTCGGTCAGCATGTCTCGGGCGAAATCGTGTCGCGCAGCACCATGCGTGCGGAAGCATCGAACGCCGCGTTGACATCGCGCTCGCATCACAACGTGCACGGCGATCGCGGGCGTCCCGATCCACCGCTTGGACTGCGAGCCGCCTGCAATGCCGACCGCCTCGGGGGCACGCATGACCGATGCGTCGCGCCCACTACGGTCGTGGCGTCCCCAAGGCGGACCCAGCCGGCGGCACGCACCGCGCGCCGTCGAACCCCAGGAGGTCTTACATGCTGAAGCGAATCCTTTTGATCCTGGCCATGGGTGCGGCCCTCGTGGCCTGCTCGCCGTCCGGTAGTGGAACGTCCCCAGGGACAGAAACCCTGGCGCCAGTGGAGAGCTCCACGCCGAGCGAAGCCGCGCCGAGCGAGTCGATGCCGGCAGAGTCGGCGGCGCCGAGTTGAGTCGAACTAGCTAACTAAGGGATGGAGGTACAGATGAGCATCATTGCATGGATCGTGCTTGGCGCGATCGCCGGTTACCTGGCCGGGTTCCTCGTCAAGGGCGATGAGGGTCTCGGCATCGTCGGGCACATCGTGCTCGGGATTGTCGGCGCACTCGTCGGCGGATTCCTGGCGGGTGCGCTCTTCAACAGCGATCCGATCAATGGCGCGCTCGACGCGTCGTCGATCATCGTGGCCACGATCGGTGCAGTGATCACGGTCCTGGTCGTGAGCGCGATCACCGGCCGAAGTCGGGTGGGACGAGGCCCGATCTGATCTGACTCCAACCGGGCCGCCGGTCCGGTAGCAAGATCCCGATGAAGCCCACCGGCCACGGTGGGCTTCATGGTTCCAGCAAAACGATCGGAACAGGGCGGATGTCGATCACACGCGACCGGCGCGCTGAGCGGATGGAGGAGCCGCGAGGCCTGTGTAAGGGTCGCAGCATGGGCAGGCAGGGCGACCGTGAGGCCGACGCCCCCACGCTGACGGTGTGGCCCTCGTACCACTGGGGGTCCGGGGGCCACACCCCGCTCCGCCGGTGCCGGACCGACGCCGACCCGGGCACGGGTTGTTATGCGGTTGCAATGTCCTTCCGCTCGGCAGTGGTGAGTCGTGGACATGCCACCCACTACGTTCGACTTCGCACGAACATCAACAAGGTGGGCGCTTGTGACGGGGCGCACCCCTTTCTTGCAACGGACGGTTCGGGTCCCCTCCCCGAGCCGTCCGTCGCTATTTCCGCCACGTAAGGGCCGGGCTCCGGCCGGAGGTGCAAGGTGACTGCGGACACAACGACGTTGCCACGAAGGGCAACGGAGCAGGTACGACAAGCGGTGGACACGGTGGCCGGCGTGGCCAGCGAGGTTTCGGCGCGCCTGCCCGAGGCGGCGACCACGACCCGCGACGCATTCGAGGAAGCGAACCGGCTGGTCCGGGCGGGATCGGACGAGTCGCTCAAGATCGTCGCGGCCGCATCGATCGGGTTGGCCACAGGCCTGTTCCTCGGCGGGGCGCCGCGCGTCCTCGTGATCGCCGCACTGGTCCCGGCCGGGCTGGCCGGAACCGCGTTGATGGAGCGGATCGACGACTCCGTCACCCGTCCGACCAAGGTGCGATAGGGCTGCAAGCGCTGGGCGCGGGCGGCGGTCCGGCGCGCAAGCCACGGCGCCGTAGTGTCGAGATCGAGCCCCACGCTCGTGGGCGACGGAGGACTTGATATGGACGACGCGAAACGCGCCTATCGTGAGGCGGAAAACAAGACGAAGGAAACGATCCGACGGTCGGACGGCGACGAGAGCCCGGCCGACAAACTGGGCAACCTGGGCGACGACGTCCGCGCGGGCCTTGCCAACGCGGGCGATGAGGCCCGCGAAGAGGTGGACCGCCTTCGCTACAAGAAGGAGCACGGAGACGACCGGGTCTGACTGCCGACTCCCGCATTCAATCTGACGCCCGGCTCGGCCGGGGCGTCAGATCGTCCTGGACCGTCGCTCGCGAAGCAATCGGAGCAACGCCAGCTCCTCGGCTCGATCTGGCAGCGGCGCACCGATGACCTCTTCGTACGGCCGAGGACGGATCGGACCAAGATCGCCGGCGAGGTAGGCCTCGGTCACCGCCGGATGGACATAACTCCCGCGCGCGACGGCCGGTGTGTTGCCGAGCTGCTCGGCTGTCGCCCGGATCGCCGCCACCACCTGCCGACGCGTCGTCGACTGGTGCTCGACGCGGGTCTGCGTCCGGAGCGCTCGGAACGCGAGGACCGTCCCGGCCCACGTCCGGACGTCCTTGGCGGTGAAGTCGCCGCCAGCGGCCCCCCGCAGATACGCGTTCACGTCATCTGACGCGACGTCGTGGACCGCGCCGTCCTCGTCGACGTATTGGAACAGCTCCTGGCCAGGCAACTCCTGGCAGCGCTTGACGATCGCGGCGAGGCGGCGGTCGCGCAGGCCGCTTTCGTGGATCGCCCCAGACTTGGATCGGAAGCGGAACCGGATCGTGGCGCCGGTGATCGTGGCGTGACGGTCGCGCATGGTCGTAAGGCCGAACGATCGGTTCAGCCGGGCGTACGCATCGTTCCCGACGCGGATCAGCGTGAGCTCGAGCAGGCGCACGACGGCCGCGAGGACCTTCTGCCGCGGCAGGCCGTGCCGACGCAGGTCGCGGTCGCAGCGCCGACGGAGCCGGGGCAGCGCGCGGCCGAACGCGATCATCCGCTCGAATTTGTCGGTGCCGCGGCGGCGTCGCCAGGCCGCGTGGTAGCGGTATTGCTTGCGCCCGCGCGCGTCGCGGCCCGTGGCCTGGATGTGGCCGTTGGGCCATGGGCAGATCCACACGTCGGTCCACGCCGGCGGGATGGCGAGCGTCTTGATACGAGCTCGAACGGCGGGATCTCGGATCGTCGAGCCGTCGACGTCCCGATACGTGAACCCACGGCCGGCGCGCCGGCGAGTGATCCCTGGGCGCGTGTCGGTCGCATACCGAAGCCCGCTCCCTCGAGCGACCGCGCGTGCGTCGTCGGCTGGTTCCGGCATAGGGCGCACGCTAGGGCGCCGAGCGTGTCGCCGGGCCGACGTGGGCCCTTCGGTACATCGCTGCAACCTCGCATCGCGCCGCTCGGGACTGCCCGAAAGCCGCTCGTCCCGATACTGCGGGCAGTCCCATCGCGGCACCGAATCTGGGGGACGCCGCGATGGGACACCTGTGCCCGAACGGCAGCATCACGGCCTCGGAGACCCGGACTTGGATGTCGTCACGATCAACAACGCGACGAAGCGGTTCGGCGACGACGTCGCCGTCGACGGGGTCAGCCTGCGCGTGTTGCCCGGGACGATCCTCGGCATCATCGGCCCGTCCGGCGCCGGCAAGACCACCCTCGTCCGGATGCTGACCGGCGCCCTGGCTCCGACCGAAGGCGAGATCCGGGTCATGGGCGAGGATCCCCGTCGGTTCAACCGCAGGACCCGTGAGCGGATCGGGTACATGCCCCAGTCGTTCGCCCTGTATCCCGACCTGACGACGCGCGAGAACGTCGACTTCGCGGCCTCGCTCTTCGGCATGTTGTGGTGGCGGCGCCACCGGCGCACTCGCGAGGTCCTGGAATTCGTCGACCTCTGGTCCGTCCGGGGTCGACGGGCCGCCCACCTCTCGGGCGGCATGCAACGACGCCTGGAGCTCGCATCGGCCCTGGTCCACGAACCGGAGATCGCGTTCCTCGATGAGCCGACAGCCGGGATCGACCCGATCTTGCGGGAGACGATCTGGCGGGGATTGCAGGGACTGCGCGAGCGGGGCAGGACGCTCCTCGTGACGACGCAATACGTCACCGACGCGGAGTCGTGCGACGGCGTAGCTCTGATCTCGGAAGGCCGGATGATCGCGTTGGGCACGCCGGACGGACTGCGCCGCGAGGCCGTCGGCGGCGACGTGGTCGTGATCGAGACGAAGGACGGCTTTGACGCGGCCACGCTACAGGACATCGCGGACGTTCGCCGCATCGACCAGCGTGGGCCACACGAGCTGCACGTCACGGTCGGGGACGCGGCGACGGGCCTCCCGGACGTGGTCGAGGCGATCACGAGCCATGGCGGTGACGTGGCATCGGCGACCGAGGAGAGGCCCTCGTTCGACGAGGTATTCGCCCTGCTCGTCGAGCGCGATCGCGAAGCGCAGCGTGGCGGACCGGTCGAGCCGGCTTCGGCGTACCGCGGGGGAAAGGCGAGCTGATGCGGGCGCCCCTGGCGGTCGTCGTTCGCGTGTTCGCCTTCGTCGGCAAGGAGCTGGTCGAGACGTTGCGCCGACCGGGCGCCATCCTCAGCCTGATCCTTGGTCCGTTCCTGATCATGGCCGTCTTCGGGCTCGGGTACGGCGGCGTCCGCCGGCCGCTCGAGACGGTCATCGTCATATCGCCATCGAGCAAGCTCCCCACCGACGTCGCCACGTACCAGGAGCTCGCCGGGCCCGCGCTCCATATCGTCGAGGTCATGCCTGATCGCGATGCGGCGGAGGCCGCGGTCCGCTCCGGCCGCATCGACATGGCGGTCGTGACCCCGGAGGATCCCGAAGCCACGTTCCTTTCCGGGAGGCAGAGCGTGCTCGAGGTCATCGTGGACGAAGTCGACCCGGTGGACGAAAACTACGCGTCGATCCTTGCGGGGACGCTCGCCGACGAAGTCAACCAGCGCGTCGTGACGGAGGCCGTGCGCGAGGGGCAGGGGGTGGCGATCGACACCGGAAACCCGGAGCTCACGCTGATCCCGCCCGACGTGGTCGCCTCACCGACCCGCGCCGAGGTGCTCAACCTGGCGCCATCGACGCCGCGCGTGGTGTCGTTCTTCGGCCCGGCGGTGTTGGCGCTCATCCTCCAGCACCTCGCGGTCACCCTCGTCGCGATGTCCCTGGTCCGCGAGCGGACGAGCGGGATCATGGAGCTGTTCCGGATCTCGCCGGTGAGCGCCGCCGAGGTGCTGGCGGGCAAGGTCGTCGCGTTCGGGGTGCTGGGGGCCGTGGTGGCATTCGCGACCGTCGGGCTGCTGGCGGTCGGTTTCGCGATCCCGATCCTCGGGCCGCCGGCCCTGATCGCAGCCACCATCGGGGTGTTCCTGCTCGCGTCGATCGGCATCGGGCTCCTCGTCGCCATGATCTCCGACTCCGAGCGACAGGCCGTCCAGCTGTCGTTGCTCGTGCTCCTCGCGGCCGTCTTCTTCAGCGGCTTCGTGCTCGGTATCGATGAGTTCACGGCCCCCGTGCGCGCACTGGCGTACCTCCTGCCCGTCACCCACGGCATCATCCTGTTGCAGGACCTGATGCTGCGCGGCGCGACGAACGCGGCGTGGGAGCTCGGCGCACTGGCGCTCATCGCGTTCGTGACGTTGTTCGGGTCGTGGGCGTTGATGCGACGCTCGATGATTACCGCCTGACCGCCTCAGCCCCGAATCCGCGACACGGGGCCGAGATTTCGCTGCTACGGGTCTGCAAGGCGGGCGAGCGTACGTTTCGACCTTTCGGCGGGTTCCGGCGTGCCATCGTGATCGCCTGCCCCGAACGGAGGTAGCGAACGATGACCGACGAACGAACTCGTGAGCGGGATCCACGAACCGATGCCGAGCGAGCCAAGGAACGGCCGGAGAACGACGAGCGGCCCGGATCCGAGGAGGAGGATCCGAATCCGTGGACTCGTGAGGGTCCCGACGCGCCGGATGCCGCGGACATCGAAGAACCCGACGAGCAGCGTTAGGCCATGACGACCGACGGCGAGAGCGCGAGTTTGCCAACGCGCCGGCGTCGACTCCCGGCGCCGCGTCGCGCGCCGTTCCGTCCGCTCGACGACGGGACCACCGAGGTCGTGCGGGTGATCCAGTTCGTCTGGGCGGGCGGCCGCGGGGTCCAGCCGGTGCTCATGGTCGAGCGCGAACTCCTGAATTGACCGAGTAGCTGGTCAGACTCCGATCCGTGGCGTGCCACGGTCACACGCCAGTCCCGCCCGCGCGAGTCGATCGTCGCTCCCGCGGGGCGGCAACTAGGGGGCGCGAACGAGCTGATCGCAGTCATTCCTGCCGCTACACGACATTCTCGGCGTGAGATTCCCGCGGAGCGGGAGAAGAGGTGCGGATCGGCACCCCAATCGGACCGTGTTGCCGTGCCACGGGACGCGGCGCCGTACTTCCGCGTGCGTGGTGCCCGTTGCCGCCGCGCGGAACAAGGGCTCGCGCTTTGTGGGAACTGGTCATCGGTTTCGGCGTGATGTCTTGGTCTCGCCCTCTTCGGCGCGTTCCTTGTTCACCGTCCGAGCTGCGCGCTCCTCAGCTTCGTCGGTGCTCACGCCGCGCTCCTTGTACGACTCCTTGATGTGCTCGTACTGGCGCTCACGCTTGTCGCTCCAGGCCTTCTGTGGCATCGGGTCACCTCCGTGGATGTCGTCGCCGCCGCGCGATGCTGCGGGTCCCCACAGCGTCCACCTGCCGCCGTCAGGCGTGCCTGTTTCGAGCGCGGGTCGGCCTCGCAGGCGTGTGCCAGTTGGCGATGGCCCTAGTTGCGGCGGTCGCGGCGACCCGCCCGCGATCGCACCTGTCCGGTCACCCGAGCGCGTGCCGGCGGCCGTTTCCTGGTCCATGACGCCGACCGGTCCTCGTCCATCGGTCTCGGTCGGCAGCATCCTCTCGTAGATCGCCTCGTAGCCGTCGGTCATGCGTTCGACAGAGAATCGATCGATCACCGATTCGCGGATCGCCTGGCGATCGAGGTCTCCGATTCGATCGACCTTGAACGCCATCGCGGTGATGTCGTCGCCGAAGAACCCGTCGATGCCGTCGCGGATTATCTCGGGCAGGGCGCCTGCCCGACGCGCGATGATCGGCGTGCCGCATGCGAGCGCTTCGATCGCAACGAGGCCGAACGGCTCCGGCCACGAGCCCGGCATGAGCGCCGCGTAGCTCTCGGCGAACAGCTGGTCGCGATCCGCTTGTGACAGCTCTCCGAGGAACTCGATGTCCTTGCCCGCCTCAGCCAGGGCCGGCTGGAACACGGCGTCGTTGTATTCCTTCTCGGGACCGGCCGGGCCGATCTTGGCGGCGATCCGCAACGGACGTCCCGATGCCTTCGCCACCTCCATCGCCTCGACGATCCCCTTCTCCTCGGCCACTCGCCCGACGAAACACAACGCGTCCGTGCGTTGCCGTCCGAACGGCGCATCGACCAGACGCAGGCCGTTGTACACGATGCCCGCCCACGGCACGTCCGGATGGGTCGACGCCTGGTTCTCGCTGATGGCGACGAGCCCGCCGGGTGGATCCGCGAAGAGATCGTCCGCCCAGGGCAGGTCGAGCCGGCCGTGGAAGGTCGAGACGACCGGGACAGGGCTGACCCGTGCGAGCAGCAGGGTGATCCACTCGAGATGGCTGTGGATTAGGTCGAACTGGTCGACCCGGGCCAGCAGCAGCTGGAGCGTGAGCTGCATGTACGGCAGCGAGTCGCCCGTGTACCCCTGCGGGCGCAAGGCCAACGGGACGGTCTCGATATGCCGGCCCGGCACCACGGAATCGCCGCTCGCGAACGTGGTCACGTCATGACCGCGCTGTTCGAGCTCGGTCACCAGGCCATGCACGATCCGCTCGGTCCCGCCGTAGGCCAGTGGCGGGACACGTTCGAACGGCGGCGCGACCTGCGCGATGCGGAGCCGGCGGGACATCTGCGGAACCTCTCAAGCATGGTGACCGCGAACCCCGGATAGCCGGAGCTCGCGGTCAGTGTCGCACTCCCGGCCGTTGGCCGGGGCGATGGAGCGACTCAGCGATCGGGATCGCGATCTCCCAGGCGTCGCTCGGCTTCGAGTTCTTCCTCGGTCTTGTCGCCGGCGCCCGCTCCGGCAGCAGCGCCGACGACCGCTCCGGGAGGGCCGGCCGCTGCGCCACCGGCCAGCGCGCCCGCAGTGCCACCGCCGAGCGCGCCAGCACCCGAGCCGGCCTCGTCGTCGTCCTCGGTCCCCTCACCGGCGACCGCGCCGCCGACCGCACCGATGGCGCCGCCGACGACAGCACGAGGGCCGCCAGCGGCCATCCCGACGCCGGCCCCACCGAGCGCCCCGACTCCGGCGCCCATGGCCTCGGCACCATGCTCGTCGTCGGTCGTCACGTCCTTGTCGGCGCTTTCGACGCCGCGTCCTTCGTTGAGCAGGTCGTCCTTCGTGCTCCGCGCGTATAGCGGATCGTCTCGTCGCTCCATCGAGCTGCCTCCTGTGTGCCCTGGGGGACCCGAACGGTACGGGCCTCGCCTGCGGCGCCACGTCAAGCGGCGAAGCACGCCCGTATCACTCGGCTATCAGCGGTCCTGCGGCTTCACGGAGTTCCGGACCCCCTTCGGATGTGTTGCGCTGGGGCGTCAGCGGCGGGTCCATACTTGCTGGCAGGCCACATCGCACGGCACAGCCCGTGGAGGAACAGCGTGTCCGAGAACACCCCGGGGGCCGCGGCGCGAGCCTCGGGACGCGCCAAAGGGGAGATCGCGCGCGTCCGCGACGTCCGGTTCGGGGTCGGTCAGGCGATCCTGGCAGGCATCTTCCTCGGCTGGGTCGGCATCGCCACGAAGGCCGCGCTCAACGAGGCGATCCAGGGCGACACGGGCTACATCATCCTGATGGCGGGGGCCGTACTCGCGGCCTGGTTCGGGGGGCTGGCCGGCGGGCTGGCCGCCATCATCACGGCCGCTGTCTTGAACTCGGTCATCTTCCCCGGCGTCGTTGCCGACTTACGTGTCGATCAGTTCCGCCAGATCCTGTATCTCGTCACGGCGACGGCAACGGCGTGGCTGGTCGCATCGCGACGCGCCGCGCGGGACGGGCTGGTCGATGCGCTCGATGAGGTCGCGTCCCTGGCCGAAGAGGTCGAGGCCCGCGACACCCGGCTCGAGATGATGCTGGCTGCCTCCGGCACCGGCTTCTGGGAGTGGGACATCGTCAGCGGGGAGCTGATGTGGTCGGAGGCGATCTTCCGCCAGCACGGCATCGAGCCCGCGCCTCGCGCGCCCGACTACGCCGCCTACATCGACACGATTCATCCCGACGACCGCGCGGCGTTCGAGAGCGCGGTCGCGGCCGCGATCGAGGGGGGCGCGTCGTTCGCGCTCGACTTCCGCATCGTCTGGCCGGACGGGACGGTCCATTGGACGCATGGCGCCGGGCGCGTCTTCCGCGACGAGACCGGGCAGGCGATCCGGATGATCGGCACCGGACAGGACATCACCGACCAGAAGCGGCTGATCGAGGATCGCGACCGGCTGCTGGCCGACGAACATCGGGCCGCCGAATTCCGGGAAGCGTTCGTGGATGTGATCAGCCATGAGCTCCGGACTCCCATCACCACGATCATGGGCCTGGCGCAGATCCTCGCCCGACCCGGCCGCGCCGACGACGAGGCATCCCGAGCCGCGCTCCTCGAAGACGTTCGCTCGGAATCCGAGCGGCTGCATCGGCTCGTGGAGGACCTGCTGGTCCTGAGCCGCATCGAGCGCGGCCGGCTCGAGGTCGATCCGGAGCCGCTGGAACCGCGGCGGCTGCTGGAGCGTGCCGTGGCCCACGAGGCGCGCGAGCTGTCGAGCATCACGGTCGAGACTGACCTCGAGCGCGACCTGCCGATCGTCGCCGGCGAAGCGACGTACATCGAGCAGATCGTGCGCAACCTGCTCGGGAACGCGGCCAAGTACACGCCGCCCGGCAGTCACGTCGTGGTGTCAGCGCGCAAGCGCGAGACGCACGTCGAGGTCCGCGTCAGCGACGACGGGCCAGGCATCCCGCCAGCCTCGATCGAGCGAATCTTCGAGCTCTTCTATCGCGACCCCGAGAGCGCCAGGGCCGTGGCCGGCTCGGGCATCGGGCTGTTCGTCTGCGCGACCCTGATCGAGGCGATGGGCGGCCGGATCTGGGCACGCCGTCGCCCGGAAGGTGGCTCCGAATTCGGATTCACGCTCCGGGCGATCGAGCCCGACGAGGTGGACGCCGACGCGGCAGTCCTCCCGCCGGCGGCGGCCACCGACGCGGAACCGAAATCCGTCAGGAAGGCATCCACGCCAGCCGCATGAGCCCGATGACCGCGCCGGCAAGGATCAGCCGGCCGGTCCCGATCCCGGCGAGGATCAACGCGAACGCCCCGAGCGCCGAGGCGAGCGACAGCAGGTCGCGGATCGCGCCGAGGCCCAGCTGGACCGCGACGATCGCGATCAGCGCGACGGCGCCGACGTTCACGCCATCGAGGAACGCCCGGGCATCGGCCGACCGGCGAAGTCGGTCCATGACCGGGATGCTGAGCCCGACCGCGAGGAAGGCGGGGAGGAATACGCCCACGGTCGCCGCGACCGCACCGACCGGCCCCGCGAGGAGGTAGCCGATGAACGTCGCGGTGGAGAACAAGGGGCCTGGCGTCGCCTGTCCGACCGCCACCGCGTCGAGGAGCTGGCGCTCGCTGAGCCAGCCGAGGCCGTCGACGAGCTCCGAACGGAGCAGCGCGACCAGCACGTACCCGCTGCCGAACAGCACCGCGCCGACCTTCAGGAACGTCACGAAGATGGCCGGGGCCGCGACGCCGAGGGCCGTGCCGGTCGCGAGCAGGCTGCCCGCGGGGTTCAATCCGAGGGCCATCACCCAGCCATGCTCACGCCGGTGGACGGCCAGCGCGACGATCCCTGCCGCGAGCAACAAGGCGATCTCCGGGAGACCGGCGACGGCCGCGACGATCGTCGCGAGGAAGAGGATGGCGGCGATCGGCGTCCGGACCACGGTCCGCCCGATCGACCAGCCGGCGTGGGCCACGATCGCGACGACCACCGGGGCGATCCCGAGGAGCAGTGCCCCGACCTCGGCACGCTGCCCGTACTCGACGTAGAGCCAGGCAATCACCGCGACGATCGCGACCGCCGGCAGCAGGAACGCGAGGCCGGCCACGACCAGCCCGGCCCGACCGGCACGCCGGTGCCCGATGTGCATGGCGAGCTCGGTGGAGGTCGGGCCCGGGATCAGGTTGGCCGCCCCGAGGAGGTCGACGAACGATGCGTCGTCGAGCCAGCGGCGACGGCGTACGAACTCGTCGCGCATCAACGCGACGTGCGCTGCGGGCCCTCCGAACGAAGTCAGCCCGAGACGCAGGAAGACCGCAGCAAGCCCGGCAAGTGCCGCCACCCTCAACGGGGTACTGCTACCCGCTCACCGACGGGGGAGGCGACGCCCACGCGAGCCATCCGCCGGAGGTTCGACGCTCCTGCGAGCCATCCGCCGGAGGTCTCAGAGGGCGGCGGGATCGACCTTGTCGGGATCGAGGCCGAGCTCACGGACGGCCTTGGCCGCCTTGGCCGGTGCCAGCGCGCCGCAGCGCGCGAGCGCGACCATCGTGGCGGCCGCGATGTGCGGCGGATCGATCTCGAACAGCGCGCGCAGGTCCTCGCGCGTCCCGCTCCGACCGAAACCGTCGGTCCCCAGTGAGACGTAGTACTCGGGAAGCCATCGCGCGACCATGTCGGGGAGTGCTTTCAGCCAGTCCGTGGCGGCGACGATGGGGCCGCCGTCGGCCGGCAGCACGGTCTGGACGTACGGGACCCGCGGGCTCTTGGCGTCCGGGTGGAATCGGTTCCACCGTTCCGCCTCCAGGGCGTCGCGCCGGAGCAACGGGAACGACGGGGCGCTGTAGACCTCGGCGGCCACCCCGAACTTGTCTGCGAGGATGTCGCGCGCGGCGAGCGCCTGCTGGAGGATCGCGCCGGAGCCGACCAGCCGGGCCGGATGCGCGTCGGCCCCCAGGTCGGGTGCTGTGGCGAACCGGTAGATGCCGCGCAGGATCGCCTCGTCGGTCAACCCTTCGGGGCGCGGCGGCTGCGGGTAGTTCTCGTTGTGGAGCGTGATGTAGTAGAAGACGTCCTCTGGCTTCGGGCCGTACATCCGCTGGACCCCGTCACGGACGATCGCCGCGAGCTCGTAGGCGAAGGCCGGGTCGTAGCCGCGGACGTTGGGGATCGTCGAGGCGGTGAGGTGCGAGTGGCCGTCGTCGTGCTGCAGCCCCTCCCCGGCGAGCGTCGTGCGCCCGGCCGTGGCGCCCATGAGGAAGCCGCGGCCCCGCGCATCGCCGAACGCCCACATCTGGTCGCCGGTCCGCTGGAACCCGAACATCGAGTAGAAGATGTAGAACGGGATCGTGGCCAGGCCGTGCGTCGCGTACGACGTTCCTGCCGCCTGGAACGAGGCCATCGAGCCGGCTTCGGTGATGCCCTCCTCGAGCACCTGGCCGTCGGTCGCCTCGCGATACGAAAGGACGAGATCGGAGTCGACCGGCTCGTATCGCTGGCCCAGCGCGGCGTAGATCCCGACCTCCTTGAAGAGGGGGTCCATGCCGAACGTGCGGGCCTCGTCCGGGATGATCGGCACGATCCTCGGCCCGAGGTCCTTGTCGCGAATCAGGTTGCGCAGGATCCGCGTGAAGACCATCGTGGTCGACACCGGTGTCTGGCTGCCGGCCGAGAATTCCGCGTCGACCTGCGGTGCCGGGGCAGGCAACGGCTTGGCACGGACGAGTCGCTTCGGGATCTCGCCCCCGAGCGCCTTGCGGCGTTCGCGGATGTACTCGACTTCCTCGGACTTCGGCCCCGGGTGGTAGTAGGGCGCGTCCTTGAGCTCGTCGTCCGGGATCGGCAGCTGCAATCGATCGCGGAAGATCACAAGCTCTTTCTCGGACAGCTTCTTGGCCTGGTGGGTGATGTTCCGCGCCTCGACGCCGGGTCCAAGGGTCCAGCCCTTCACGGTTTTCGCCAGGATCACCGTCGGGGCGCCCTTGAACTCCGTAGCCGCGCGATAGGCCGCGTACAGCTTCCGGTAGTCGTGGCCGCCCCGCCGCAGCTTCGCCAGGTCGTCGTCGGACAGGTGCTCGACGAGCTTGCGGAGCCGCTGGTCCGGCCCGAAGAAGTGCTCGCGGATGTAGCCGCCGCCGGCCACGCTGAACTTCTGGAACTCGCCGTCGAGCGTGTCGTTCATCTTCTGGACGAGGACGCCGTCGACGTCGCGGGCCAGGAGCTCGTCCCACTCGCGCGCCCAGATGACCTTGATCACGTTCCAGCCGGAGCCGCGGAACACGGCCTCGAGCTCCTGGATGATCTTGCCGTTGCCGCGGACCGGGCCATCGAGGCGCTGCAGGTTGCAGTTCACGACGAACGTCAGGTTGTCGAGGCCCTCCCGCGCGGCGACGTGGAGGGCACCGAGCGACTCGGGCTCGTCGGTCTCGCCGTCACCGACGAACGCCCAGACCCTCGACTTCGAGGTGTCGAGCAACCCGCGGTTCTGGAGATACCGGTTGAAGCGGGCCTGGTAGATCGCGCTGATCGGTCCCAGGCCCATCGAGACCGTCGGGAATTCCCAGAAGTCGGGCATGAGCCGCGGGTGCGGGTAGGAGCTGAGTCCCTCGCCGGGCTTCCCCTCCCGGCGGAAATGATCGAGCTGGTCCTCCGAGATGCGGCCCTCGAGGAACGCCCGCGCGTAGATCCCCGGCGCGGCGTGGCCTTGGTAGAAGATCTGGTCGCCGGCCGCGTCACCGTCCTTGCCACGGAAGAAATGGTTGAAGCCCACCTCGTACAGGCTGGCCGAGCTGGCGTACGTCGACAGGTGCCCGCCGATGCCCGGGAAGCGGTTGTTGGCCCGCAGGACCATCGCCACCGCGTTCCAGCGGACGATCCGGCGGATGCGCAGCTCCATCGCCTCGTCACCCGGGAACGCCGGCTCCTGCTCCGGGCTGATCGTGTTGATGTATCGGGTCTGGGTCAGCGGCGGAAGGCCGATCTGCAGCTGCCGGGCTCGTTTGAGCAGCTTGTAGACGAGGAACCGGGCGCGTGTCTCGCCCTCCTGCTCGACGACCTCGTCGAGCGAGGTCATCCAGTCGTCGGTCTCGGCCGGGTCGATGTCCGGTAGCTGGTGCTTGAATTCGTCGAAGTACATCGTCTGCCCTGGCTATGGTAGGGCGGTCGGCCGTTTGCGGAGGGTTGCGGCTGGGAGGCGGCGAATCACGCCGGATCGAGCCGCAATGTGAGCGGGAGGAGTTCGGGCCGGTTCATCTGGCGAACAGCCGGATCGCCGGCATACTTGCGCTCGAGCCCCGCCGACATCCTGGCGATCTCGTCGGGGTCGGTCACCTGGGTGACGTGGGCCTTGAACGGCCGTCTATCCACCCATAGGGTGACATCGGGATTGGACGTCGCCTCGCGGTACCAGCGCGAATCGGGTCCGTAGGCCGAGCGGACGAAGACATCGCCGGCGTCGACGACGACCCAGATGGTCGCGCGATGGGCGGGCCCGTCGGCCATTGACGTCTCGACATCCACCTCCTTCGTGCGATCGATCAGCTCCAGGTCGGCGTTTGTGAAGGGCATGGCGAACAGGGTAGTCCACGCGGGGACGGGACGGCCTGTAATGCGGATGCAACGGCGTTGCAATGTGGGGCGCCATGGGCGTCAGGGTCGTCCGGGGATGCTGGGTTCCCTACAAGGAGACCAACGCAATGTCTGAGGGCCGTGACACGGTCGTCGTCAAGGACGGCGGTAGCAGCACAGGCGTCATCCTCGGGATCATCGCCATCATCGTCGTGCTGGCCATTGGCTGGTACCTCCTGATGGGCCCCGGTCGCGGGACGAGCAGCAGCTCGTCGAACGACACCAACATCAACGTCACCCTTCCAACCGCCGCCCCGGCAGCGTCCTGACATGACGCGCCGGACCGTTTCCGGCACCATTCCACCTCTATCCCCCAGGAGGTGCCGATCACTATGAGCACCCAACCACTCGTGCTCGTTGCCGACGACGAGCCGCGTATCACGAAGCTCGTCTCGATCGCGCTCGGCGAGGAAGGATTCCGCGTCGTCACCGCGAACGGCGGTGAGGATGCGCTCCAGAAGGCCGAAGAGGTTCGACCCGACATCGTCCTGCTCGACATCGTCATGCCCGACCTCGACGGCATCGAGGTCATGCGTCAGCTCCGCGAGCGGCGCCCAGTCGCGGTGATCCTGCTGACGGCGAAGGGCTCAACGGCCGACAAGGCGAAGGGACTCGACCTCGGGGCCGACGACTACATCGCAAAGCCGTTCCATCCGGACGAGCTCGCCGCGCGGGTGCGCGCGGTGCTTCGCCGTTCCTCCGGCGCCAGCCCGGGTTCGGGTGTGATCGCGTTCGACGACATCGAGATCGATCTCGAGCGGCGGATGGTCACCCGGAACGGGGAGCTGGTCCAGCTCTCGCGAACCGAGTGGCTACTGCTGCAGCACCTCGCTGCGAACGCCGGCAAGGTCGTGCTGCACACGGAGCTCCTCACCAAGGTCTGGGGTCCCGAGTACCGCGATGACCTCCAGTACCTCCGGGTCTGGGTCTCGCGCGTCCGGCGCAAGCTCGGCGCCGAACCCGGCGAGCCGGGCCGCATCAAGACGTTCCAGGGCATCGGCTACCTGCTCGACGTAGAGCCGCCGACACCGCCTGAAACGGTCCAATCAGAACCGGCCAAGGACGAGCAGTCCGCACTGATCGGCTAAGCCGGGGTCCGGCCCTGATACGCTCCGAAAGATGCAGCGGTATCAGCCGACGACTGGGCTGATCGTCGTCGACGTGCAGAACGACTTCGCCGATCCGGCCGGGAGCTTGTCCGTTAGGGGCGGAGACGCGGTCATCCCGACGATCAACGATGAGATCGCGATGGCCACGTCGGCCGGAGCGCTGGTGGTCGCGACGCAGGACTGGCACCCGGAATCCACCCCGCACTTCGCGAAGGACGGCGGGATCTGGCCGGTCCATTGCGTCGGCGACACGTGGGGCGCGGAGCTCCACCCCGGCCTCGCCATGCCGGCGGACGCGCCGCGGATCCACAAGGGCGCGAACGGCGAGGACGGCTATTCCGGCTTCACGATGCGCGACCCGACCAGCGGCGAGGAGACCCCGACCGAGCTCGATCGACTGCTCCGTGACCACGGTATCGACAACGTCGTGGTCGTCGGCCTGGCCACCGACTACTGCGTCAGCGCCACTGCGTTGGACGCCGCGCGCCTCGGCTACGACACCGCCACCCTGACCGATGCGATCGCTGCGGTCGACCTCCAGCCCGGCGACGGCGATCGAGCCCTGGAGTCGATGCGCGACGCGGGGGTCGCGATGTGGCAGAGCCGCATGCGCTGACGCGGCGAACGCTTGCAGCTCCACCTCGTCGACGCCACCTACGAGCTCTTCCGGGCGCATTACGCACCTCGTCCGCCGGTGATCGGACGGGACGGCGTCGTGCTGTCCGGCGTGTCCGGGCTGTGCGACCAGCTCCTCTACCTCCTGCGTGAGGAGGGCGCCACCCACGTCGGCTGCGCCACCGACCGCGTCATCGAGTCGTTCCGCAACGATCTCTTTCCCAGGTACAAATCGTCGGCCGGTATGCCCCGCGACCTGCTTGACCAGTTCCCGATCGCCGAGGCCGCCGTCGAGGCGCTCGGGATCGTGCTGTGGCCGATGGTCGAGTACGAGGCCGACGACGCGATCGCAGCAGCGGCACTCCGGTTCGCCGTTGACCCCCGCGTCGACAAGATCCTGATCTGCACGCCCGACAAGGACATGGCCCAGCTGGTCCTCGACGAGCGGATCGTCCTGTGGGACCGGCGGCGCCGCCTGATCTACGACGACGCCGGCGTTCGAGCGAAGTGGGGCGTGCCGCCGGCGTCGATCCCGGACTGGCTGGCGGTCGTCGGCGATTCGTCGGATGGCTATCCCGGGATCCCCGGCTGGGGCGCGAAGGGCGCCGCCGCGATCCTGGGACGGTACGGCCACCTCGAGGATGTGCCGAGCCGCGCCTCGACCTGGGAGGTGCCGGGCGTCGGCGGTGGCCGCGCGATGTCGCTGTCGGCGTCGCTCCGCGATCACTGGGACGAGGCGATGCTCTACCGCGATCTGGCGCGCCTCCGCACGGCCGATGACGGCGTTGCGATCCGCCAGCGCGACCCCGATGAGCTGCGCTGGGATGGCGCACCGCGGGATCAATGGGAGGCGTTCTGCGAGGAGTGGGGCCTGGACCGGCTGCGGACGCGGCCCCATCGGTGGCTCGACGAGGCGAACTAGGCGCGAGCCCCTACCGCACGAGCGCCAGGAGCGCTCCGTGATGCGCCCTCGGCGCCGCGAGGACTCCGATCGACTTCGGGGCGTGGGCCAGGTCGAACCACGGACCGCCGTCCATCGCCGTGACCCGGGCCCCGCCCCGCTCGGCGATCAGCCCGGCGGCGGCAATGTCCCAGGCTGAGAGTCCGCCCTGCTGGATGAACGCATCGAATCGGCCGTTGGCGACGTACGCGAGCGCCAGCGCCGCGGATCCCATCGAGCGGGAGATCCGGATCACCTTGCGGACGCTCCTGGCCCGGGCCGCGACGGCCCGACCGCTCAGCGCCATCGAGATCACGAAGTCCGACAGCCGCTCCTTGTCCGAGACCTCGATGGCGTGGCTTGGCGACCCGAGCGTGGACATCAGCATCGCCGGTCGATCGATCGTCCCGGCGAACGTCTCCGCTCGGCTCGGGTCGTGCACCACGCCGACGGAAGGGTGTCCGTCGATGACGAGGGCGATGGACACGCAGAAGAACGGGATCCCGTTCGCGTAGTTCACGGTGCCGTCGAGCGGGTCGATGATCCAGACCCGGCCGCGACCCGAGGTAGGCGCCTCGCCCTCAACGGCCCGATGTTCCCCGCTCTCCTCGGCCAGGATCGCGTCACCCGGATGGCGGCCGCGTATCGCGTCGATGACGAGCTCCTCGGACAGGTGGTCGGCCTCGGTCACGACGTCCCGGGCGCTCTTGTAGTCGATGCGTTCGAGTCGTTCGTATCGATCCATCAGGATCTCGCCGGCGCGGGCCGCCAGCGCGACGGCGAACGAAAGGTCGTCGTCGATCACGGGGTCCGGCAGCTCACGACGAGGTCTCGCGGCTCGTTGCCGAACGCGGCCACGACCGTCGTGAACGTGCGGGTCTCACGGGCCTCGAGGCGCGGCGTCGTGATGAAGGCCGCCGTCCCGACGCCCTGATCGCCGGCCAGCCCGACCCGGCAGGTCGTCTGCCCGGCCGATCCATCGTTGGTCACCGTGAGGGTGACGGCGAGCCCCCCGGTGGCCGGCTCGACTCGGTCGACCGTGGCCGGGAACGGACCGATCCCCGCGATCGACAGCCGAGCGAGCACCGCGAGGATCACGACCGCGCCGAGCACGGCAAAGAACACCGTCCCGTGGACCTGGCCGGCGGCGACGTCCCGCAGCCCGAGCGGGTTGCAGTCATCACACAGGCCGACGCCGGGCCCGACGGGACGCCCACAGCGGGCGCACGGATGGGTCGGTTCGACCGGCAGGGGCGGATTCGCGCTGGTCGTCGGGGTCACGCTGGGATGGTGCCACGAAACGGTTGGCGGCCCTTCGGGCGCTACCGCCAGCCCAGCGGGACGATCGCCGACCCCTTGGCCATGCGCGTCGGGATTCTGCCCCCATCAGAGTTCTGGGCATTTCAGGGTCATACCGCCGCCGCCACGGTTGATCGGACCCGTTTCTCGTGCGGGTACGTGCTCGTGGCGGGTGGCGAATCGGGCGATCTGCCCCGGCATCGGCCAAATCTTCTGGTGGGAGCAGCACTCGAGGTCCTACGGCTCGGCCGGACTCCCCGACCGGCCCGTGTAGCGCCCTATCCCCAGCGGGCGACCGAGTCGACGAGCGCGTCCACGTCTTCGGTCGATCGGGCGAGGACGATCGCGCCATCCGCACCGGCCTCGCGCAGGCGTTCCCACGTCGCTCTCGGCTCGGTCACCCACCCCGAGTCGAGCACGACGCTCGCATCCCTGTCCCAGCCGCCCTGGAAGCCCACGAGGATCGTCTGGTCGGCGCGGTCACGGCCGGCCTCCTCGAGGCCGTCGAGGTACACGGGCAGGTTCGCCTCGAAGTTGTCGGCGAACGTGCTCCAGCCGTCCCCGATCCGGGCTGCCAGGTCCGCGCCAGGACGGGTCTCCCCGCCGACGATGATGCGCGGCGGCGGCTGCGGCACCGGATGCGCGACGGCGTCCTGCAACGGGTAGAAGGGCGAGGGACGCGTCACCGGCCCGCCCGTCCACAGGGCGCGAATGACCGCGACGGCCTCCTCGAGTCGCCCGACCCGTTCGGGCGCCGGGGGGAAATCGATGCCGTAGGCCTCGTGCTCCTTGGGCGCCCCGCCGATCCCGATGCCGAGGACGCACCGGCCGTCGCTCGCGATGTGAAGTGTCGAGGCCATCCGCGCCACCAGCGCGGGATGCCTGTTCATGACGTTCATGACGAACGTGCCGACCGTCACGCGCGATGTCTGCGCGGCCGCCATCGACAAGATCGTCCAGGCCTCGACCACCGGGACGGTCGGATCTCCCCTGCCGATGAAGTGATCCCAGCTCCAGACGCCGGCGAAGCCGGCCTCGTCGAGGCGTCGGGCGCTCTCCAGCCACCAGCCGGGCGTCGCCCGGATCGAGCGCAGGCATACCCCGATCGGCAGACGCTCCGGCCCGGGCACTCCTAGAGGCTCGTCTCGAAGAGGCGGACGTCCTCGTCCGCGGCGGCATGACCGTCGCCGCGCGTCGGTCCGAGCGCCGCCGTCGCGCCCAGCCCATCGAGGTCCGCAGGAAACCGGCCGATCAGGTCGAGGACGACCTTCTGGATCCGCTCGGCGTTTGCCTGGAACACCTCCAGCACGCTCCGGGCATCGACCGCTTCCGTGCCTTCGTGAACACCGGCGTCGTAGTCGGTGATCAGGCTGATATTCACGACCGCGATCCCGAGCTCGCGGCACAGCCACGCCTCGGGATATTGGGTCATGTTGATGACCTCCCAGCCGGCGTCGCTGAACCACTTCGACTCGGACTTGGTCGAGAAGCGCGGCCCCTGGATGACGACGACCGTGCCCTGCTCGTGCACCTCGATGCCGTGGTCGCGGATCGTCTCGATGGCGAGGCCACGGAGGACGGGGTCATAGGTCTCGGCCGACGAAAGGTGGGTCACGATCGGACCGTCGTAGAAGGTGTCGGCCCTGCCCGACGTTCGGTCGACGAACTGGTCGCACACGACGAAGTCGCCGGGCTTGACGTGGAGCGCGAGCGACCCGGCGGCGCATGGTGAGATCGCCGCCTTGACACCCAGCGACTTCATAGCCCAGACATTCGCCCGGTAGTTGATGCGGTGCGGCGGGATCGTATGCCGCCGTCCATGACGCGGCAGGAAGGCGACGCGGCGGCCGGCGACGTCGGCCAGGAACAGCGAATCGGACGGGGCACCGTACGGCGTGTCGACCTTGACCTCCCGCACGTCGTCCAGCAGCGAATAGAACCCCGAGCCGCCGAAGACGCCGATCTCCGCCGTATGCACCCGCCGCTCCCTCCGTTCGTTGACCATTTCGGCCTGGACGCCGGTCGATCGGCGCCACGGCAAGTATGCCGGGCTAGGATGGTGACGCCGCGCCAGGCGCCACGATGGAACGGAGTCGCCGAGATGACCGACAGGCCCACCGACCCGAACGACACCAACCCCACGACCCGCTTCGATCCACCGGCGGCCGCCGCGTCGACGGCGACCCCACCCCCCGAGGAGCCACCCGCGCCACCGATCGCCCCTTCGACGCCGCCCCCGCCGCCCGCACCGGCGCCGAGGTGGCGCACCGGCAGGGACGATCCCGGGCGCGTCGGGACGATCGTGTTCGGCGTGATCCTGCTCGCCATCGGCCTGTGGTTCTTCGCCGACCAGACCCTCGGCCTGGACATGCCCCGGCTCAGCTGGAGCCAGCTCTGGCCATTCCTGCTGATCGGGCTCGGGGCGTGGATCGCGGTCGGTTCGATGCGTCGTAGATGACGGATTGGGTGCAAGGGGATGGTTCGCTCGAGGATCGCTTGACCCTGGCCGATTGGCGCCGCCGCGTCGCCGCGCTCTATGTCGAGGTCCGAGCCATGGCCGCCCGTGACCCGGCGGTCGCGCTCGCCCACTGGCGGGTGACGCGCGAATGGCTGTTCCGCGAGCATCCCCAGTCGCCACTTCCGAGTTCGGAGCGGGCGGGATTCCGGGCACAGCACTTCGATCACGATCCGGGACTGCGCTTCACGGTGACGGTCGAGCACGCGCCACCGCCCGACCCGGCGGCTCCCGCTCTCGACCTGCCGAACAGCGGTTCCGACACGCTGTCGTTCCGGCGCATCGGCGTGGTCCGCCTGCCGTTCCCGGAGGGCGAGCGGCGACTGTCGGTCTTCTGGCTGGCCGGCTACGCAGGCGGCGTGTTCATCCCGTTCCGGGACGCGACGAACGGGACCGAGACATACGGCGCCGGCCGCTACCTCATGGACGCTGCGAAATCCGCGGACCTCGGCACGACCGACGACGGCCGGCTCATCCTCGACTTCAACTTCGCGACCCAGCCCTCGTGCGCGTTCGACCCTCGTTGGGCATGTCCGCTGGCGCCGCCGGAGAACCGGCTCGACATCGCGGTCCGCGCGGGCGAACGCCTTGCGTAGCGGGGCTCAACCCCGCGGCGTCGACTCCCAGGCGACGGAAGGCGCCGAGCGGACGTTCCGCGGCGGCCTCGACCTACGGCGTCGACTCCCACGCGACGGAAAGGCACCGAACGGACGTCTCGACCCCACGGCGTCGACTCCCACGCGACGGAAAGGCACCGAGCGGACGTTCCGGGACAGCCTCGACCCCACGGCGTCGACTCCCACGCGACCGACCGTGCTCCTCCGTCGACCGTGCTCCTCCTACCGCGTCCTCCCGAACGGCCCGTGTCGACGCGACTGTGGCGCCCGTTTTCGAGCCGAAGGATCCGAAAGGACCCTCCTCGGCGTCGATTCGCGACTGTCGCGCCCGGAACCTACCTGAGGGAGCCCATTTGGGGGGTCTTCGGCTCAAGAACGTGACTGACACGCCCGCGTCGCGCCCCACGAGAGCACGTTGGCACCCCGCGAGGTGGCCGGCGGCCAGCGGCGCCGCGTACCATCGCTCGATGATCGATGTCGTCCGGGCGGTCGAACCGTGCCCATGAAGTTCGGCCTCCAGCTCTGGTCACAGGCGACCGACTGGCCGTCCTTCCGCGACGCGGCGCTCGCGGCCGAGGCCAACGGCTGGGACTCGGTCTGGACCTGGGACCACCTCCTCGCGATCTTCGGTCCCTGGGAGCAGCCCATCTTCGAAGGCTGGACCGCGCTCGCCGCGCTCGGCCCGTTGACGGAGCGGGTGCGGCTCGGGCTGATGGTCGGGGCCAACACGTTCCGCAATCCGGGCGTCACGGCCAAGCTCGCGACCACGCTCGACCACGTCTCGAACGGCCGGGCGGTGCTCGGCATCGGCGGCGCCTGGTTCGAGCGCGAGCACGACGCCTTCGGCATCGATTTCGGGGCCAGCCCAGGTGAGCGCCTCGGCTGGCTCGACGAGTCGGTCATGCTGATCCGACGCCTGCTCAACGGCGAGCGGGTCGATCATCAGGGCCCCCGCTACACCATGCACGACGCGTTGTGCGAGCCGCGCCCGATCCAGCCGCGACTGCCGATCCTCGTCGGCGGCAGCGGGCGTCAGAAGACGCTCCGGACCGTCGCGGAGCGAGCCGACGCATGGAACACTTCCGGCTCCTACGAGCAGGTCAGCGACGCCCTCGCCACGCTCGAGCGACATTGCGCCGCAGTCGGGCGCGACCCCGCGACCATCGAGAAGACCGTGAGTTTCCACATCATCTTGCGCGATGACGCTGCCGCGGCTGACACACGGACACGCGAGCTGCTGCGAGGTAACGGCGTGGCCATCAACGACTTCGGCGAGTACGTCGCGGACACCCCCGCACAGGTCGCGGAGACCCTCGTCCCCTATCGAGAGCTCGGCTTCGAGACATTCATCGTCCGCATGCCGGCGCCCTACGATCACGAGACGATCGAGCGGATCGGCGAGGTCGGGGAGCTGCTCGAGCGATGAGGGTCGTGCTCCTGGCGGGTGGCGTCGGGGGATCCAAGATCGCAGACGGACTGGCCGGGCAAGTCGGTGCCGACCTCACCGTCATCGTCAACACCGGCGACGATCTCGAGCTTCACGGCCTCGTGATCTGGCCGGATCACGACACGGTCGCCTACACGCTGGCCGACCTCGACGACGAGATCCGAGGCTGGGGGCTGCGCGGCGAGAGCTGGACGGTGATGGACCGGCTCGAGGAGCTCGGCGAGCTGTCCTGGTTCCGCCTGGGCGATCGCGACCTTGCCACGCACCTCTGGCGCACCGATCGGTTGCGGGCCGGCAGACGACCGACGGATGTCGCGCTCGAGCTGCAGCGGGCGATGGGCATCGCCCCGCGCATCCTGCCGATGGCCGATGAGCCGGTTCGGACTGAGGTCCTCACCGCCGACGGCTGGCTCGAGTTCCAGGAGTATTTCGTGCATCGCCACCAGGAGCCGGCCGTCCACGAGGTCCGGTTTCGGGGCGTCGACGACGCGCGAGCGACGCCCGAGGCGCTCGCGGCGTTCGATGCTGCCGAGGTGATCGTGATCGCGCCGTCGAACCCCGTCGTATCGATCGCCCCGATCCTCGCCGTGCCGGGGATTCGAGCGGCGCTCGGAGAGAGTCGCGAACGTGGCGTGCCGGTCGTGGCGATCAGCGGGATCATCGGCGGCAAGGCGCTCAAGGGCCCCGCCGATCGCATGCTCGCGTCGCTCGGCCGCGAAAGCAGCGCCGCCGGCGTCGCCCGGGAATACGCCGACATCGCCGACGCGTTCGTCCTCGACACCGTCGATGCGGCGACATCCGGAACCATCAGCGCCCTGGGGATGCGCATCCTGGTCACCGACACGATCATGGCCGACGACGCCCGGCGCGCCCAACTCGCGCGCGATGTCCTTGCGTTCTCAACGGGGAACGGATCCGACTGATCAGGTCTCCGCGGCCGGACCGGGTGTCCGGGATCGGCGCGCGCGAGCCACGCTCGTCGTCGCCGCCGCCGGCGGCGCGACCGAGCCATCGAGGCCCAGTACGACCGTGTTCCCGCTACGGGCCGAGAGCTCCTGGACCACGCGGAGCGACAGGAGCCCCGGGTTGTCGACGACCATCCGCCCGGCATTGGCCAGGCTCCGGAGGGCCGCCGTCTCACCACGAGCCCGCTCGAGCGCGGCCGCGCCGTCGTGCCGTGCAGCGACCACCGCCGCGAAAGCGCGCTTCAGCTCGGCTGGGACCATCACGTCACGGACCTCGACCGCAGTCAGCTCGATACCGATCGTCATGACCTGTGGCGCGACTAGCGCCAGGATCTCCGGTCCGATCGTGGTGCGCGCCGCGAGGACCTCGTCGATCGTCCGGCCAGCGACGATCTCGCGCAGGCCGAGCTGGATATCGAGGTACATCGTCCGTCCCGACGCGCTGTCGGCGAGGACGTACGCCGCCGCGTCGCCGATCACGTATCGCGCGACGAGGCTGATCTTGAGGGCCACGCCGTCGGAGGTCATGACCTCCTGGCCTTCGATCGTCATCGATGTCGGGCGGACGTCGAGCACCCGGATCTCGGTGGTCGGTCGGAGGTAAGAGACGGTCCCGGCATCGGCGAGCCCGACGAACCGCCCGCGGACGAACCGCAGGCCGCGCTCGTACTCATGGACCGTCGTCGAGCCGATCAGACGGGCCGCGATCGCCGCAACGATCGCCACGATGACGAGGAGGAGCAGCAGCGGAACCAGGTCCATCCGGTCCTCCCGAGTCGCGGGCTCGCCGGCGAGTCATGCGTCGCCGGCGGAGGCTCGAAGCCTGCATGGCCGTCGACGCACTGCCCGAGGCCGACCCGCCGGTCGGGCACGCATAGAGCAGGAATCGAACCTGCGACACCAGCGGAGCGCCCGATCCACAGAACCGGGACGGGCGATGCCCGAGCCGACTGCCTGACGCCCCGGAGGCCGATGCTAGCCGGGGACGCCGCCAGGGACAAGTCGTCCCGTACCATCGGACCCGTATGAAGCGTCAGTCGGGGTCCGAAACCCGGATCGTCGCGATCGTCCCGGTCGGGTCGCTCGAGCGAGCCAAGTCGCGGCTCGGCGCGGTGCTCGACGCTGAGGAGCGCCGCGACCTCGTCCTGCGGCTGGCCGACGGCACGATCCGCGCCGCGGTCGCCACGCCCGGCATCGGCGAGACGCTGGTGGTCACCCCCGACGACGAGGTGCGTGACCTCGCGCTGCGGGCCGGCGCGCGGCCGCTCCGGCAGCGCAGCCGCGGCCTCAACGACGGCCTCCGCGAAGCCCGCGACGAGGCCATGGCCGGCGGCGCCGGTGCCGTCCTCATCCTGCCGATCGATCTGCCGCGTGTCAGTCCCGAGTCGATCGCCCCGCTGGTCGCGATCGCCGATGACCGCGACCCGCCGCTCGTTGCGATCGTGGGGGATCGGCATGGCCGAGGGACGAACGCGCTGTTGCTCGCACCACCGGACGTCATCGACGTCCATTTCGGCGGCGACAGCCACGATGCGCATGTGTCGGCAGCCCTGGCGGCCGGTGCCTGGCTCGCCGAGCTGGACGGGCCGCTCACCGTCGACCTTGACACGCCCGACGACCTGCTGCTCGCGGAGTCGATGCCCGACGTCCCGGAGTCGATCGGTGGCTGACCGGCTCGAGGCGGTCGCGATCGGCGGTCTCGGAGAGATCCAGGCGGAGGACGATCTTCCCGCCCTGATCGCGGATGCGCTGGCGAGCGCGAACGGCGTCCTGCCGCTCCGCGACGACGACGTCCTCGTCGTGACCCAGAAGATCGTGTCCAAGGCCGAAGGAGCAATCGTCGACCTGACGACCATTGAACCGCGGGCGGAGGCGGTCGACTACGCGCGTCGCTACGACCGCGACCCGCGCCAGGTCGAGGTCGTGCTGCGCGAGGCTAAGCGCATCGTGCGGATGGCCAATGGCCTGATCATCACCGAGACGCACCACGGGTTCGTTTGTGCGAACGGTGGCATCGACGCCTCCAACGTCGGACCACGATCGGGTGACATCGTCACGCTGCTCCCCAAGGACCCCGATGCGTCCGCCGACGGGATCCGGGCCGCCATCCGGGACCAACTGGGTCACGACCTGCCAGTGATCGTGTCGGACAGCTTCGGTCGGCCGTGGCGGTTCGGGATCACCGACGTGGCGATCGGGGTATCCGGCCTGCTGCCGCTCGACGACCTGCGCGGCACCCCGGATGCGGACGGCCGGGTGATGCACTCGACGGTCCGGGCGGTCGCCGACCAGATCGCGTCCGCCGGCGAGCTGGTCCTCGGCAAGACGACCGGCCGCCCACTGGCACTGGTTCGCGGCGCGACGTTCCAGCGCGGTGACGGACGGATCGCCGACATGATCATGCCGCGGGAGATGGACCTGTTCCGTTAGGAGCCGACGCGCGGCATACCGTCCCGTTGACCGGCTACGGTCTGGTGGCACCAGAGACATGAGCACATGGAGGAGAGCAAGGAGCTCTTGAGGCCCGACACATGCGGGCCTCACCCGACCAGCTGCACGAATCCGTGACTCGACGCCTTGCTAACGGGTGGCGGAACGCCGGATCCTCTGATCCCACCAGAATCCGGGCCCGCACAGCGCCGCACCGCCGTCCCGGGATCCCGCCAGAACTAGGTCCGGGTCCGCGCTGTTGGCGAGTGAGCGAGGCGGGTGCGGGAGGCGACGGCAGGCGGCGTCCGCGCGGCGCGAGCGTCGTGCAGCGAGAAGCGATCGGAGCGCGGAACCCGCTCGCTCCGCTGTGCGGTTGGTTGGTCTACCCTCCGCGCGATGAAGGTCGGCCTGCAGATCAGCTCGTTCACCTGGCCGGGCGGACCCGAGGCCATCGCGCCGACCCTCGCCGAGATCGTGCGCGACGCCGACGACATGGGGTTCGACTCGATCTGGGTCATGGACCACTTCTTCCAGATCCGCGGCGTAGGCAAGGTCGAGGAGCCGATGCTCGAGGGCATGACCACCCTCGGTTTCATGGCCGCCCACTCGAAACGTGCCCGCCTCGGGCTCATGGTCGGCGGCGTCCACTACCGCCATCCCGGCCTGTGGATCAAGGCGACGACGACGCTCGACGCGCTCAGCGGCGGACGCGCCTGGCTCGGTATCGGCGCGGCCTGGAACGAGGAGGAGTCGCGCGCTCTCGGGTTCCCCTTCCCGCCGCTGGGCGAGCGATTCGAGATCCTCGAGGAGACCTTGCGGATCGCCCACGAGATGTGGTCGGGCGAACGGGGGTCGGAGGCATCGTTCGTCGGCCGCCACTATCGCGCCGAGCGGCTGCTCAACTCGCCGCAGTCGATCTCGCGGCCACGGGTGTCGATCATGGTCGGCGGTGGTGGCGAACGGAAGACCCTTCGGCTCGTGGCCCAGTACGCCGATGCCTGCAACGTCTTCGGGTCGCCCGAGAACGTTGCCCGCAAGTACGCGATCCTCGATGCGCATTGCGCGGCGGTCGGACGCGACCCACGCGAGATCGAGCGATCCACGCTCCAACCCATCCGTCTCGGGCCGACCGGTGCTGCCCGCACCCAATCGGCAGCGCAGGTGATCGATCGGCTCGGCGACCTATCGGACGCGGGCGCCGAGCACGTCATCATCGAGTTGAAGGACGCCCACGTGGCGGCGCATCGACAGACGGTCGGGCGGGACATCATCCCGGCGCTCCACGCGTTGCCATGACATCATTCGTCATGTCGTGTACACTTCTGTCATGCCAGACATGACGGTGAAGGACGCTGCCGTGGCCGCTGGCGTCAGCGAACGGACCATCCGCCGCTGGATCCGCGAGGGTCGGCTCGCCGGCTGCTACAAGGTCGGTGGCCGTGTACGCATCCCGGAGCGAGCGATCCGCGAGGCGGCGGAGCCGTACGGCGAGCAGGAAGAACGTCCCCCGGTGACCGACGATATCTCCATGCTCGATTCGCCCGCAAGGGCGCGAGCGTTCCAGCTTCGGCGCGCGAGGCTCGCGTTCGAGGAGATCGACCCGATCGTGGCGGCGATGAAGCCACCGGCTGGGCCCGACGACACGGCCGTGGCATACATCCGTGAGTGGCGCGACGCTCCACCGCGTTGGGAGCGTGACGACCGGTGATCCTCGATGCGAGCGTGGCGGTGAAATGGTTCCTGTTGGACGAAGAGCTCATCGAAGAGGCCCGAGTCATCAGGGACGGCATCCTGGACGATCGGCTTCGCCTTACCGCACCCGCCGTCCTGTGGTCTGAGGTGGCCCAGTCCGTGGTTAAGGCGGTCCGACGAGGGCGCCTTGATCGGACATTCGCCCGCCCGATCGCGCAAGCGATCGCTGAAGTGAAGCCGTTGATTGGCGCAGTCGAGCTGGACCCCGTTGACACGATCGACACGGCTTTCCGGACCGATCTCAATGCGTACGATGCCCAGTACCTCTCGTTGGGCGCCAGCCATGGTGTCTCCGTGCTGACCGCGGATACTCGGATGCTCGAGCAAGGCCGCGCGCACGGGTACGATGTCGTCTGGCTCGGTGACGTCACGCTCCGGGACGGCGTGCTGGTCGATACCCCCCAGGGGTATCAGTGATCAAGGTGTAACATTGCCGCATGACTGACACGCCCAACCCGTTCGGCGGGCTCTCGATCGCGATCGACGACTCGCCCGCCCCCAGCGCGCCGGTCGCCGCGCCGCGCGGGCCATCCACGATCGCGAGCGGCGAGGGTCGGGTCGATTCGAAGCTCGTGATCATCGGCTCGGGGCCGGCCGGACTGACCGCCGCGATCTACGCGGCGCGGGCCAACCTCGAGCCCGTCGTGCTCGCCGGCTCGGCGCCGGGCGGCCAGCTGATGCTCACCAGCGACGTCGAGAACTATCCGGGCTTCCCGGACGGCATCCAGGGCCCCGACCTCAT
Organism: Candidatus Limnocylindrales bacterium; assembly: GCA_044868045.1. GTDB lineage: Bacteria > Chloroflexota > Limnocylindria > Limnocylindrales > CSP1-4 > SPCO01. The sequence continues at coordinate 32,202 of JBIOWA010000215.1, forward strand.
GGCCGCGTTCCGCGCCCAGGCCGAGCGCTTCGGCTCGCGCATCATCGACGTCGACATCGACAAGGTCGACTTCTCCGAGCGTCCCTTCCGGATCTGGGCGCGGGGCACCGAGTACCGCGGCCAGGCGGTGGTCGTTGCGACCGGCGCCTCCGCGCTGTGGCTCGGTCTCGATAGCGAGACCCGGCTGCGCGGCCGCGGCGTGTCGGCCTGTGCGACCTGCGACGGCTTCTTCTTCCGCGATCGGGAGATCGCGGTGGTCGGTGGCGGCGACACTGCGTTCGAGGAGGCGATCTATCTCACGCGCTTCGCCACCAAGGTCCACATGCTCCACCGGCGAGACACGTTCCGTGCCAGCAAGATCATGGTCGACCGGGCGATCGCCCATCCCAAGATCGACATCCACCCCAACGTCGCGGTCGAGGAAGTCCTGGGGACGGAGAAGGTGCACGGGCTCAAGTTGCGCGACACCATGACGGGCGAGCAGACGGAAATGTCGATCGAAGGCCTGTTCATCGCCATCGGCTACGAGCCGAACACGGCCGCGTTCCGCGACTCGCTCGAGGTCGATGAGAAGGGTTATCTCGTCGTCCACGACGAGACCGGCTCCAAGGTCGACGGCGTGTTCATCGCCGGCGACGTCCACGATCATCGCTACCGGCAGGCGGTCACGGCGGCGGGCGACGGGTGCAAGGCCGCGATCGACGCCGAGCGCTGGCTCGAGGCTCAGGGCATCACCGAAGTCGCGACCGCGACAGCCTGGTAGGGCGGGTGCTGTCCAAGCGCCGCGACGCGATCATCGAACGTCTCGGCGTACAGCCACCGGTCACGGCCCTGGTCAATGCCGCCCTCGAGGACGCCATCGCCGGCGCCGAGGCACGCGCGGATGGGTCCGGACGGCCCGTCATTGCCCTGGATGCCGGCTGCGGCAGGATCTCGCAACTGGCATCGTTCCGAGGGCGGATCGGGCGGCTCGTGGGGGCGGACCTCCACGCCCCGGCGGTGGCCGCGGGCCACTTCGACGAGTTCGCGGTGGTCGACCTTTGCCGGCCGGGTAAGGCCTTTGCGCCCGGGACGTTCGACGTGATCCTGTCGAGCTTCACGCTCGAACATTTCGACGAGCCGACGACCGCGCTCGCGAACCTGCATGCCTGGCTGACGCCGGGCGGCACGCTCGTGGCGACGACCGTGAACAAGCGCCATCCCTTCGTCGCGGCGTACCTCGGCCTACCGGGAATCGTGCGACGCCCCCTGCAGCGCCTCGTCAAGTCGTCGGCGGCGGATGCCCACCGGCTCGTCGGGGCCTGCAACGACCCGGCGACTGTCGCGGCCGCCCTGGACGGTGCCGGTTTCCGCGACGTTCACCTCGAGACCGTCGGGCACCTGGCCCGAGCGTGGGGTCGCACGTGGCCGACGTTCGCGCTCGGCCTGATCGGGGACCTGCTCGCAAGGAGCATCCCGTCACGACGCTCCACGATCGTCGCGGTGGCGAGAGCCTGATGGGCTTCCCGCGTGGCGGCATGCGCCAGGCGACGGGTGGCGTGGGCCGCGGTGGCCGCGGTACCGGTGGTGGCGGCATGGGCGGCTTCTGGGGTGGCGGCTCGGCAGCCGATTTCGAGCCAGTCCCCAAGGAGCGGCGCGGCCGCACGCTCCGCCGGATCCTCACCTTCTTCGGGCCGTACAAGCCGCAGATCACAGTCGTGCTCGTCGCGATCCTGCTCACGAGCTTCATCGGGCTCATCAACCCCTATCTGCTCAAGTTGCTGATCGACGAGGCGATCCCGCGACGGGACTTCGGCCTCCTCAACGTCTTCGTCGGGCTGATGATCGCGCTGCCGATCGTGTCGGGCCTGATCGGCGTCGGCCAGTCGTACCTCAACAACGTCATCGGCCAGCACGTCATGCAGGACCTGCGTGGTGCGCTGTACGCCCACCTGCAGTCGATGCCGCTGCGGTTCTTCACCGAGACGCGCACCGGCGAGATCCAGAGCAGGCTTGCGAACGACGTGGGCGGCGTTCAGGCCGTCGTCACCGACACCGCCAGCTCGGTGACGAGCAACCTCGCGATCGCCATCAGCACGATCATCGCGATGATCTACATCGACTGGCGGCTCACGGTCCTGTCCCTTGGGCTGTTGCCGTTCTTCATGTACTTGACGTTCCGGGTCGGCAAGGTCCGGCGGGAGGTCTCGACCGAGACCCAGAAGTCGCTGGCCGAGATGTCGGCGCTGACCGAAGAGACGCTCAGCGTCAGCGGGATCCTGCTGTCGAAGACGTTCGGCCAGCAGGAAGCGTCGATCGGGCGGTTCCGCGGCCTGAACGCCCGACTGGCCGCCCTGCAGATCCGCCAGGCCATGGTCGGGCGCTGGTTCTTCATGATCATCGGCACGATCTTCAGCATCACGCCGGCGTTCGTGTACTGGCTTGCCGGCTGGCTGGCGATCCAGAACGACCCGACCGCGCCGACGATCGGCGATATCGTCGCGTTCACGACGCTCCAGAGCCGGCTCTTCTTCCCGCTGGGCCAGTTGCTCAACATCCAGGTCGAGATCCAGGGCGCGCTGGCGCTATTCGATCGGATCTTCGAGTACCTCGAGATGGATCCCGAGATCGTCGACGCACCAGACGCGATCGACCTGGAGCCGACCGCGATCCGCGGCCAGGTCGCGTTCCGCGACGTGTCGTTCCGGTACCCCACCGAGGCGGTGCCGTCGGCACGAGCTCTCGATGCGGTCGCCATGAGCGGCCAGGACAACGGCGACTCCGACATGGACATCGCCGTCGCAGCCGCGCCCATCGACACGGCGGCCGTCGAGGACATCGTCGATGGAGCCGGGCGAACTGGCGGATCGATGCCGGCGATCGAGCTGTTGCCGACCTTCGGACTCGAGCACCTCGATTTCGACGCGAAGCCGGGCGAGCTCGTCGCGCTCGTCGGTCCGTCGGGCTCGGGCAAGACGACGACCACATACCTGATCCCGCGCCTGTACGACGTCGACTCGGGCGCCGTCGAGATCGACGGGATCGACGTCCGGCGGATCAAGCTCGCGTCGCTCGGACGGATCATCGGGGTGGTGACGCAGGAGACGTACCTGTTCCACGCGTCGGTGCGCGAGAACCTGCTCTATGCGAAGCCCGAGGCGACCGATGAGGAGCTGCACGCCGCGGCCCGCGCCGCCGCGATGCACGACCGGATCGTCGAGCTGCCCGAGGGCTACGACACGATCGTCGGCGAACGCGGATACAAGCTGTCGGGTGGCGAGAAGCAGCGCATCGCGATCGCGCGGGTGCTCCTCAAGGACCCGCGCATCCTGATCCTCGACGAGGCGACCTCGGCGCTGGATACCGTGTCCGAGCGGCTCATTCAGGCCGCGTTCGAGCGGCTCATGGAGGGGCGGACCACGGTCGCGATCGCCCACCGCCTGTCGACGATCCTGCGAGCCGATCGGATCCTCGTCTATGACCGCGGCCGGATCGTCGAGCGGGGCACGCACGCCGAACTCCTCGCCGTCGGCGGGCTGTACGCGCGACTGTACCGGGAGCAGTTCCTGACCGAGGCCTCCGCGGCCGAAGTCGGCGCGGCCGGCTGACATGCCGACGCACAAGTCCGTCCGCCTCGAGCACCGAGGCGGGATGAAGTTCCATGCCGAACCGTCGTCCGGCCATCCGTACGACTTCGACGATCGCGAGTCGAACACGGGCGGGAGCCCTGTCGAGACCGTCCTCGCCGCACTTGCGTCGTGCTCGGCGATGGACGTGGTCTCGATCGTGTCGAAGAAACGGCAGGTCGTCTCGTCGTACATGATCGAGGTGTCCGGCGATCAACGCGATGAGTACCCGCAGGTCTACAGCGAAATCACGGTCGTCCACGAGATCGAGGGGAAGGACCTGTCAGAGGCCGCGATCCGCCGTGCGATCGAGCTGTCCGCCACGAAGTACTGCCCGGTGAACGCGATGCTTTCGGCCGGAGCGACGGTCGTGCATCACCGCTACAAGATCCGGTCCGAGGGAACCGTGAGCTACGCAGTCGAGGGCGAGGTGATCGCGACCGGCCCCTATCGCCGGGTGGACGTGATCAAGTAACCGCGACGGGTCCAGCTGACCGCGACCGGTCCAGCCGCGAACATGAGTGACGAAGCCGCGATCAGCGTGCATGCCTGGTCGCCGATTCCGCAGATCCAGTCCACCCCGCACGTCTGTGACGAACCCGTCACCGGGGGTGGCGCTCACGACCTCGCAGACCATTCCCTACTACTCCAATCGGATATGTCGTACTATCGCCCGGCCGACCGGCGCCCCCGAGACAAGGAGCCATGATGCCGACCGCGATCCCAACCGGCGCCACCGAGAAGCTGCCACCGGCGGCCATGATCGATCCGCGAGGGCATCGGTTCGGAGCGGGCGTTTCCTCGTTGTTGCTGATCTTCGCTGCGGTGACCAACGCTCCGTGGCTCGTCGCCGTCGCGCTCGCCTCGATCGGCGTGAGCGCTGCGTTCGGGCTGCGTTACTCGATCTACGGCGCGGTCTGGCGCCGGATCGTGCGGGTAGCTCGGCTCGGACCCGCCGAGCCAGAGCACGAATATCCCCCGCGGTTCGCGCAGGTCCTCGGGAGCACGGCCCTCATCCTGTCGCTCGTCGCGTTCGCGCTGAACCAGCCCGTTGCCGGCTGGTTTCTGGCGTTGGCGGTCGCCGGACTCCAGGGCGTCCTCGGCCTGACCGGCTACTGCCTCGGCTGCCGCCTGTACTTCCTGCGCTGGTGGGTACCTGACGTCGTAACCCGCGTGTGGACCCGCGGCCGCAGCGAGATCGCCGGCGTCGCCCCGGGGCCGATCAGCTACCGCTGAGGACGCTACGCGGGACACGCCGCTACCGGAGTGTCAGCCCCAGTAACCATTTCCTGATGAACGAGCACGACCAAGTGCTCAAATCGACAGTTTTCGTCGATTTCGTCAATTGATCGTGCACGGCTGTGCGAAATGTGTCTACGGCTGACACGTGGGCGGCGGCTTCGCGCAGACCGGTGGGCGGGTGGCGGTGGAGCGGTTCTGCTGCGCGCAGCGCCGCTAGCGTAAGCGTAGGCGGCGAGCACAACTGGTTCCTCCGCCGAGAGGACCCGATTCACGCTGGTCAGTCACGCAGGCTTGCATGACTATGCACTACTGCTGTATAGTCATGCGCCCATGACGACGGTCCATCCGATCCCGGCGAGCCATCCGAGCCAGCCGCCCGTGAGCGGCCCCGCGTGCCCGTGAGCACGGGTCTCGAGTCGCCCGCCGCGATCGCGACGGACCGCTCGTCGGGGATCCTCCCTCGCTCGGAGCGCGGGGTCCAGCCGGACGGCGGACCACGCCGGCTCCGCGTCGGCATCATCGGCGCGACCGGCTACGTCGGGGCCGAGCTGATCCGCCTGCTGGCACGCCACCCGAACGTCGACCTCGTTGGCCTCGCTGGTCGCGACCGCCACGACGATCCGATCGCCGGCCACCATTCGCACCTCGCCCGGACGGAGCTCCTCGTCGGCACGGAGCTCCCCGAGGTCGACGCCGCATTCCTCGCCCTCCCCCACGGCGCCGCCGCCGGCCTCGTCCCGGACCTCATCGCCAGCGGTACCTCGGTCATCGATCTCGGGCCCGACTTCCGGCTCCGAGATCCCGCCGACTACCCGCGCTGGTACGGCTTCGAACATCCGCGACCCGACCTCCTCGAAGTCGCGGTCTACGGCCTGCCCGAGCTGCACCGCCAGGAGCTGATCGCGCTCGTCGATGCGCCGGTCGCCATCGTCGGCTCACCTGGCTGCTACCCGACGGCGACCCTCCTGGCCCTCGCGCCACTTGCCCGGGCCGGGCTGATCGGCGACCTCGTGGTCGATGCCAAGAGCGGCGTCTCGGGCGCCGGCCGCGACCCAAAGCCCGAGATGATGTTCGGCGAGGTCAACGAGAGCGTGAAGGCCTACGGCCTCGGCGGGCATCGCCATGTCGCCGAGATCGAGCAGGAGCTGGCCGTGGTCGCCGCAGGCGAAGGCCTCGATCCGAGCGCGAACCCCGGTGCCGTCGCCGTCGACTTCCTGCCGCACCTCATCCCGATGACGCGCGGCATCCTTTCGACCGGCCACGTCCGGCCGACGAGACCGATCAGCCAAGCCGAGCTCGATGAGCTGTACGCGGCAGCCTACGGCGGGGAGCCGTTCGTGCGCGTCGTCGCAACGCCGCCGGCCACAAAACACACGACCGGCAGCAACCACGTGCTCGTGCACGTCCGGCTGGACGAGCGGATCGGCTGGATCATCGCGATTGGCGTCGAGGACAACCTCGTCAAGGGCGCGGCCGGTCAAGCGGTCCAGGCGTTCAACCTCGTCCACGGGCTGCCCGAAACGGCCGGCCTCGACCAGCTGCCACTGGCGCCGTAGATGGCGATCAGCACGCCCGCAACCGCCCAGCTGCCCGTCGTGGAGCGCCGGGCCGTGATGCCCGGTGGGTTCCAGGCCGGCGCTGTCGCCGCCGGAATCAAGGCCTCAGGCCGACCTGACGTCGCGCTGATCCTGGCGACATCCGGACCCGCAGCCGCGGCGGCCGTCTTCACCCCGAACGCGTTCGCGGCAGCGCCCGTGCGCCTGTCACGGGCCAACCTCGCGGCCACGTCGGACGACCCGCGTGGTGGGTTCGGCTTCGCATCGGCGGTGGTGTCGACCAGCGGCTGTGCGAATGCCGCGACCGGTGAGGCCGGCGATCGCGACCAGGCCGAGGTCGGCCGCCTCGCATCGAAAGCGCTCGGTGTCGATGAGCTGCGGGTTCTGCACCTCTCGACCGGCATCATCGGCGCCCGGCTGCCGCTCGACCGGGTCGCGGTCGGGATCGACGCCGTCGCGCAAAACCTGTCCGACGACGACGCCGGCTTGGAGGCGGCCGCCGAGGCCCTGCGCACGACCGACTCGGTGACGAAGGTCGCGACGACGTCGCTCGTGCTGCCATCCGAGGACGGCGTGGCGGCCCCGGTCACCCTGACCGGGATCGCCAAGGGCGTCGGGATGATCCATCCGAGCATGGCCACGATGCTGTCGGTCGTGCTGACCGACGCGCCGATCGCGCCGGAGGTCCTGTGGGCCCTTCTCCGCCCCGCCGCCGCTCGGACGTGGAACCAGCTCTCGGTCGACGGCGACACCAGCACGAACGACACGGTCTTCGTCCTGGCGTCCGGCGTTGCGGGCGCGACGCCGGTCGCCGCCGGGAGCGGTGGCGCGATCGCGCTGGGAGCGGCGATCGAGGCCGTCGCCCGCGACCTGGCACGTCAACAGGCAGCCGATGGCGAAGGTGCCACGATCCTGATCACGACCGTCGTGACCGGCGCGGTCGACGACGTCGATGCCCGGGCCGTCGCTCGCGCCGTCGTGTCGAGCAGCCTGGTGAAGGCGGCCGCCCACGGCAAGGACCCGAACTGGGGCCGCATCGCCGGTGCTGCCGGCAACGCCGTGACGGCTTATGCGGCCGTGCTCGAGGCAGCCGGGCTTGCGCCGGAGGTCGCCGCCGCCCGCGCTGGACGGCCGGCGGCCATCGATCCCGACCTCTTGACGATCTCGATCGCCGGCCACCGCGTGTTCGACGGCCGGAATGGCGGCCCGCTCGAATTCGATCGCGCGGCAGCGCGCGCCGGGATGGACGCGCCTGAGCTCGTGATCGAGCTCGATCTGGGCCTCGGCGATGGAACCGGCGAGGCCTTCGGCTGCGACCTGACCGAGCAGTACGTCATCGAGAACAGCGAGTACACGACGTGAGCGGCCCGCCGTGAGCGAGATCCTGGTCGTCAAGCTGGGCGGCACGACCATTGCCGAGCAATCGCAGGTGCTGGAGGACGTGGCCGCGGTCGCGCGTCGCCGTCCCGTGGTCCTCGTCCATGGCGGCGGCAAGCGGATCACGGAGTGGCTGGAGCGACTCGGCGTGCCATCGAAGTTCGAGGGCGGCCTCCGGGTGACGGATCAGCAATCACTCGAAGTCGCCGCCGCGGTGTTGCGCGGCGTCGTCAACAGCGAGCTCGTCGCCGGCCTGCGCGACCTCGGGGTCGATGCCGTCGGGCTGTCCGGAGTCGACGGTGGCCTGCTCATCGCCGAGCGGATCCCGCACCTGGGCCTGGTCGCGAGCGTCGCCGGGCTTCGCCGCGACCTGCTCGACGCGATCCTCGTCGCCGGGCAGGTGCCGGTCGTCGCGCCCCTCGCCCGCGACGCCGACGGCATCGTTTGCAACGTCAACGCCGACGACGCGGCGGCGGGCATCGCAGTCGGGCTTGGCGCCCGCCAGCTGGTGCTGATGACCGACGTCGACGGCGTCCGCGACGCCGAAGGACGAAAACTCGAGACGTTGACCGTCGCCGAGGCCGAGCACCTGATCGAGGCCGGCGTCATCGCCGGGGGCATGGTCCCCAAGATCAGGGCCGCCCTGTCGGCGCTGGGCTGGGAAGGCGCGGAGGCGATCATCGCCGACGGCGGTGCGGATCGGGCCCTCGAACGAGCCCTGTCGGATCCATCCTTCGGCACGCGTATCACCGCCGCGCGGGAAGCCAGCGTGGGCGCGGCATGACGGGCCCAGGCGCGCCATGACCCCAGGGCAGGAGCTCAAGCGTCTGCGGCAGCGGGCGATCCGCCAGCTCATCGCATCGCGGCCAGTTGGCAGCCAGCGCGAGCTGGTCGATGCGCTGCTCGCACAGGGCTTCGACGTCACGCAGGCCACGATCAGCCGCGACATCACCGAGCTGGGGCTGCTCAAGGCGTCCCGCGCCGACGGCCACGTCTATGTCTCCCCCGAGGACGTCGCCCCGCGGACGCCGGTCTCGCCGGTGGCGGCCGCATCGCCCGACGCCGACGAGCGCCTGCGACGCATCCTGGCCGATGTCCCGGTGACGGTCGGGCGGAGCGGGCTGATCCTGGTCCTGACGGGCACGCCCGGCACGGCGAGCGTCGTCGCCCAGGCCATCGATGAATCCAGCCTGCGGCAGCAGGAAGGCACACTGGCGGGCGACAATACGCTCCTCGTCCTGTTCGCCGACCCGGCGCGGTTGGAGCGCTGGTTGGAACGGTTCGAGGCGATCCAGGCGTCGATCGCCGCGCCCGTGAGCGTCTGATTCGGAGGTCCGCAACGCAACCCGCATGAAGAAGGTCGTCCTCGCCTATTCCGGTGGCCTCGATACCTCGGTCGCCGTCGCCTGGCTCAAGGAGCAGTACGGCGCGGAGGTCGTGACCCTGACCGTCGACCTCGGCGGCGGGTCGCTCCGCCCGGGCGTCGAGGCACGCGCCATGTCCGCCGGCGCCTCGCGGGCCTACGTGGTCGATGGTCGCGAACGGTTCGTCATCGACTTCGTCTGGCCGCACCTCCAGGCGAACGCGCTGTACCAGGGCACGTATCCGCTGGCGACGGCGCTGGCCCGGCCGCTGATCGCGCAGCTCCTCGTCGAGGTCGCGCGGCGCGAGGGCGCCGATGCCGTCGCCCACGGCTGCACCGGCAAGGGCAACGACCAGGTGCGCTTCGATGTCGCGACCCACGCCCTCGACCCGGGGTTGGAGGTGGTGGCGCCGATGCGCGTGGGCATGGGCCTGACCCGCGACCAGGAGATCGACTTCGCGAACGAGCGTGGCATCGAGATCCCCGTCACGAAGGAATCGCCCTATTCGATCGACGTCAACCTGTGGGGTCGATCGTGCGAGACCGGGATCCTCGAGGACCCGTGGGTGACGCCGCCGACCGACGCCTACGAATGGACGGTCGCACCGTCCGACGCCCCGGAACCGGTCGAGCTCGAGATCGACTTCGAGGGCGGCGTGCCGGTCGCCCTCGACGGGGAGCGCCTCGCCCCGGTTGAGCTGGTCGAGCGGTTACACGCGCTGGGCGGTGCCCACGGCGTCGGGCGAATCGATCACGTCGAGGACCGGCTCGTCGGGATCAAGAGCCGCGAGATCTACGAGACGCCGGCAGCGACGATCCTGCACTCCGCCCATCGCGCGCTCGAGGGGCTGACGCTGACCCGCGACACGCTGCGATTCGATCGGTTCGTGGCGGACGAGCTGGCCCGCCTCATCTACGACGGTCTGTGGTTCAGCGCCCTGTCGCGCGACCTGCGCGGCTACGTCGCGTCCTCGCAGCGCGTGGTGTCCGGCGACGTCCGGGTGCGGCTGGACCACGGCCAGGCGATCGTCGCCGGCCGTCGCTCGCCGCTTTCGCTGTACGACAAGAGCCTCGCCACCTACGACGAGGGCGACGCCTTCGACCACAAGAGCGCCGTCGGGTTCATCGAGATCTTCGGGCTCCCGCTGCGGGTCGAGGCCGCGCGTCACGGTGCCGTCGGCGCGCGCTACGGCGCGGCCTGGTCCTGGACCGATCCGCTGCTCGACGCGCTCCCGACCACGGTCACCGATCCGGAGCCGGCCGCAGTCTGAGTGGCCCACGTCTCGAGGCTCGGAGCGCGTCGCGTTCCTGACGCAAACGTGGCAGCGTGATGCCCATGACCGACCAGCGAGCGGACCCCGACACGAGGGTTCGCCAGCTCGCATTCCTCCACGAGATCGCCCAGCTCGCGACCCAGGCGCGCGACTGGGACGAGCTCATGCGCTCGATCGTGGACGGGACCACGGCGGCTATGGATGTCGAGGTCTGCTCGTTCTACCTCGCCGACCGGGAAGGAACGCGCCTCACGCTTGCGGCCACGAACGGCCTGGATCGGACCCAGGTCGGGCGGGTCAGCCTGGCCTGGGGCGAGGGGATCACGGGCCGGGTCGCAGCGTCGCGGACGGCGATCGCGGTCGCGGACGTGAACAGGGATGATCGGTTTGCCTGGGTCCGCGGCTTCGACATCGAGGGGCTCGCCGGGATGCTGTCGGTGCCGCTCGTCTGGCATGACGACGTCGTCGGCGTGCTCAACGTCCAGACCCGCGCCGTCCGCGAGTTCTCGGACGACGAGGTCGACCTGCTCCAGACGATCGGTGCGCTCCTGGCGGGGATCGTCGAGAAAGGCCGACTGACGGCGGAGGTCGAGGCGCGCCTGGCCCAGCTGACCGCCCTCGACGCAGCCCGAGCCGAGCTCCTCAGCGTCGTTACCCACGAGCTGCGCACACCGCTATCGATCGTCCGCGTCTACGTCGACCTGCTCGCGGAGGCGGTTGCTGGGATCGCGCCGAAAAGCAAGAAGGCGGAGGCGGAGGGCTGGCGCGACGCAGCCAGCGACCAGCTGTCCAGGCTGGACCGCCTCGTCGATTCGATCCTGGCCTCGGTCCGCGGGGAGGGCCTGACGGGGCTCTCGCGCGCGCCGTTCGATGCCGTCGCCGCGGTCGACGAGGTGGTCGACACGCTCCGGCTCCTGCTCCGCCCCCACCCGATCCGCTGGGACCGCCCGGCCGGAGCGATCGTGGCGATCGGGGACGACGCGCGGTTCCGACAGGTGATCGAGCAACTGCTCGAGAACGAGTCGAAGTACGCGCCGACCGAGCAGGGCGTGAGCATCGGGATCTGGCAAGCGGGCGACGAGATCCAGGTCTACGTCACCGACGACGGCCCGGGCGTTCCCGTGGAGGATTGGGAGAGCGTGTTCGAGCCGTTCGTCCGCGTCGGGGGTCGGGGCCGCTCGCGCGGATCGGGTATCGGTCTCTTCGCGGCCCGTCGCCTCATGACCGCGATGGGTGGCCGGGTCTTCCTCGAGCCAAACGGCTACGCGGGCTCGCGCTTCGTCGTCGCGCTGCCCGCGGGTTGATCGCCGGAGGTTGACCGCGAGTGATCGACGGCGTATATATCGCATCGCGCTATATCGTCGCGTGACTGTCGGAGGCGGGCATGAGTGACCAGGTGACGCAGGCGGACGACCTCGCGCCCAGCGCGGAACGCCGTGCGGCAGTCGAGGGCATGCTGCGCGACATCGCAACAGGCGGCTTGGCCGGGCTGATCGCGGGGGTGGTCGTCGGCGGCGTGGGCGGGCGCCTCGTCATGCGGTTGGCGGCGATCCTTGTCCCGGCCTCCGTGGGTCGATTCACCGAGAACGGAGCGCGCATCGGTGCCGTTACGCTCGAAGGAACATTGCTACTCCTCCTCTTCGGCGGGGCACTGGCCGGGGTCGTCGCCGGCACGATCTGGGTCGTGGTTCGACCCTGGCTGCCGGCGGCTCGTCGCGATCGCGTGCTCGCGTCGATCCCGTTGGCGCTAGCGTTCGGCACACCCTTGTTGATCGGCCCCGACAACCCCGACTTCGTCGTCCTACGACACGATCCGGTCGTAGTGGGCTCACTCGTGGTGCTGGTTGCGCTGATCGGCCCGGCGGTCGTCCTGGCGGACGCGTGGCTCGATCGGCGGCTGCCCATCCCGGGGCCCGACAGCGGGCTGTCCGTCGTCGCCTACGCCTCGATCGCGGCCATCGGGTCGGCCTTCGCGGTTGCGCTCACCATCCCGGCACTGGCGGATATCGGAGGCGCGCCGGTGACCCTCGCGCTCATCTGCGTCGGGCTGATCACGTTGCTGGTGTGGGCAAGACGGCTCGGTGGCGAGGCTCGGCCGACGCGGGCACTCGCCCGGATCGGTCGCGGCGTTCTTGTCGCAGCGGCAGCGATCGGTCTCGCCGTTGCGACGGTGGACATCGGCGGAGCGCTCGGCCTAACCTGATTACCCCCGTACCGCGCCGAACTACGCCATGGGCGCGATCTCCGGGCTACGATGCCGGCGCCGACCCCGGTCCGCCGTCGAGGACGCGCAGGCGCTGGAGGACCTCGATCGCGGCGAGCAGCTGTCGACAGAAGTCGTCGCGCTCGTTCTCGTCGAGCTCCAGCCAGCGCACGGCAAACGCCCGTTCCGCCGGTGCCAGCCCCGCCCAGTCGTCGTCGGTCATCGCCATGTTCGATCCCCTCGATCCCTCGTCGCCGGCCCGACCCGGCTGTTATGCGGATGCAAGGCTACCGCAAGCCGAGGCGTTGGCAAGAGGTGCCGGCTGTCCCCCCGCCCGTGGTCTCATAGACGTGACCCCCAAGGAAAACCCACGAGGAGAGTCATGCTTGACCCACAGACCCGCCAACAGCTCCAGACCAAGTTCCAGCAGATCAAGCCGCAGCTGAAGGGACAGTTCAGCGGCCTGAGCGATCAGGATCTCGACGCCGGCCGGAGTGATCCGGACACGCTGATCGACACGATCAGCCGAAAGACCGGCCAGGGCCGGGAGCAGGTTGAGCAGGTCGTGCGGCAGCTCGTCAAGACGTCCTAGCCGGCACACCCTAGAACCGACGGAAGGGGCCGTTCCGCAAGGACCGGCCCTTTCCGTGTGTCCGGTTATCTTCTTGGACGCGATGTCGTGTGTGCTTTCGGGAACGCCCCCATACCGAATGTCATAGCTCGTTACCTCGCCGTTCTCATTTCCGCAGAAGACCCTGCGCGATGGCGCTTCAAGTTCGCAGGGTTAGCTCGTCTGGATGTAGATGTTGTCGCCGCCACCATGGGTGGTTGAAGTTCACGATCCCGGGCCCGTCGACGGTCACGCCCTCGTTGAACGGCCCACCGATGCTGGCCGGCACCTTGTCACCGACGACGCAGAAGACGGTAATGACGCCGGGGAGCTCGCCGATCGGGGTGCTGAACGTGGCCCGGAATTTGACGGCCCCGCCACACAGGTCCGGCGGGATCGGGTCGCCGAAGACCACGCCGCAGCCGTAGGGTTGGAAGGTGATCAGCTGGATCGCGGTCCATGTCCCGGACGCGAAGAAGCTGCCATCTGGCAAGAAGTGCTCGAACTCCCGCGGGCCTCGATCGACTTTGGATTGACGGCGAACGTTCCACAGACGCCCTCTCCGGCCTCGCACGAGATGTGGATCGTGTCGCCACTAACGGCGACGCCCACATTGGCCTCCAGCCACGAGCAGATATGTGTGGTTGGCGCTATCGGCGAAGATCGATCCGGGCCATCGCCAGGGCGCCGGAAACCGCCGCCGCCAAGCTCATCCTTCGGAACCAACGCATCGGCAACTGCCTCCTTCCCGACGGGCCCGGTGTGGGCCGTCGACTAGTCTCCTTGCCAGTACTGCTGGGCCTTCTTCCATACGATCCGAGCAGCGAGGCGACCCGTCGCCCGCGCGTCGATGTCTCCCTGCTCGAAGTGGATGCCGCCGTAGCGGCGTGAGAGGCCTGCTTGATTCGCCGCGTCGGAGAACGTCACCCAGGAGAGCGTGACGTCGTCCGACGGGACGGCCCCCGGTTCGATCCTCGAACTCCCGGCACGCACGACCGTCGAGCCGCCGAACCGATCGCTGCCGGTGAAGAGCTTCAGGATCTCGGCGCCGGCCGCGCTGAAGTTGCTGTGCCCGGACGAATATTCGGGAAATGGCGGCGTGGGGAAGGTCGTCGGCTGGTACGGGAACCAGGCGGACCCGTCGATCATCTTCGTTCCCTGATATGGGCCCGCCCAGGCCCGCACGGTCTGTCCTCGGAAGAGTGTGCGGATCGCGGTGATCGGCCTCACAGAGTTGAAGGCGCGCTTGTTGTCCCACGCGCAGCAGCCCGCGTCGGAGATCGCGTTGGTGAGGGCAAAGAACAGCTTCACATCCCGCGCGACTCCGTAGGAGTGGATCCCGTGGTGATCACGGCGGGATACGAACTGGGCGAATAGGTTCCAGTGTCCAGGCGGAAGCTCGGAGCGCGGCCCATCCGACCAGTACTCGGCGATCGATTTCTGCTCATCGGTCAGGCCGGCGCTGATGTCGAGGAGGTCGCGCGCCTGGGACATGTACTCGGCCGACCCATACCTGGCCGGACCGCTTGCCGGCCGCAACGACCCCGGAACGACGGCGAATGTCGTGACATGTGGCCACTGGGCGCCAACGAAGGCTTGCGTGACCACGCTCCCGCTGCTATCGACGTACCGCAGCGGCTGCCAGGCATTCGGCTCATGAACAAGCGTCTCGTCAAACGGAACCCGGATGTCCATCGGGTCGTTGACCGGCACGCACCCTGTGTAGTCGGAGTAGGCAACGCCGGGGTTGCCGCCGAGTACGTCACCGAGTTGATTTGCGCCGTCGCCGTGGTGGGCATCGAGCACAGCCGCAGCCGCAACATTGCCGATCCCCGTCGGCGTCGAGGTGTCGGTCGAGGCGTCGGCGCGGTCATACCCGAGCGTCCGCATCAACGGGTCGAAGACCGTTGATCTGCTGCCCGGAAGGAGGTCAACGGCCGCGCGATAGGCAGCGAAGCTGATGGCCCGTTCCAGGTTCGCGAGTGTTCGCTCGCGTGCCGGCCGGCGCAGGGAGCCGCCAAGCAGCGTTCCGACGGCTTTGTGGTCGTACGCGGCCCAGGCATCGTAGATGCACGTGTGAGCGATGGCGAGAGCGCGAGCGACCATCGGTGGACCCAGCTTCGACTCGCGCACGCCCTGGAGGAGCGCTTTGTTCCAATTGATGACGACGCTGTCGCGGGACTGGGCGGCCCGAGGAAGTTGTGCGGCCAAGGCCGCCTCTGGAACTCCCGGCAGCAGGAGGAGGGCGCCACCCGCACCCGCCGCCACGAGGAACCGCCGGCGAGAAATGGCGTTCTCCGACGTGCAAGGACCTTCGCGGCTGCCTCCAGGAGGTTGCCCAGGCTCGGGTTTCATGGAGCGACCCGAGTCGTGGAGGCCATGCGATCTTGTCGGGCAAGAAGAGGGCGCGCAGCGCCTCCTCCTTGCCCGCACCTCGAACGTCTAGTGAACGTGGAAGAGCGTGCGGCCTGCGTCAACGTCTGCGAGCGGCGCCGGGACGTTGTAATACGTCTTGTAGCCCTTCGTGGTCGCAATGCCCTCGAAGATGCCTGGAGGCGCGCCTGGTCCGTGACAACCCACGGTGAGGACACCCGATTGCCCGTCCGAGAACTCGATCCTCAGAACAGCAACCCCGTTGGCTCGTTCTGTTGTATCACCCGTATTGTCAGTGACCGGGAAGCCCCCGATGAGGAGGGTCTGGGCACTGGCGAATTCCCAGGCGACCAGCTCCTTGACCTCGTAGGTGCCGCTTCCCCCAGTGGAGGTCGTCCACGTGCCTCCTCCGGTCACTGCACCGGAGCCCCCGTCGCTGCCACTTGGTGCCACGAACGTGCCGGATCCCGTAAGCGTGATCGTCTCGCCGTCAGGTGCCGTGGCCGAGGCCACACCGCCGGGGTCAAAGGTGACAGGCGGGGGTGGGGCGATGGGGATGGGCGACACGTGGACGATGTCCCACCGAACATGCTGAGCACCGCCGGCAGCAGCTGAAAATGGCAGGACAACGGCGAGCCCCACAACAGGCAAAGCCAGGAGTCCAAGCTTCTTGATTCTCATTTCCGTTCCTTCCAATCCGGTTGGCGGAGGCAAACGCGTGGAGCGCGAATGACTGTCACGGCCAGATCGTGATGTGGCCCGTCTTCATTGTTGCCGGGCCGAACGCGCCGACACCTGGCACCTCGAGGAGATGCCAGGCGACGCCGGCGCCTCCGGCGCTTTGGGTCGACACGAAGGGAACATCGGGCACCGTCACGGCCAAGCGGCCGGTGGACGTGGTACCGATAACGTGAATGGTGGCCGAGCCTCGGAAGGTCGCGACACCGCCGCTAACGCTGAGCGACCCCGGCGTCACTCGACCTTGCACCAGCATCTGCTGGACGTTCGCCCACGGTCCGAAGGGGAACCCGCCGGACCGCCCGGCCATCACGCATAGAAACGAGCCACCTGAACTGGTGGCCGTGAACGCGAGTTGTGACGTCGTCCCAAGCGGTCCGTCGACGACGCCGCCACCGCGAACTGCGGGTCCAGTCGATGCGGCTGCCGACGGTGCGAGCGTCATGAGGCTCGTCGCTAGCAGGAGCGGTGCTATCCGCCGAAGAACTAGAGCAGCTGCCATACGTCCTCCTCAACAGGGAGGCGCGGCGGAGGTTCCTAGGGCCGGTTCGGGTGCCGTACTCCCCCGCGGCAGGCGCCTAGGACTCGGTCTTTCGGCACACGTCACGTCTCGAATGCGGCCGTTGGCCCAAATATCCTGCTGGTGGTGCATCGCGTCAACCGGGCGGGACGCAGGTGGTGTCCATGCGCAACGCCGTTTCTCAAGGGTCAACCCGTTGGCGCGCAGTTGCGGGGAAGCTCCGGAGGGGCCAATCGCGACGCCGTTCGTCTCAGCTTCCTGGCGCGGCAAACCCACGCTCAAAGCCAGATGGCGATCGTCGCTCTTGCGATCCGCCTCGCAGTCCGCGTTCTCCCCGCGTCGCCAGAGTCATAGGCTAATTCTTGATCGGCGCCGACAAACTCAGCGATAGAGCGGCTGTTTCGTAAGGCTCCCGCGCTATGCGCAGTGCTACCGTGCTCAGAGGGCCGATACAAAAGGTGGGATCGGGACGGCTACCTCCTGCGCACTCGTCGCTCGCGGCCATCGCGTGGCGTTGGTGGACGTCGAGCGGGCGGGCATCGATAACCTCGCGGCCGAGTTCGGACCGAACGCGTTGGCGGTTGCGGCCGACATGACGGACCTAGACTCAATGGAGAACGCTGTTGCGGCGACGATCGGCGCGTTCGGCCGGCTCGACGTCGTGCTCGCTAACGCCGGCATCGAGATCCTCGGAACGGTCGTGGCGATGCCTGCGGCCGATGTCGAGCGCGTGATTGAGGTCGACCTGCTCGGTGTATGGCGGACCGTCCGCGCCTCCATGCCCGAGGTCATCCGCAATCGAGGCTACGTTGCTGTCGTGACCTCGATCTCGGGCGTCACGCCCGGATCGTTCAACGCCGCATACAACGCGGCAAAGGCGGGGGTAGTCGCCTTCGCCAAGA
This sequence comes from Candidatus Limnocylindrales bacterium, assembly GCA_044868045.1. Classification (GTDB taxonomy): domain Bacteria; phylum Chloroflexota; class Limnocylindria; order Limnocylindrales; family CSP1-4; genus SPCO01. Next base: position 49,965 of record JBIOWA010000215.1, read on the forward strand.
CCCTTCGCCTCGAGCTGCGGTCGCATGGCACTGCGGTGGGCACCATCTACTTCGGTTATGTGGATACCGAGACCGCCCGGCGGTCAGTCGGGCACCCCGCGACGGCACCCATCATGGCGAGGATGCCGAAGCGGACGCGCGAGCCCGTCCCAGTTGAACACGCTGCCGGCGCGATCGTGCGAGCCGTCGAGCGACGCTCGCGCCGGGTCGTCACCCCCCGTCACTAACCCTGAGCGTCCTCGCCCCGGAGCTTGTCCAATCTTTGAGCGAACGCTGGGTTGGGCGCGCTGACATCCAGTGGAGAGAATGAACCGAAGGGAGAAGAGCGCTGACGGATGGGAGGTGCAAGTCGAACTGATGTACGCCTTATGCGGCCGGAACGCCGTGGCTGGGAGGCAGGTCGTCTGAGTGCGCCTCGCAAACGCTGCTAAGCCTCGTCCAGCCGGGCGATCGCCATCTCGGCCAGATGTGAGCCGATGGCAAGCGAGCTCGTCGCTGCAGGTGATGGGGCATTCCTGACGTGCATGACGCGTCGACTGCCCGTGAGCTTGAAGTCGTCAAGGAGCGTCCCGTCTGACGCGAGGGCCTGCGCGCGTACCCCGGACGGACCGAACCGCAGGTCGTCGGCACGGATCTCCGGGACGTACCGCCGCAGTTCGGCGACGAACGCCGATTTCCACCAGTCGCGCCACATCTCGGCGAGGCCCGTGCGCAGGTACTTGGCGGCCAACCGCTGGAACCCACGGAACGCGAGCGTGGCGAGAAGCTCGCGGGGCCGGACGTCCCGTCGCCGATATCCCTCACGCGCGAAGGCCAGGACGGCGTTCGGGCCCGCCCAGACCGCGCCATCGATGCGCTTCGTGAAATGGACGCCGAGGAACGGGAACCGCGGATCGGGGACCGGGTAGACGAGGCCACGGACGAGGTGGCCGGCGGACGGCTCGAGCGTGTAGTAGTCGCCGCGGAACGGGACGATCCGCGGATCCGGGTCGTCGCCGGTCATGCCGGCGAGCTGATCCGCCTGGAGCCCGCCGCAGACCACCACGAGGCGGGCGGTTCGTGGCTCCGCGGTCGCCGCGGTCACGACCACCTCGTTCGATCCGATCGACATGCCGCTGACGCGGCAGCTCGTGACGATCGCACCGCCACGTGCCGCGACCTCGTCCGCCAGGGCCAGGGCGACGCGCCGGAAGTCGATGATCCCGGTCGTCGGGCTCCACAACCCACGGATGCCGGCGACATGCGGTTCGATCTCGCGAATGCGCGCGGCGTCGACCTCCTCGAGGCCCGGGACACCGTTCTCCGCGGCCCGCACGCGTAATGCCTCGAGACGCGACAACTCGCGCTCATCGACCGCGACGACGAGCTTGCCGCATCGCTCGAACGGGATGTCGTGCACCTCGGCGAACGCCTCGATCGCGGCCTTGCCCTCGCGGCACAGGCGCGCCTTCAACGAGCCCAGCGCGTAATACAGGCCGGCATGGAGGACGCCGCTGTTGTGCCCGGTCTGGTGGGTCGCCAGCTCGTGCTCCTTCTCGAGGACGGTCAACCGCAGCTCGGGTCGAGCTTCCAGCAGCCGATACGCCGTCGCCAGGCCGAGGATGCCGCCGCCGACGATGATGATGTCGGCCTGTTCCGTCACGACGGAAGGGTCACGGGAAACGGGACGTCGAGGTGTTCGACGAGCCTCGCCGTCCAGGTCTGGAGGGGCGTGACCGGAACGGCGAGGCCGTCGACGGGATCGGCGGAGACGGGCACGAGGCGAGATCAGGCAGTCGGTGACGCCGAGGGAGTCTGGGCCGCGACGACGCCGTGTTCCGCTGCCATGAGGCGGCCCTCGGCCGCGAGTCCCCGGTAGATATCTGCAGTGGCGGCGATCGCATCGCGGTACGGGGTGACTGGCACCGCCCCCAGCTCCGCGACCCGGTCGTGGGCGATGTCCGATGGGAACGGCAGCTCGGTCGGGGCGAGCGACAGCAAAGTGGCTGCGCCCGGGACGGCCGCGTCGATCGCGGCGACCCAATCCTCGAGCGCGACACGGCTGCCGCCCAGATTGAAGACGCGTGCGTCGCGGGCCTGGCTGCGGCTGGCGAGAATCAAGGTTCGGGCGACGTCCTCGGCGTACTGGAAGAGCGTGCTGCCGCCGAAACTGATCTCGAACGGTACGCCGAGCACCGCCGCCGCGATGGCCGCCGTCGGGCTGCTTGTCATGCCCTGGTCCCGCCCGGCACCGTAGACGGTCATCGGCCGGATACCGACGCTCGCGACGCCCGTGTCCGCCCAATAGATCTTGGCATTCCCTTCGTTCGCGAGCTTATAGACACCGTAGTGGTTGCCGGGGCGGGCGATCGCATCCTCCTCCAGCCTCCCGGTCGCTGGGTCGGCGTCACTGGGCGAGAACATGCCGATGGAGCCCGTGTACACGACCGGCGTCGCCACCCGACCCTGCCGCCGAACGGCCTCGAACACGTTGACGGTCCCGGTGACGTTCACCTGCGCGCCGAGCGGTGGATCCGCCCGGCAGAAGGGCACCTGGAGGGCAGCCAGGTGGATGACGTTGGTGATGTCGTGCTCCTCGAACGCGCGTTCGATGGAGGCCAGGTCCGTAATGTCGCCCTCCACGAGCCGGACCTGCGCCAGCTCGTCCGGGGTCATGATCAGCGCGAGTCGCCGTGAGTCGCGCCCGAGGTCGAAGCCGACGACCGGGGTCCCCTCCCGGACCAAGGCCCGGACCGTCCATGCACCGATACACCCGAGTGCGCCGGTGACGAGGAACCGTTCCTCCCGGGAGCTCATGCCGAGACCTCGACGCTGTCGAACCGACAGACGTTCTCCAGTCGACCGACCCCATCGATCTCGACGACCACGCGGTCACCGTTGCCGAGGAAGCGTGGCGGCGACCGGAACGCACCGACGCCGGAAGGCGTGCCGGTCGCGATGACGTCCCCCGGATCGAGCGTGAAGGCCTGGGAGCAATGACTGACGATCTCGGCCACGGTGAAGAACATCTCGGAGGTATTCGACTCCTGAAGAACCTCGTCGTTGACCAGGCAGCGGATCGCCAGTCCCTGGGGATCGCTAACCTCGTCGGCGGTGACGATCGCCGGGCCCATCGGGCAGAACGTGTCGAGCGATTTACCGCGGACCCACTGCCCGTCGCCGAACTGGAGGTCGCGCGCGGAAACGTCGTTCAGGCAGGTATATCCGAGCACGTGGTCGAGCGCGTCCGCCCTGGATACCCGCCGAGCGCGACGGCCGATCACGACGCCCAGCTCCGCCTCGTAGTCGACCTGGGTCGTCAGAGCAGGGTCCCAGCGGATGTCGGCGCCGTGACCGACGACGGCGCTCGGCCACTTCGCGAAGATCAGCGGTGCCGGCGGGGGTTCGGCACCCTCCTCGGCGGCATGCTCCCGGTAGTTGCGCCCGATCGCGATGACCTTCCCGGGCCTTGGCACGGGGGCCAGAAGGTCCGCTGCCCCGAGTGGCTGGCCAACCTCGGCGATCTTGGCGTGCGAAGCTGCGATGCGCAGGGCGTCGACGTCGACCGGGTCCCCGTGGAGCAGGTCATCGATCGTGGTCGGGCCGGCGCTCAGGAGTTCTGCAGCCGGCACCCAATGACCGTTTCCGAGCACACCCAGGCGCTCGCCGGCAGGGGACCCGACCGAGATCAGACGCACTGGAACTCCAAGCTGGTGTTCAGCATTCTGGCCGTTGGACCGAGGACTGGACGATACGATACCCTCGGAACCGCGTCAACCGTACCGCAGCAGCCGGAGCCCCATGACGATCGACCACGCCGAACGTGTCCCCCTCGGTCGGACGGGCCTCGAGGTCACGCGCCTCGCCTTCGGTGGCGCATCGATCGGCGGGCTCTTCAAGTGGGTCGAGGACGACGATGCCGTCGCCACGGTGCGCCACGCCTGGTCCCTCGGCGTGCGCTATTTCGACACCGCACCGCTGTACGGCTTTGGGGCCTCCGAGCGGCGGATCGGGCAGGCCCTTGCCGGCCGGTCGCGTGACGGATTCGTCCTCTCGACCAAGGTCGGGCGGCTCGTCCGGGATGCGTCGGCCATCCAGCCGGGCGCCGACATCGATCGCCAGCTGCTCGACGGCCGCGAGGACGCGTATTACGTCGTTCGAGCACCGGTGCGGATGGTGTTCGACTACAGCGCCGACGGCGTGCGCCGGTCGCTCGAGGAGAGCCTTGGGCGGCTCGGGCTCGAGCGGATCGATATAGCCCTCATCCATGACCCGGATGAGCATTGGGCGGAGGCCATCGACGGAGCGTGGCCGGCGCTCGAGCGGCTCCGTGCCGAGGGTGTCATCCGGGCGGTCGGCGCGGGGATGAACCAGTCGGCGATGCTAACCAGGTTCGTGCGTGAGACGACGATGGACGTCGTCCTGGTGGCAGGCCGCTACACGCTGCTCGACCAGTCGGGGCTGCACGACCTGCTGCCGGCGTGTCTGGAACGCGGCGTGTCGGTCCTCGTCGGCGGGGTCATGAACAGCGGGGTCCTGGCCGACCCACGTGGCGGTGCTCGCTTCGACTACGCGCCGGCGCCAGCCGACGTGATCGAGCGGGCCCGACGTATCGGTGAGGTCTGTGCCCGCCACGACATCCCGCTCCGGGCGGCCGCGATGCAGTTCCCGATGGCCCATCCGGCGGTCGCGTCGCTCGTCGCCGGCGTCCGCTCGATCGACCATCTCGACGAGTACCCGGCCCTGCTGGGACACGCGATCCCGGCCGACCTCTGGTCGGAGCTGCGCGACGAGGGCCTCATCGCATCGGATGCGCCGGTGCCTGTCTCGTGACCGTCGATGCGCACCACCACTTCTGGGACCCGGCCCGCGCGGATTATCCGTGGCTCACCGAGGAACTCGCCGCGATCCGTCGTGCCTTCACGCCCGATGATCTCGCGCCGCTCATCGCGGCCGCCGGGGTCGAGGCGACCGTGCTCGTCCAGACCCGCTCAAGCCTCGACGAGACACACGACTTCCTGGCCACGGCCGCCGCCACGCCGTTCATCCGGGGCGTCGTTGGTTGGGCCGACCTGACCGACCCGAGGGTCGCCGACGTGCTCGCCGAGCTTCGGGACGGTCCCGGCGGCGACCGGCTGGTCGGGATCCGGCACCAGGTGCACGACGAGCCAAACCCGGCATGGCTGCTGCGCAACGACGTCGGGCGCGGGCTCCGTGCCGTGCGGGACGCGGGGCTCACGTACGACCTGCTGGTCCGCTCGCGCGAGCTCCCCGCTGCCATCGAGGTCGTGCGTCAGATCCCGAACCTGCGCTTCGTGATCGACCACCTCGCCAAGCCGTCCATCAAGGACCGCGTCATCCAGCCATGGGCCGACCTGATTCGGCCGTTCGGAGCGCTCGACAACGTCTCGTGCAAG
>JBIOWA010000216.1:0-17496 GCA_044868045.1 Candidatus Limnocylindrales bacterium
GCCGCAAAGACCACGGCGAGCCCGGCCAGTGTTGCGACGGTCGGGACGAAGGGCATCAAGGCGAGCACCACACCACCGCCGGCGAGCGCCGCGACCAGGACGTTGCGGAAGCCGAACCGGTCGCCGAACCAGCCGCCGAGGGGGGCGATCAGGCCGCCGACCAGCGCGGCCGTACCCATGACGAGGCCGATCGCCGACGCCAGGCCGGGCCCGGTGCCGGCGAGACCTTCGACGACGACCGGCACGTACGGCCGGCTCATCTGATTGGCGAGGAACGCGACGCCGAAGATCAGGAAGATCCGTCGAACCAATGGGTCGCTCAACACGCCCCGGATCGCCCCGAAGGCGAGAGTCACGACCCCGCCCTGTGGCACGACTTGCGGCCGAACCTCGCGCGACCCGAAGGTCACCAGCATCGCGGTCCCGACTGAGAGCGCGGAGGAGAGCCAGAACACACCAGCGAGAGACCAGCCGAGACCGTCGATGAGGAGGCCGGCCAGGGCCGGACCGAGCGCGAAACCGACGGCGGTCGACGCACCGAAGACGGCCATGACGGTACCCAGCCGCTCGCGCGGGCTGACATCACGGATACCGGCGAGCATCACGCCCGTGTTCCCGAGCTGGAAACCGATCAGGAGCATGCTCAGCGCGAGCTGCCAGGGCTCCCTGGACAGGGCCACGCCGGCGAAAACGACGGCCTCGACGAGCGAGCTGCGGACGATCACTGCCTTGCGGCTGTACTTGTCGGCCCAGACCCCCCACAACGGAACGAGCGGCATCCCGACCACGAAGATCAGGGCGGTGAAGAGGCCGACGAACGCGAGTCGATCCTCCTGCGGCACGCCCATCTCCCGCAGATAGCTCGGGACCAGGGCGAAGATCTGGCTGACGCCGAGTGCTTCGACCATGGAGGTCAACCAGAAGACCGCGAGGAGCAGGCGCCAGTCCTGGGAAGGCCGCATGGTCTGCCGGTACGGCGTGCTCGGTGGGGCGTCGGGTGACCCCACCAGGTCGGGCGGTGCCTCGTCGATCACGGCCGGAGCCTAGCCGAGATGGTCGTCGACGTTGGACCGGTGGCCGCACCAACCAGCGTCGCTGTCACACACGAGCGAGACGCCACGCGCCAGCTGCGCCTGTCGGTGGGCGATGTCAGCCTGAGGCACACATTTGCAACGAACGAGCGTGACCGACTGCCGAAATCGACGATTCGTGTCGGTTCTGCGATCGGATCGTGCACGTTCGTGGGATTCGTGTGCCCACGGCTGACATGCCCCTATCGGGGCGCCGACTGGCACAACGCACGGGTCCGCGCACAACGAAGCGCCCGAAGGAACTGGTGGGAGGACCGGCCAATCGGCTCGCAGCGGCTCCGAACAAGTCCGGAGTCACTGCGCTCCGCCCCGGGATCCTCATTCGGTGGCCTTGCGACCATCGAACCCGGTTCCCGGGACCGTCCCGGAGATCGCTCCCCGTTACGGTCTGGCGGTTCGCACCTGCCCCTTCGGGCAGGACGAAATGTACTGGCCGAGCCCATGACCCCACAACAGCCTTATCCACGAACTTCACGGGAAATGGGGCTGGCTTATCCCCGACTTTCCACCGGATGTGGATGGGATGTGGATGACCCCGACTGCAACATCCGCGCAACCCGATCGCGACGTAGATTTAGCTGACGGAGGTGGTCGATGGCACACCTGTTTGCCCGACTCGTGGCCATGCACGACGGCTGGGCCCGGCCGTTCGGGGAATTCAATCGACGGTGGGCGACGGCCCTGTTCCGGCCGATCTACCCCATCAAGGACCTGCTCAACGGGCGCTGGCTCGGCCATCCGCTCCACGCCGCGTCGACCGACATTCCGATCGGCCTGCTGCTCGGCGTGGTCGTCCTTGACGTCGTCGACCAGCCCGCGGCTGCCGACATCGTGCTCGTCGGCACGATCATCTTCATGGTGCTGTCGGCGCTGTCCGGCCTGGCCGATTACAGCGATACCAGCGGCATGGCACTGACGCGGGCCACCCTCCATGCCTCGATCATGGTCGTCACGCTCGTGATCCTGATCGTGTCGGCGGTGATGCGGGCCGGCGCGCCCATCGACCGGACCGCGCCGATCGCCCTCTCGATCATCGGCTTCGTGCTCATCACGATCGGGGCGTTCGTCGGCGGCGACGTGGCGTACGTCTTCGGCAACATGGTCAACCGGCACGCGTTCCGGGGTCCGGGCACGAAATGGGTCGCCCTCGACACGGGTGCGGTCGCCGACCTGCGCACCCTGCCCGAGGCCACCCCGACGAAGATGCGCGCCGGCAGCAACGACCTGATGGTCGTGCGCATCGGCGACACCGTCCACGCCCTGCACCACGTGTGTGCCCACGCCGGCGGTCCGTTGAGCGAGGGCACGCTCGTCGACGGCTGCATCCAGTGCCCGTGGCACGGCTCGCGCTTCCGTCTGACCGATGGGTACGCCCAGCGCGGGCCCACCGTCTACGACCAGCCCAGCTATGAGGTCCGCGCTGCCGAGGGCGGCGGGTACGAGGTCCGGCGGGTCTCGACCACATGACCACGGCCTCGTAAGGGCCAAGTCCCCGATCGGCGCCTGCTGGCGCCCGTAGAGTGACGGGTGCCGATGGCGCCCTTGATCGTCCCCGACCCCTCCCTCGTGCTGCTCGTCGGTGCCGCCGGCTCGGGCAAGTCGACGCTCGCTGCGCGCCTGTTTGCGGCCGACGAGATCGTGTCGTCAGACGCGCTGCGCGCGGTCGTCGCCGGTGACGAGGCCGACCAGCGTGCCTCGGCCGTCGCGTTCCGCATCCTCCATCGGACGCTGGATCGCCGCCTCGCGAGTGGGCAGCTCACCGTGGTCGACGCCACGAACACCGTGGCCGCCCACCGACGGCCGATCGTCCGGCGGGCGACGGCGTTCGGGTTCCCGCTGGTCGCGATCGTCCTGGACCTGCCGCCCGATGTCGTCCGTGCCCAGAACGCTGGACGAACGCGGATCGTCGACGCGGATGTGATCGACCACCACCTGGCCGCCATTCGAGCGACGGTCGATCTCGGCCGTCTTGAGCTCGAGGGTTTCGACCCGGTCGTGGTCCTCAGTAGCCAGGAGGGAGCCGCAGGCCTGTCAATCGTGCGCCAGCGTGCAGCGACCAGCGTCGCCGGCGACGACCGTTGAGCTAGCCGCCGCCTGCGCCGATGAGCGCGATGGCGATACCGGCCAGCACGATGCCGACAGTGTGGTCGCGCGTGAGCGGTTCGCGCAGCACGACCATCGCCAGCACGACCGTCGCGACCGGATACATCGCCGAGAGGACCGAGGCGATCGCCAGCTGGCCGGTCTGGACCGCAAGCAGGTAGAAGGCATTGCCGGCCGTGTCGAGCAGGCCGATCGCGACGAGGGCGGGGAGGACCGACGCACCGGGCCGCCACGCGGCACGCATCACGAGCACGGCGCCGGCGACGAACACCCCCTGCGCCAGGCGGATGACCGTGAGGGCGCTGAACACGTTGCCTTCGCTCAGCTGCGCGATCGCCACCCCGAACAGGCCGATCGTCGTGCCGGCGATGAGGGCCTCCGGCAATCCCTCGCGGCCGCCCGTTTCGGCGACGCGCGACACGAGCACGACCGCGATGACCGCGATGACGATGCCGGTCACGACGACCGGTCCCGGCACGCCTTCCGTGGCGAAGCCGGCGACGACCGGGATCACTGCGGCGAGGACGCCGGTGACCGGCGCGACGATCCCCATCCGCCCGATCGCGAGCCCGCGATACAGCATGGAGATGCCGACCGCACCGAGCGCCGCGGCGATGAAACAGATCACGAGATCCCGGCCGGCCGGGATGCCCTCACCGAGCGCAAGCGCGATCGAGCCGCTCAGGACCATCCCGGTGACCTGCGAGACCAGGACCACGCCGTAAACCGGCGACCGCCGACTCGTGACGCCGCCGCCGAAGTCGCCGGCACCCCAGACCAGCGCGGCGGCAAGCCCCAACACCACCGTCAGGGTCGCCGAGGACAGGCCTTCGATCAGGCCCTGGCTCCGCTCGTCGTCTCGATCGGGACGAGGGACGGGTCGTCGACGCCGTCGTCGACGGTGATCGGGCCGGGCAGTTCGACGACCGAATCTGCGGCGCCGTCGTACCGATCCGACGTCGTGAGGTAGATGATCTGGAAGTCGTCGGCGACGCGTTTGAGAAGCGCGAGCGCGCGCATGGCCCGCTCGTCGTCGAGCGTCACGAAGGGGTCGTCGAAGACCAGTGGCGGCCGCCGGTCGCCGGTCACGAGGCGCACGAGTCCCAGCCGCGCGGCGAGATAGACCAAGTCGAGCGTGCCCTGGCTCAACGCGTTGACGGGCACCCAGTCGCCGCGCTCCGGCGCATGGACCTCGATGTCGAGCGACTTGTCGTCGACGCGGACCCGCCGGTAGCGCCCGCCGGTCACGGTCGCGACGTCGCGCACCATGTGCCCCTCGAGATAGCGGGTCGCGGTCTTCATCGTCGCCGTCTCGGCACGCTCGATCGCACGGAGCGTGGTCTCGAGCACGCGGTGGCGGCGCCGCAGGACCAAGAGCTGCTCCCGCCACACCGCAAGCCGTTCGCTCTCGGTTGCGACCTGCTCCGCATCGACGTTGTTGTTCTCGACCCGGGCGCGGGCGTTCGCCTCGTCGTCACGCGCCCGATCGAGGGCGGTTTCGTGGTCGCGGACTTCGACCTCGAGCCGCTCCCGCGCGCGCGGCTCCTTGGCGATCGGGCCGAGCCCTTCGAGCGCACTCGTCTTCTGTTCGATCTCGAGTGCCGCCTCGTCACGCATCTTCGCCAGCGTCTCGCGCGGCTCCTTGCCGACGAGGCCGTCGAGCTGGGCCGTCAGCTGCTCCATCCGGGCGACGTGCGCCTCCTCCTTGGCGAGCAGGTCCTCGGCCGCGTCGAGGTCTTCCAGTCCGAGCGAACCGAGCTGTTGTTCGGTGTCCGCCTCCGCCTGGTGGAGCTCGGCCTCCATCTCCGATCGACCGCGGAGCCGACGGTCGATCTCGATGTCGCGCATCTCCGCCTGAAGCCGGGAGCTCCGACGGAGCCAAATCCCGACGACGGTCAGGATCAGCCCGATGCCAGCGACTGCACCGCCCAGGTACAGCGGAACGGTTCCGAGGTTCATGACACCGAGCGTGTTCACGGCGAATGTCGCGCCGGTCGCGAGCACGCCGAGGATCACGGCCAGGATCCCGATGCGCGACAACGGCCGCCAGGTGGCCTCGGGCGCGACCTCGAACTGCACGTCGATCTCGCCGGCCAGGGCCGCCTTGAGCTCGCGCATCCGGGTGTCGAGCGAACGCAATCGCTCGACGGCCTGACGGATCACCGGCAGCGGGTTCGGTGAGGGATGCGTCTGGGCGAGCTCGTCGAGCTCGGTCGCGACCTCGACCGCCTCGCGGAACCGCTCATACCGCTCGCGGGCGGCGGTGCGTTCGGCTTCGAACCGCTCGGCCTGGCGGGCCTTCTCGAGCAGGCTGCGCTGCTCGGCAAGACTCCGTTCTGCGGCGGCGCGACGTTCGCGGGTACCCGACAGCGTGTCCCGGTCCCGCTCGAGCTGGGCGAGGCTGAGCTCACCCTGTTCCACCGCCAGCGCCGTCGAGGCGACGGTCGCTTCCGCGACCTTGAGGAGCCCCGGATTCTTCTCACCCTTCGTCGCGAGCTCGCGCAGGGCGCGTTCGAGCTTCTTCTTGGCCCGACCGGTCCCGCGGTCGGCGCCGCTGATACTGGCCTGGAGTCGATCGCGAAGCGCCGCTTCGTCGCGCGCGAGGTCACTCAGCTCATGGTGGCGGACCGAGGCCGTCGAGCGGAAGAACGGCTCGGTGGGGATGCCCGACAACTCGGCCAGGACCTGGTCGGCGAGCGTCGGATCGGTGACCCGCTGGCCGTCGTAAACGAGGTCGACGGTGCCCTTCTGGCCGGCGAAGGCCTTCTCCAGCGTCCCCGTCGCGACCCGACCATCCTCCTCTTCCTGCTTGAACTCGATCGCGATCCACGGCCGGGCGTCCGCGTCGGACGACGCGTCCCATGGCCGGAGGGCTTCCAGGTCACCGGCGTTGCTGGTGACGCGGCGGGTCAGAGCGAGCTCGATGGCGCGCTGGATCGTGCTCTTGCCGGCCTCGTTCGGACCGCGGATCACGGTGACGCCTGGCGCCAGGTCGATGTCGAGTTCGCGGTATCGCCGCAGGTCCTTGACCTGGAGTCGGCGGATCCTCACAGCGAGACCTCGTGTCCCGCCAGCAGCAGGCGACCCAGGCGCAGGGCGTCGCGCAGCTCGGACGCCTCTGCAGCGGTGGCGGCCGAGGACCCGTTGGCACCCTGCCCGGCCTCGAGCTCGGCGATCCGGGCCTCCATGTCGCGGATGAACGCGCCGGCGATCGTGTCCGGCGACGGGAGTAGGCCTTCGGTCAATGCCGGCGCGCTTCGGTCGCGGACCCGCACCTTGAGGAATGCCGGGGCCAGGGCGGCCTCGATCTCGTCGAGGTGGAGGTCGAGCTCGTCCGGCCGGACCCCCACGATCCGGGCATCGAGAACGAGGTCCGGATCGGCCCTGCGGCGCAGGCCTTCGATGAGCGCGGGCTGGGACGCTATGCGGGTCGCGTCGAGATCGATCTTCTCGAAGCGGGTCTTCCCCACCTGTCGCTCCTGGACGCTGACGCTGCGACCGGTCGCGGTGGCGTCCAGGGTGACGAGCAGGACCTTGCCCGCCCGATCCTGGTTGAGGGCCACGGGCTCGGGCGCTCCGGCGTACGCGTACGTCACCCCGCCCGCTCTCGACTGCTGCGCCGAATGCCAGTGGCCGAGGGCCAGGTAGTCCAGACCGGTCGCGCCGATCTCGGCGGTCGTGACGACGACGTCGTCACGGTCCGTCTTGCCGGGGATCGCCACCGAGCCGTGGACCACGCCGATCTGCCAGGTCGCGTCCGCGCGGGCGCTCGTCACGTCGGCGGGGAGGTCCCGCAGCGGGCTGTACGGCGCCTTCTTCGTGGGGAAGACCGGGCCGTGGACGACGGCGTCGCAGGCCGGGAGGTAGATGTTCGACACCGCCGGGGTCAGCACCGTCACCCAGTCGTCGTCGCGGGTGCTGCCGGCGAGGCCCTTCACGTCATTGGCCCGGTAGATCGATGCGCGGTCGTAACAGTCGTGGGTACCAGGGACGATGACGGTGCGGATCTTCGCCGCGATCAGCCGCTTGAGCTGGGCCGCGACGCGCTCCACCGAGCGGCGCGGTTGCACGTTGCTGTCGAAGAGGTCGCCGGCGACGAGGAACAGGTCCACCTTCTCGGCGATCGCCAGGTCGACGGTCGCGACGAAGGCGCTGAACTGGCGCTCGCGCTGGGCGCTCGCCTGCTCACCGAGGTCGTCATGGCGCGCGCCGAGATGGACGTCCGCGGTGTGGATGATCCGTAGCATCCGGTCGGGTCTGGCCTCCCAGTGGTCGGCGATCGGGCGATCAGGTGATCAAGCGATCGATCCGGCGCTCCCCATGGGAGGGTTTCGGTGCGAGCGAGGCGCCCCCATGACTCCCCGCTCGCCAGCCCGGATCCTCGCACGCCATTGTGACAGGTCGATTGTCACGGCTGCCAGTCCCGAACCGGGGGTCGGCGACTGACACGGGCTGCTATCGCCCTCGATGGCGCTGGAATGTCGGATTCGGAATCGCGTTGTATCCTGCGCCGCAACTACGAACCGGTGCGCCCCGCAAGCAGGGATTCCACATCGGCACCTGGGTCGCTGGGGCCCGGCTTCTCCCGCCGACCTCGCTTTCCCGACCGCCGATGTGGCCGCCCTCCGCAGGCGCACCCCGCCGACCATCGCGCCCCGGAGGAGCATCGTGACCTACGCTGATCGGACCCTCAACTGCGTCGACTGTGGCGTCGATTTCATCCATTCGGCCGCCGATCAGGAGTACTACGCCCAGAAGGGATTCGCCTCTGACCCGAAGCGGTGCACCAGCTGCCGCGCCAGCCGGCGAGCTGCGCGCGAGGGCGGCTACGACGTTCGCGATATCGGCGGGCCGCGCGGCTACGAGCGCAGCGTCGACCGCCCGGATCGCGAGTACTTCGCGGTCGTCTGCTCCTCGTGCGGGAACCAGGCGCAGGTCCCGTTCCGACCGCGGATGGATCGACCCGTGTACTGCTCGGACTGCTTCCGGACCGTGCGCCCCGACTGAGGACGTTGCCGGTCGTTGGGGCGTGGGCCCGGCGTCGGAGGCGTCGGCCCGGCGATTGGGTCCGGTCGCAGGTACGCGTGACTGACCGTCGCGTTTTCGTGTCAAACATGAGGTTCGGGACGCCCTCGCTGGCATTGCGTGCCTGAGAGTCGCGGATCTGGGCCCAGGGCTGCGAGATCGCTTGCTTCGGCTCGGAAACGGGCGTGCGAGTCGCGTTCGCGTCCCTTCCTCGTGACGTCGGAATGAGGGCCCTAGATCCGGAACACCTCGCCGGCGCGGAACCGCTCGCGGCGGCGGCCCCGCCAGAGCGTGACGCGCGACGCGCCGTGGACCTGCCAGCCCCCGTCCTGGCCCACGACGGCCGTGTCCTCGTCGATCCCGACGACGACCGAGCCGCGCGGCGCCTGGAACGCGATGAGCGCCGAGAATGGCTCGGGCCACGTGTCGTAGTGCGGCACCACGGATAGTCCGGGGGCGAACCCGAGCCCGCTCCCCCAGCGGAGCGGGAATGGCATCAATCGCATCCGGAAATCGAACGAGAAGCCGGCGAGGGCCATCGCGCCGGCCGAGCAGCCGACGAGCGCCGCGCCGCGCTGGTGGGCGGCGGTCAATGCTCGCCCGACTTCGCTGCCATCAAGCGCGGCGAGGAGGTGCGAGGGCTTCCCGCCCGACAGGTAGACGAGATCAGCCTCGCCGAGGGCCTGTACGGCGGCCGCGTCGTCCGCCCCGGCGCGATCCCGTACCAGCACGGGTTCGACCTCGGCACCGAGTCCCGTGAAGTGTGCGACGCCAATCGCCGCCCAGCGCTGGAACACGGCCTCGCCGTCGGGGTAGGAGGCGGTCGGGACGACGGCCACACGGGGCCGCTTGCGCCCGGTCGCGGCGAGCAGGTTGGCGTCGAAGTCGGCCATCGACGGGAGGAACTCACCGGCGCCCACGAGCGCCACGGGTCCGGGCATCGCCCGAGAGTCTATCTGCGACACTGCCGACATGACGCCGAGGCAACGATGGACCCTCCTCGCGACGGTCATCGGATCGGGCGCGGTCTTCCTCGACGGCACCATCGTGAACGTGGCGCTGCCACGGATCGGCCGCGAGTTGCCGGCCTCGATCGTCGGCGTCCTCGAGGGTCAGACGTACGTGGTCAGCGGCTACCTTGCGGTGCTTGCGGCGCTGCTGATCCTCGCCGGTGCGTTGTCGGATCGGTACGGACGGCGACGCGTCTACGGCATCGGCCTGGCGGGCTTCGCGATCACCTCCGGCCTGTGCGGCCTCGCCCCATCGCTGGAGGCGCTCGTCGTCTTCCGCCTGTTGCAGGGCGCCGCGGGCGCGCTGATGGTCCCAGGCGCCCTCTCGATCATCACCCAGACGTTCGACGATGCCGAGCGCGGTCGTGCGTTCGGGATCTGGACCGCGGCGACGTCGGCGTTGGCGCTCGTCGGCCCGGTGGTCGGCGGGCTGCTCGTCGATTCGATCGGGTGGCGGATCGCCTTCCTGATCAACGTCCCCGTGCTCGGCGTGGCGCTGCTCATCACCCGCCGCTACATGGCCGAGTCGCGTGACCTCGACGTCCGGCGTAGCTTCGACTGGCTCGGCTCGTTCGTCGCCGCGGTCGCGGTCGGTGGGCTGTCGTTCGGCGTGATCCGCGGCGGCGAGCGTGAATGGCGTGACCCGAGTGCCTGGCTGTTCATCGCGATCGGGGCGATCGCCCTCGTGGCCTTCCCGGCGCTCATGGCGACGCGCCGCGATCCGCTCGTTCCGCTGGGTCTCTTCCGATCGCGGGTCTTCTCTGCGATCAACATCGCGACGTTCTTCATCTGGGGCGGGCTGTACGTGATGTTCAGCTACCTCAGCATCGTCCTGCAGGGTCCGCTCGGGTACAGCGCGCTGGGTGCCGGCGCCGCCGTACTGCCCTTCGCGTTCTGCATGATCACGCTCTCGACCCGGATCGGCACCATCGCCGGGCGGATGGGCGCCCGACGTTTCCTCACCCTCGGGCCACTGCTCATGGCCACGGGATTGCTCTGGTTCACCCGGCTCCCGGCGACGTCAGAGCCGTGGCGGGCCAGCCTCGACCGGCTCGGGTCGCTCGTGCCGCCTGCCGGATACCTGGTTGACGTGCTCCCGGCCATCCTCATCTTCGGGACCGGCATCGCCTGCGTCGTCGCGCCCCTCACGAACACGCTGATGGGCTCGATCCCGGCTCGTTACTCGGGCCTCGGGTCCGCGATCAACAACGCGATCGCACGGGTCGGGCAGCCGCTGCTCGGGGCGGTCATCTTCGTGGCGATCAGCGCGACGTTCTATGCGAGCCTGTCGGCGCATGCCCCCGATCTGGACCTCACCGCGAAGATGGTGCGGACAGCGTTTCCGCCGCTGAACGTGCCGCGCACCGGGGCGACGCCGGAACAGGTGGTGGCCGCGGCGCGAGCCTCCGTGGAGGCCTTCCATCTGGCGATGTTCGTCGCCGCCGGGCTCGTCGCGATCGGCTCGGCGGTGTCGTGGTTCGGCCTGTCCGAGGGTGCCGTCTCGCGGCGCACGAGTGCGACCGCACTCCCGACGAACGACGACGCCACGGACGAGCCGGTCACGGCCTGATGCTTCGCGACTGGGACGCCCGGACCTACGACCGGATCGCCGACCCGCAGACCCGCTGGGGAACGACGGTCCTCGACCGGTTGCCGCTCGAGGGTCACGAGCGGGTGCTGGACGCCGGCTGCGGTTCCGGACGGGTCACGGAGCTGCTTGCCGAACGACTCCCGCGCGGCAGGGTGGTGGCGCTCGACGGCTCGGCCTCGATGATCGACGCCGCCCGCGATCGACTCGGCCGGTTCGGCGATCGGATCGAGTTCGTCGTCGCCGACCTCGGGCGCCCGCTGCCGATCGACGGCGAGGTCGATGCCGTGATCTCGACGGCGACCTTCCATTGGGTGCGCGACCACGACGCGCTGTTCGCGAACCTCGCGGCCGTGACGCGGCCAGGCGGCTGGCTCGTCGCGCAGTGCGGCGGTGCCGGCAACGTCGCCAGGGTCATGGCGGCGCTCGCGACGATCGGCGACGGGTGGACCGGCCCGGTCCATTTCGAGACGCCCCTGGCAACGACGCGCCGGCTCGACGCGGCCGGCTATGTGGACATCGAATGCTGGCTGTCCGACGAGCCGACCCGGTTCGAGCCAGGCGAGCCGTTCGAAACGTTCCTGCGGACCGTTGTGCTCGGGGCCCACGTGGAGCGGCTGCCCGCTGGGGATCGCGATGCGTTCGTCCACGCGGTGGCGGACTCGCTCGGTGAGCCCGTGATCGATTACGTTCGGCTGAACATCACGGCGCGGCGATCCGGATCGAACTGAGGGCGATGGTCGGCCCGCCACCATCGCCGGCGAGGTGGAACGTGCCGGTCGCCTCGACCCAGCCCCAGGTCGCCTGGGCCAGCGCCGGGTCCGTGGTCTTCTCGAGGGCACCCAGGACATCGGCCGGTACCTCGCCGCTGATCGCGACGGTGCCGCCGCCACACTGCGGCGGGTACGACTCGAGGACGACCGAGCACAACCTGGCGCGTCCGACGCTTGCCAGGAAGAAGCCCTTCACCCGGACGATCTGGCCGTCCTTGGCCGCCGCGCCGGCCACGAGGGCGTCGGTATCGATGGCGGCTCCTGGATCGCTCGCAGGCGGCGCCGATGGGGCAGTGGTCGGGGCGCCAGACGGGCCGCAGCCGGCCAGGGTGACGGCAAGAACGGCAGACAGGAGGAGGCGCATCGGGATCTCCGTTGTCGTGGTCGGCGGACCCGGCCACGACGCCTGCGTCGGACGGAGGGTTCCGGCGGCAGGCAGCGACTTCCAACGCGACGGGCACTCGACGACCTACCGCTTGACCCGGAACGACCCTCCGTGCCCCGGGATGATGATGTCGGCAGCCGCGAGGACGCGGGCACGACCGGCTTCGAGGGCACGCTGATCAGCGGCGTACGGGTCGATCTCCGGCGTCCCGTCGGCGTGCCACCACAGATGCGTCATCGCGTAGACGCCGTCGTCCGCCTCGACGATCAGCGACGCGTCCTCGTCCGTGTGCCCGGGTGTCAGCCAAAGCTGGGTCTTCGGCGAGAGGCGGTAGCCATCGCCGGGCATGTCCAGCCACAGATCGTCGACGTAGCGGGCCCAGAAGTCGACGACCTCGGCATTCCGGAACAGGGCGATGTTGATCGTGTGATCCGGATGGTGGTGGCTGATGAAGACGTGCGTCACGGCATCCGGCTCGACGTCGAGGGCGCGCAACGGATCCAGGATCAATCGGCGGTCGGCCACCATCCCAGGGTCCACCACGATCAGGGCGTCGCCGTCGCGGACCAGCGAGATCGACGACGCGGTCCGCTCGCCGGTATATCCGGGGTGGAGGAGGTGGACAGTCGCCATCCCCATCATCGTATTGCCCCGACTGACGGGCTGGGCGGTCGCTCCGTCAGTCGCCGGCGAACCGCAGCCAGCCCGCCGGGACGCCGTCCAGGGGCGACTTCGCGAGCGCCGGGTCGGCCGCCAGCCGCCAGTCGATGACCCTCCCCACCTCCGGCTCGACCTTCCGCCATTCGAACCGATTCAGCATCCGGATCCGCGGGAAGTCATCGCGGGTCGCCACACGCATGGCCCGATCGTCGCGAGCGGTGCGTGCTCGCACCACTGGCCATTGGTCCGGGTCCGGATCGCGAGACAGGGTCAGACGTCGCGCGGTGCGGGATGCGTCCCGTGCCGGCCGTCGACGCTGCGAGACTCGGGCGCAATGACGACTGACCAGGCGGCCGATCTCGTTCTGCGAGGCGGTCGGCTCGCGACGATGGACACGGCGCGCTCATGGGCGAGCGCCCTCGCGGTGCGCGATGGGCGGATCCTCGCCGTCGGTCCCGACAGCGTGGTCGCAACGCACATCGGACCGCGGACTCGCGTCGTCGAGCTGCGGGGCAGAACCGTGACGCCCGGTTTCCAGGACGCCCATGTCCATCCAGTCCATGGCGGGCTGCACCTGTTGCGCTGCTCCCTCCACGACGAGATCGACCTCGATGCGTACGCGCGGATCATCACAGACTACGCGCGCGCGAACCCGGACCTGCCGTGGATCCGAGGCGGTGGCTGGTACATGGCCGCCTTCCCGGGCGGCGCACCTCGCCGCGACACGCTCGATCGACTCGTCCCGGACAGGCCGGCGATCCTGTCGAGCCGCGACGGCCACAGCGTGTGGGTCAACACCAGGGCAATGGAGCTCGCCGGCGTCACGGCCGACACCGCCGACCCCGCCGACGGGCGCATCGAGCGGGACGAGGACGGCACCCCGAGCGGGACCCTCCACGAAGGGGCGATGGACCTCGTGGAGCGATTCGCGCCGGACGACACGCCGAGCGATCTCGAGGCAGCGCTCAAGCTCGGGCAGCAACATCTGCATCGCCTCGGGATCACAGCGTGGCAGGACGCCATCATCAAGCCCGACGCCGAGGAGCTCCCCTACGTCGCGCTGGCGTCTCGCGGCGAGTTGACGGGCCGGGTCGTCGGGGCGCTCTGGTGGGATCGCCATCGCGGCGCCGAACAGATCGATGAACTGGTCCAGCGGCGGGACACGACGTCGATCGGCCGCTATCGGGCGACCAGCGTCAAGTTCATGATGGATGGCGTCCTCGAGAACTTCACCGGCGCCATGCTCGAGCCCTACTTGGACGGTCACGGCGGCACGACGGGCAACCGCGGCCTGCTCCAGATCGACCCCGACGGACTGTCCAGCTGGGTACCTCGCCTCGATGCGCTCGGGTTCCAGCCGCATTTCCACGCCATCGGCGATCGGGCCGTGCGGGCGTCACTCGATGCGGTCGAGGCCGCCCGGCGCGCCAATGGACCATCGGACACCCGACCGCACATCGCCCACATCCAGGTCATCCATCCGGACGACATCGCCCGGTTCCGCGAGCTCGACGTCGCGGCCAACGCCCAGCCCTTCTGGGCGGGCCACGAGGACCAGATGGACGTGCTGACGGTCCCGTTCATCGGTGAGCGCTGGATATGGCAGTACCCGTTCCGCTCGTTGCGCGCCGCCGGCGCGGTCCTGGCAATGGGCTCGGACTGGAGTGTCACCACGGCGAACCCGCTGTGGGAGATCGAGATCGCGGTCGAGCGACGGTACCGGGAGCCGTTCGGGGATCGCGACGTCTTCCTGCCGGACGAGCGCCTCGAGCTGGTCGACGCGCTGGCCGCCTTCACGTCGGGCTCGGCTTACGTGAACCACCTCGACGAGACCGGAACGCTCGAGGTCGACAGGCTCGCCGATCTCGCGGTCCTCGACCGCGACCTGTTCGACCGCGGCGCTGGGGCGATCGGCGAGGC
Source organism: Candidatus Limnocylindrales bacterium (assembly GCA_044868045.1). Taxonomy (GTDB): domain Bacteria; phylum Chloroflexota; class Limnocylindria; order Limnocylindrales; family CSP1-4; genus SPCO01. The sequence continues at coordinate 14,556 of JBIOWA010000216.1, forward strand.
CCGCGTCATCGGCACGTTCGTCGACGGGTTGGCCGTCTTCGAGGACGCATCGCTCGACGGCTGATGCCCTCGATCGGCATGGACGGATGACGATGCCGATTTGGCATCGGACGTCGGTGGTCGTCGGTGCGGGCCAGCGCGATGCTCTCCTTGTGCACCGGATGGACCGGGACGCAGAAAGGAGCGATCAAGCAATGAACGTCCTCGCGACCTTGTACGTGACGACCCACATGCAGGACATGCTCGACGAGGCGGCTCGAGAACGAGTCCGTCGCGCCACTCGCACGACCCGGCCCTCGCGGATCGCCTCCGCACTGTCGTCCCTCCGCCCGCCGATCGGCCGGCGCCCGGCGATCGCGGTTTAACGGCCGGCGCTTGACGATCCTGTTCCGACGAGGCTGAGGCCCTCCTCCTCTCGGCTTCGTTCCTTCCGACGACGACCCCCGTTCCTTCAACGGGGGTCCTCGCATGTCTGCCGTACGATGCGGTGATGGAACCGCGGCTCAGCCTCGTCACGTTGGGCGTCACGGACCTCGAACGGGCGATCGGTTTCTATCGCGACGTCGTCGGTTGGGAGCCCGCGTCGCTCCAGGACGACGTCGCGTTCTTCGATCTCGGCGGCGTCATCCTGGGCCTGTGGCCGCATCGCGAGCTCGCCGCCGACGAAGGCATGGCCGGCGAGGAGCCGCGTGACTATCACGGGTTTTCGCTGGCTTACAACGCCCGGTCGCACGAGGAAGTCGATGCGATCTTCGCGAGGCTCGCCGATGGGGGCGCACGGATCGCCAAGCGACCCGTCGACACGGACTGGGGCGGCTACTCCGGCTACTTCGCCGACCCGGACGGTCACTTCTGGGAAGTCGCCTGGAACCCGTTCTGGTCGGTCGGGGTGGACGGCCGGATCTCGCTGACCCGCGACTGAGGTCGGCGATCAGCCCGGCAGATCCTCCGGGACATCGACATCGCGCAGGGTATCGCCCGACGGATCGTCGGCACGCCATGTGGACGGCTCGACGACCGAAGCGTCGAGCTCGCTGAAGAGCGCGCGCAAGCGGCGCTCGCCGCCGGCGAGCAGGCGATCGACGACGGGCCAGGCCCTCGATCGTCGAAGTGCCATCGGCAACGGGCGGGCGCCGGCATCGTCTGCCAGGACCGCGAGGTCGTGGGCGGCGACCTGATCGAGAAGCCGTTCCAGGACGGTCGGGACGAGGGTCGGCATGTCGCCGCCGACGACGATCACTCGCTCGACCGCCGGTTCGAGGGCGGTCAGGCCGGACGCGAGCCCGGCAAGCGGTCCTTCGAACGCGCGATGGTCACGGACCAGCACTGCTCCGGCCGGCACGATCGGTCGCCCGTCGGGCGACGCCACGACGACGACGTCGGTCGCGACCCGGCCGGCGGCGTCGATGGCCCGCTCCAGCATCGGCCGGCCGCCGATGGGTTCGGCCAGCTTATCCCGCCCGAACCGTGTCGATCGACCACCGGCAAGGACGATGGCCCCGATCCGCTCGGGTTCGTCCCTCATCGAGCGATGACGGCCGGTGCCTTCGAACCGGGGACGTGGCCGTCCGACGTGCGCCGCAGGATCGCCCGGCGGTCGAGATCCTCGAGGATCGCCATGACGTACTTGCGGCTCGTCCCTGTCGCATCCCGGAATGCGGCCGGCGTGAGGGGTGCCCGGGCCGCCAGGTCGAGCGCGCGAGCGGCCAGGTCGCGGTACGTCGATGCGGCGTAGGCGAGGTCTGGCTCGAGGACAACGATCCGGCCGGCACGTTCCAGCTCCCGAACGCCGGCGGGAGGACAACCGGCGACGCGGGCCGCGTCGGCGAGGGGCGACGGCGCGGGCACCGCGAGCAGTGACTCGAGGCGATCCATCGCCGCGGCGAGCATCGGATCCGGGGCCGCCGCGGAAACCCCGGGAAGCCGAACGACATCGCCGTCACGCTGCAGGCGACCCTCCTCGACGAGGTGGTCGATGATCGATCCCGCCGCGGCGAGCGCCCGGTCGCGACGCACGCTCACGGACCGTCGCAACGTCAGCGCCACGGCGGTCCGCACCGCGGGCAGCGAGGATCCGGAGCCGACCGCGGCGATCGCGGCCTCCTCGGCGGCCGCCGTCAGGTCGGTCGCGAGGATCCCGTCGAGGATCCCGTGCAGATCGAGGCGGGCCGACGGTTCGCCGTGGGCCAGGGCAGCGACGCGTTCAGTTGTCTGCCGTCGTCTCGAGACGCCGAGCGGCGGCGCCGGGTCCAACACGACGCCGCCGACCGGCAGGATCGGTGCGCCTCGCCGGAGTACGAAGCGGTCGCCGGCCCGGAGCGCGACCTTCTCGCCGAGCCGCACGATCCCGGCCATCCGGCCATCCGGCAGGGTCAGGGCCTCGCGCCCGGCACGTCCGATCGCCGCGTCGACGGCTGCCGTGCCGACGTGGATCCGGCCGCGCGTCCGGTCGGCCACGAAGTCGTCGAACGCGGCGAGCACCCGATCCGTGGCGATCACCTCGGGATCTGCGGTCAGGACCATGCCCCGATGGAGCTCGGTGGCGTCGACACCGACGAGATTGAGGGCGGTCCGCCCGCCGCGCTCGACTCGCGCGACGGTCACCCCGTGGGTCTGGATCTCGCGGATGCGAACCATCCGCCCGTCGCCGGGCAGGAGTCGCAGCGAATCGCCCCGTGCGAGCGGGCCGCCGCGCAGCGTCCCGGTCACGACCACGCCTCGACCCTTGACCGAGAACACGCGGTCGATGGCGAGCGTGGGCGGCCGGTCGGCGAGCTGCACCCGGTCGCGGAGCGAGATGAGCGCGGCGCGGACGTCGTCGAGCCCTTTCCCGGTCGGCGCGGACGTGGCGAGGACCGGGGCACCGGCAAGCGAGGTCGGTGCGAGCAGCGCGGCAACCTGGCTACGGACGGCGTCGACCCGTTCCCGCCCGACGGTGTCG
>JBIOWA010000217.1:0-26066 GCA_044868045.1 Candidatus Limnocylindrales bacterium
GATCGATGTACAACTGGGAGCAGTCCTCACACAGCCCGCCCGGGATGCCGAAGCACAGCCGCTCGCTCCGGTCGGGCAACCGGAACGTCGTGTCGAACCGGGTCGTGATGAGCCGGTGACCACAGGCTGGGCATCGATCGCGGGATGCGGACATGCCGCGATGCTGTCATCACGATTTCGGGGCACCCATGACCCGCAAGTACCCCGTGCTTCGGTACGGGTTACTGCACGCGCAGGATCGTCTTTGCCTCGGACCAGTGCTTTTCGAGGCCGTAGTACTCGCGCTCAGGCGGCGTGAAGATGTGGACGATCACGCTTCCGAAGTCGATCAGCACCCAGTGCGACGCCGCCGTTCCCTCGCGCCCGATCGGCCGCATCCGCTCGTCGCGCAGCGAGGAGATCACACCCTCGGCGATCGCATCGAGCTGCCGTTCCGACCCGCCGGAACAGATCACGAAGTAATCGGCGAGGGTCGTCAGCGGCGTCAGTTCGAGCAGCACGATGTCGGCCGCCTTCTTGTCCTCGGCGAGCTCGACGATCCGCCGCGCGAGTTCGAGCGCGGCTCGTTCGTCGGTCGGGGCGGGGGCTCGTCTGGCGCGTCGCGGCAGCCCGTCGGCCTTGGGGGCGACGGCGTTCGGGAGCGCGGGTTCGGTCACGATCGATCGGTCCTCCGTTGGTCCTGATAGAGGCCATGGTCGCCGATATAGGCGGCGACCGCATCCGGGACGAGGTAGCGCACGGACCGCCCCGCGGCAGCCCGTTCGCGGATCTCCGAGGCCGACAGCCGGACGCGCGGGCCGTCGAGTAAGACGACTTCGGCGGTTGACTTCGGGAAGTTGCGAGCGAGGAAGGAGCCATCGACCTCGTCGTAACCGAAGCGCGGCGCGACGATGACCACCCGCGCCAGTTCGAGGATCCGCTCCGGATCGTGCCAGGTCGGGAGCTCCGCGAACGACTCGGCGGACAGGATCAGCGCGAGGGGTTCGGCGGCGTCCGCGGCGCGGAGCGACGCGAGCGTCTCGACCGTGTACGAGGGCCCGCCCCGATCGAGCTCCACGCGGCTGATCTCGAACCCCGGGTTGTCGGCGATCGCGGCCTGGACCATCGCGAAGCGGTGCTCCGCGCCGGCGATCGATCGATCCGGCTTGTGCGGTGGCTGGGCGGCCGGGATGAACAGCACACGCCGCAGGTCCAAGGCTTCGCGGGCCGCCTCGGCGACCGCGAGATGGGCGTAATGGATCGGATCGAAGGTCCCGCCGAATACGCCGGTCGCCCCGTGCAGCGACCGGGTCACCGATCCTCCCACGGCTGCGATTCCCACTCGAGCTCCGCGCCCCCGATCCGCACCAGGTCGCCGGCCGCGACCCCGGCCCGGCGCAGCTCGGCGTCGATACCGAGCCGCTCGAGATCGCGCTGGAACCGTTCGGCTGACTCCTCGACGTCGAAGTTCGTCTGGGCGGCGATGCGTTCGATGCGCTTGCCGCGAACGCGGAACGCGCCATCGACGTCACGCTCGACCAGGAAGCCGTCACCCATGGCGTCGATGCGGTGGACGACGACGCCGGCCGGTTCGGGCGGCGCCTCCAGCTCCTCGGCCGACGGCAGCAGGGCGGCGACGCGGGCACGGAACGGGTCGAGACCCTCCCCCGTCGCCGCGGCGATCGCGACCGCGTCCAGGCCGTCGGCATGGCGGGCTCGCGAGAAGGCCGGCCACGCCCCCTGGGCTGCCGGCAGGTCCATCTTGTTGAACGCCACGAGCATCGGTTTCTCGAGCAGTGCCGGGTCATGTGCCCGCAGCTCCTCGCGGATCACGTCGTAGTCCCACTCGGGATCGCGGGACGAGCCGTCGACCACGTGCACCAGCACCCGCGTCCGCTCGACATGGCGGAGGAAGGCGTGGCCCAGACCGGCACCACCGGACGCCCCCTCGATCAGGCCGGGGACGTCGGCGATGGTCGGCCGCCGCTCGTCGTCCTCGCCGAAGTCCATGACGCCCAGGTTCGGCTCGAGCGTCGTGAACGGGTAGTCGGCGATCTTGGGCTGGGCGGCGGTCACCGCGGCAAGCAGCGTCGACTTGCCGGCGTTCGGTAGCCCGACCAGCCCGATGTCGGCGATGACGCGCAGCTCCAGGCGGAGCCAGCGCTCCTCGCCGGGCTCGCCCTTCTGGGCGTGCTTGGGCGCCTGGTGGGTCGCCGTCTTGAAGTGGGTGTTCCCGAGGCCGCCGCGCCCGCCGCGCGCGATCATCGCCTGCTGGCCGGTCGCGACGAGATCCGCGATCAGCGCGCCGTCGCCATCGTCGTAGACCGCTGTGCCGGGCGGCACGTCGAGGATCAGGTCGTCACCGGCTCGGCCGTGGCGGCGGGCCCGCGTCCCGCGGCCGCCGGGCGTGGCCTTGAAGTGGTGGCGGTACTGGAAGTCGCGCAGCGTCGTCTGACCCGGGTCGACACGCAGGTGGACGGAGCCACCCCTCCCGCCATCACCGCCGTCCGGGCCGCCGCGGGGCACATGCGCCTCTTTGCGGAAGGTCGCGGCCCCGTCGCCGCCGTCGCCGGCGCGGACCCAGATCTTCACGCGGTCGAGGAACATCGAGGTCATTCTGGCACGCAACCCGGGCTCGACCTGATCGAGCCGCCGGCTCCCCGCGACGTGGCCTAGAGGTAGGCGAGCGGGTTGACTCGGGTGCCGCCGTTCCAGACCGGGCCCTTCCACACCTCGAAGTGGAGATGGGATCCGGTGGCGTAGCCGGAGGAGCCCATGCGCCCGACGCGCTGCCCCCGCCCGACGGACTGGCCCCGCCCGACGGCCACGCTCGACATGTGGTTATAGGTCGTGTACAGGTTCGAGCCGTGCGAGATCCATACCTGGTATCCGCCGCCGTTGTTCTTCCAGCCCGCGAAGATCACCGTGCCGGACGCGGCAGCCCAGATCGGATCGCCGGTGCTCCCGTCGATGTCGATCGCGTAGTGTCCGTAGTGGAAGTACTGGCTGATGTGATGGCTGCTCGTCGGCCAGGCGAACCGGCCGCCGTTGTAGGTGCGTGGCGGGCGGACGGTGACGGAGCCACCGCTCCGACGCGGCGGTGTCGTCGTCCTCGGTCGCGGCTTCGGCGCGACGATGCCGGCACCTCGCGCGCCCGGCAGCATCAGCACCTGGCCTACGACAAGGTGGCTATCCTGGATCCCATTCGTCTTGAGGATCTCGTCCGCGGAGAGCTTGTACCGCTTGGCCAGGCTCGCGAGGGTGTCGCTCGCGGTGACCTCGACGACGAGGCCGCTGACCGGCGGGATCACCAGTTTCTGGCCGACCACGAGGCGATCCTTGGCCTTCAGGTCGTTCGCCCACCACACGGTCATGGTCGTCACATCGAAGCGCGCGGCGATCTTCGCCAGCGTGTCGCCGGACTTGACCCTGTAGGTCCGCATCAGCCTGCTGCCGTCCGGAACGGACGTGTCGACTGCGACCGGCTTGAGCAGCGTCCCGTCGTCGAGGAAGGGGCCCTCGATCGAGGCTTCGGTCGCTGCGACGCCCTTCGGCTGGTCGCCCGCGGCGCCTGACTCGACGTCGGTCACCTGATCGACCGGACGGACGTACGCCTCCTCGACCGATCCCACATCGTCGCCGTCGCCCGATCCGCCGACTGCGAGCCTGGACGACGGACCGTCGCCGTTGGGGCCTCCGATGTCGCCGTTGGCGCGACCGGGCGTGACGCTCAGGAACGAGGCGGCGAGGACGATCCCCGCGACCGAAACGCCGAGGACCCGCTCATGCCCGAGCGCACTGAATGCGCGGTGCAGTGGCAGCGCACGCACCAGGCGCCGGGACGGGCGCAACGAGGCCAGGGACGGCATGCGGATCGACAGCGACCAGCGACGCCGTCGTCGGCGCGCCATGGGATGGAGGTGGGTCGATGACGCCCGAGGGGCGATGCGGACCCGCTGCGACCGAGGCCTCACCCGCAGTGAGGCGGGGAGGGTAATCGCGGGGATCGAGGCCATCGAGGGTCGGCGCAGCCGTCCGAGGACGCGCTGGACGCCGACCGACGCATTGAGCAATACGGTCTCCTGACGAGAGGACGAACCCGGGCGCGTTTGGGGGTGAATGCGCGAGGGGGGTGTGTTCGGGCCCGTCCGGGGTCGCGGTTTCGAGCTGGGGGTTCTCGCTTCGCGGCCGCGTCCGACCTGGCGCCGGACCTACGACATCGCCCGAAACCTACCACGCACCTAACACGCGTTGCAAACGAGTTGCGGATGAACCCGACGTTTCCGTGGCGTCAACGCGCCACGGGCGGGCGCTTACGCGTCCAGATTCTTGGTCAACGAGGCCAGGAATTCGGCGTTCGACTGGGTCTTCGACAGCCGATTGAGGAGGATCTCGATGCCCTCGTTGGTGCCGACGGCCGACAACATGCGGCGCATCGTCCAGACCATCTTGAGCGTGCCTTCCTCGAGCAGCAGCTCCTCGCGGCGCGTGCCGGATCGCTGCACGTCGATCGAGGGGAAGATGCGCTTCTCGGCCAGCTTCCGATCGAGGATGAGCTCCGAGTTGCCGGTGCCCTTGAACTCCTCGTAGATCACGTCGTCCATGCGCGAGCCCGTGTCAACGAGACAGGTCCCGATGATCGTCAGCGAGCCGCCCTCCTCGATGTTCCGCGCGGCACCGAAGAACCGCTTGGGCGGATAGAGCGCGATCGGATCTAGACCACCGGACAGCGTACGACCGGATGGCGGCAGGGCCAGGTTGTAGGCGCGCGCGAGCCGCGTGATCGAGTCGAGCAGGATGACCACGTCCCGACCCGTCTCGACCTGACGCTTGGCGATCTCCAGCGCCATCTCCGCGACGTGCGTGTGGTTCTCGGTCGGCTCGTCGAAGGTCGATGAGATGACCTCGCCCTTGACGCTCCGGCGCATGTCGGTGACCTCCTCGGGTCGCTCGCCGATCAGGGCGACCATGAGGAGGATCTCCGGGTAGTTAGCGCTGACCCCGTTGGCGATCTGCTTGAGGAGCATCGTCTTGCCGGCCTTGGGCGGGCTGACGATGAGGGCGCGCTGGCCCTTGCCGAGCGGGTTGACCAGGTTGATCAGCCGCTGGCTGAGGTTCTTCGGGTCCGTTTCGAGGTTGATGAGCTCGTCCGGGTGGACCGGGGTGAGGTCGTTGAACTGCGGCCGACGCCGGGCCGTGTCCGTGTCGACGCCGTTGACGCTATCGACCCGGAGCATGCCCCAGTACTTTTCGGCCTCGCGCGGCGCACGAACGGCGCCGGAGATGCGGTCGCCGACCCGGAGGCCGAACCGGCGGACCTGGCTCGAGCTGACGTACACGTCCTCGGGGCTCGGCAGGAGGCCGTGACGGCGCATGAAGCCGAAGCCCTCGTCGACGATGTCGAGGATGCCGGTGGCGTAGGCATGGCCGGCCCGCTCCGACTGGCGGCGCAGGATCACCTCGACGAGGTCGTCCTTGTGATCCTCGCCTGCGGTCTCGACCTCGAGGTCGCGACCGACGCGACGGAGCTCGGTGACGCTCATCTCGCGCAGGTCGGTGATGTCGAGGTCGTTGCGTTCGCGCGCAGCCTCGATCTCCTGTTGCTCTTCGTATTCGCTCACCGGAGCGCGGAACGAGGATTGGCCGCGCCGTCGGGGTCGACGGTTCCGGGAACGCTGGTCTGGGGCTGGGCCGGGCATCTGTACGGGGTCACCTGCTGCGGGTGATGGGGGCGGAACGGACTCGACGGCACGAGGCCACGGTCCGGATCACTGGGGCCGAGCGGGTGTGCGCGCGGAATCGCTGCCGCTTGCGCAAGGCCGGTCGGGATGGATGGAGCATAGCCGCGCGACCGGACGCCGTCAACGTGGTCGGGCGACGTTCGTTGCAGCACGACTGGACTCATCCGTTGGCTACGTGCTGGACCTAGGCATGAGGCCAGACGGCGAAGACCATGAGGCGATGACGCACCCTGCCTCGCGACTTGATTGGCTGCTCTTCATCGTCCTCGGTTTCCTGTGGGGCAGCAGCTACCTCTTCATCAAGATCGGCGTCGATGCCGGATTGCCACCCTTCACGCTGGTCGCGCTCCGACTCCTGCTCGGGTTCGGGTTGTTGGCGGCGGTCGTGGCGGTGAGCCGGGTCGTCCTGCCGAGGGAGCCTCGGGTTTACGGCCACCTTTTCGTGATGGCCCTCATCAACATCGTCGTGCCGTTCTCGCTGATCACCTGGGCGGAGCAGCGGGTCGATTCGACGATCGCCTCGACCCTGAACGGCGCCGTGCCGATCCTCGTCATCCCGATCGCAGCGCTTGCCCTCCGCGACGAGCCGCTTCGTGCCGGGCGCCTCGTCGGCGTGATCCTGGGGTTCATCGGCGTCGCGGTGGTCGTCGGGTTCGATCCGTCGAGGGCGGCCCGCACCGATCTGGCCGGTGCGCTCGCGCTCATCGGCTCGACCACGGCGTACGCGGTCGGCGCGGTGTATGCGCGGCGCAACGTCCATGGCCTCCGGCCGATGATCCCCGCCCTCTTCCAGGTCGGCTTCGCCCTCGCGGTCGCCTCCGCCCTGGCGGTCGTCATCGATCGACCGTGGGAGCGGGTCATCGAACCGCGGGCCCTCGTCGCGATCGTCTGGCTCGGCTTCCTTGGGTCGGGCGTTGCGTATCTGATCTTCTTCAACCTGCTCGCCAGGCGCGGCGCGGCCGGAACCGCGGCCGTCGCGTACCTTCTGCCGGTGTTCGGCGTGCTCCTCGGCGGCGTGGTGCTGCACGAAGCGGTCGACGCACGATTGTTGGCCGGCCTGGCGCTGATCATCGGCGGGATCGCGCTCGTCAACGCGCGGTTCCAGCCGCGGCATACGCTACGACGCGAGCCCCCCGTCGCAGCCGGCGAGCGCCCGATCGCCCGACTTACCTACATCGTTCAGCCGGAGACACCAGCCGATGAGAACCGACCTGCGCCTTGAGGACCTGGGCGACCTGCTCGAGCAGCCGCTGATCGCCGTGCTTGCCACCCGCCGCAAGGACGACTCGATCATGCTCTCGCCCGTCTGGTTCGAGTGGTACGAGGGCGGCATCAATGTCTGGGTGCCGTCGCCCGAGGGCGGCAAGATCGGTCACGTCCGGCGTGACCCACGGGTCACGATCGTCGTGGCGAACCATGAGTGGCCGTACAAGGGCTTCGAGCTGCGCGGTGAGGCCACGGTCTCGACCGAGCCGGACGACTTCTACGGCGCCCTGCGCCGAACCGGGCTCCGTTACAGCGGTCCCGAGGCTGCGGAGCGGATGGTCTCGACGTACGCACCGGGAGCGGTGATCCGGCTCGAGCCCGGCGTCATCCGTGCCTGGGACTACGAGGACGAGGCCTGAGGTCGTCGCCCGAGCGCACCCGTCTCGCGCAGGATCTGAGCGAGCCCTTCGACCGCGCCGTCGATCCGCTCTGCCGGGAGGCGGCTGTAGCCGAGGACCAGGCCGCGCTCCGGCGCGGCGACGAGCGACATCGGTGAGAGCGCCTCGACGCGCACGCCTCGAGCCTCGGCGGCACGAGCGACCGTTATGTCGTCGACTGCATCCGGCAGGCGCAACAGGACGTGCAGGCCGGCCGCAGCCCCATCGAGCCGCAGGCCCGGCAACCGCCTGGAGATCGAGCCGACGAGGGCATCGCGGCGGCGGCGGTAGACCTGTCGGGCACGGGCGACGTGGCGGTCATATTCGCCGCTCGCCAGAAGCTCGGCCATCGCGAGCTGTTCGAGCACAGGCGATCCCGCGTCCGCGGCCGACTTCGCCGCCTTGACCTCGTCGACGAGGTCGACCGGCAGGCTCATCCAGCCCAGCCTGATGCCCGGCGCGAGCGTCTTCGACGACGTCCCGAGGTGGACGACCCGACCCGGGTCGAGTCCCTGCATGGCACCCACCGCCAGCCGGTCGTAGCGGAACTCGGCGTCGTAATCGTCCTCGATGATCAGGCGATCGCGGCGCGCCGCCCAGGCCACGAGTGCGGCGCGCCGCGCGGGTGCCATGACCGAACCGGTCGGGAACTGGTGGGCGGGCCCCACGAGGATCGCATCGCCGACCGCTCCGGCGAGTCGATCGGTGACCAGCCCCAGCTCGTCGACCGGCGCGGCTTCGAGGCGCAGGCCCGCGGCGGTGGCCGTCGTCCAGGGGTTCGGCTGCGACGGCGTCTCGAAGGTGAGCGTCGTCGCGCCTCGATCGCGGAGGACCCGGCACAGCAGATAGAGCGCCTGGGTGAAGCCCTGGGTGACGACGATGCGCTCGGGATCGATGCGGACGCCGCGAACCCGACCAAGGTACTCGGCGAGGGCTGCCCGGAGTTCGTGGCGGCCGCGGTGATCGCCGTAATCGAACGCCGCGTTGGGGGCGGCACGCATCGCCCGTTCCATCGCCCGCAGCCACGCCCGGCGTGGGAAGAGCTCCACGTCGGGCGTCGTCGCCACGAAATCCACGGGCCACGAGGGACGCTCCGAAGCGATCACCGCCGGCGTCGGCGGGGCAACGGCGGACACGATCGGGGCCTGGCGCTCGGTCACGCTGAGATACCCCTCGGCCGCCAGCTGGTCGTAGGTATCGGCCACCACGCCACGAGAGACCCGCAGGTCGGCCGCCAAGCGACGCGACGACGGCAGCCGGGTCCCGGCCACGAGCCGACCTGCCTGGATGGCCTCGCGGAGGGCAAAGCGCAGGTTCCGCCGTAGGTAACCACGCCGGAGGTCGATGTCGAGGAGGACGTCGCGGGCGCCCGTGGCCTCATCCAGCCCGGTCATCGAGGGTGCACCCATGGTGCCAGCGATCGTAACGCAGCCGCATGGCGACGCGGGCCGGCGCGGCGCGCGATGATGGCGTCGATGGACCGACTCCGCGATCGCTCGATCCTCATCACCGGCTCGACCGGGATCGCCGCCGCGACCGCGAAACGGGCGGCCGCGGAGGGCGCAGCCGTGTTCGTGGTATCCCGTGACGCCGACCACGCGCGGGATCTCGGTGAGCAGCTGCCGAATGGTGGCTGGGCAGCGGCCGAGCTGACCGACGAGGCGGCCGTGGACACCGCGGTGACCGCGGCGATCGAGCGCCTCGGGCGGATCGACGGGTTGTTCTCGGCAGCCGGCGGGAGCGGCCGACGGTTCGGCGACGGACCGATCCACACGCTGACCGGCGACGCCTGGGAAGCGACCGCCGCGCTCAACCTGCGAACGCAGATCCTGGTCTGCGGCCGAGTCGTCCGAGCCATGCGCGAGCAACCACCCGACGGGTCCGGCGTGCGCGGCTCGATCCTGATCCTGGGCAGCATCACGACCGAGGCGCCGGTCCCCGAGCTCTTCGGCACGCACGGGTACGCTGCGGCGAAGGGCGCCCTGACGGCCCTGATGACCACGATGGCGGCCACGTACATCCCGGATCGCATCCGCGTGAACCTCGTCGCGCCATCGCTGACCGCGACGCCGATGGCCACGCGCGCGTCGTCCGATGCCCACATCCTCGAGTACGCGGCACGCAAACAGCCGTTGGCCGGCGCGATGCTCGATCCCGACGAGGTCGCGAAGGCGGCGATCTACTTCCTGTCGGACGAATCGCGGGCCGTCACCGGCCAGTCGCTCGGGATCGACGGCGGCTGGTCGATCGTGTCCACGAGCGCGAAACCCACGCCGTGACCGACGACGACCGCCGAACCTTCGTACGGACCGTCCTCGGCGACATCGACCCGGTCGAGCTCGGCGTGACGTACGCGCACGAGCATCTCGTGATCGACGGCGGTCGACCGGTACTCATGGAGCCCGAATTCGAGCTCAGTGACGTCGACCGGATGGTCGACGAAGTGGGGGCGGCCGTCGAGCTCGGGCTGGGCGCCGCCGTCGATGCCATGCCGTGCGACGCCGGTCGCAACGCGACGAAGCTGGCCGCGATCGCGCGAAGGACCGGAATCCACGTGGTCGCCCCGACCGGGTTGCACCACGATCGGTATTACGGGCCCGCGCACTGGTCGCATCGGATCGAGGTCGAGGAGCTGGCCGAGCTGTTCGTCGCGGACATCCGCGACGGCATCGACGCGAACGATTACGCCGGTCCGGTCGTCCATCGCACGCCACATCGGGCCGGGATCATCAAGGTCGCCGGCTCCGACGGCGGGCCGTCCGATCGCGATCGAGGGGTCTTCGAGGCGGCGGCCATCGCCCACCACCGGACGGGCGCGCCGATCCTCACCCATTGCGAGCACGGGACCGGAGCACTGGAGCAGATCGCGACGCTCGCCGAGTTCGGCCTGGATCCCGCCCGCGTCGCGCTGAGCCACGTCGACAAGGTGGTCGACCGGGGCTATCACCGAGAGCTGCTGGCGACCGGCGCAACGGCCGAATACGACGGCTCGTTCCGTTGGGGCGATGCCGAGAACGGCACGCTCACGCTGCTCGAGTGGATGGCCGAAGATGACCTGCTGGAGCGGGTCGTGCTGGGGATGGATGCCGCGCGGCGTGGCTACCTGTCCGTGTACGGTGGCAGCCCAGGGCTGACCTGGCTGCTCGACGGGTTCTCGACCGCGATGGAGGATCGCGGCCTCGGCCCGGACGTGCGCCGCCAGCTATTCGTGGTGAACCCGGCGCGGGTGTTCGCGTTCGCGATCGATGGAGGAACGGCCGCATGACCGAGGGGCTCCGGACCAGCGTCGTCGGTTCACACGCCCGACCGTCGTGGTTCGTCTCCGGGATCGCGGCTGCGGAGCGCGGGGAGTTCGGGCCCGTCGACCTCGCCGAGATGCTGGACGACGCGGTCGACCTTGCGCTGCGCGACCAGGAGTACGCCGGCATCGACCTCGTGAGCGACGGCGAGATGCGGCGGGCAGGTTTCTTCACCGCCGAGTTCTATCGACACCTGACGGGCGTCCGGCCGCTCCCGGCCGATCGACTGCTCGGCGCCGGCGGCCACGATCAGCAGCATCGGTTCGACGTGCTCGAGCCGATCGAAGCCCCCGACGGTCTCGGCGTGGTCGCGGAGTTCCGGTATGCCTCGGGGCGAACCAGACGACCGCTCAAGGTGACGCTGCCCGGGCCCTATACCCTGTCGGGTCGGTTGCGAACCGGCCCGGGTGAGGTCTACCGCGAGCGGGACGCGGCGGCCGAGGCGTTCGTCCCGATCCTTCGCGCGGAGCTCGAGGGGCTGGTCGCGGCGGGCGCGAGCCACATCCAGATCGACGACCCCTCGCCGGCCATCCATCCGGACGCGCCATCCGACTTCGCCGCGCTGTTCAACGCGGCCGTGGACCCGATCGTGGGCAAGGTGCGGCTCGGGGCGCATCTCTGCTTCGGCAACTACCTGGGGCGGCCACTCGCGCGACGGACCTACCGGCCGGTCCTCGACGCCATGCTCGGCTTCCGGGTCGACGAGTTGGTCCTCGAATTCGCGAACCGCGAGATGGCCGAGGTCGAGATCCTGGGCGAGATCGTGAGCGCAGGGCGAGATGTCGCCGCAGGCGTGGTCGACGTGAAGAACTACCACCTCGAGTCGGCGGATGAGGTCGCCGAGCGGACCGACGCGGTCCTGGCGGCCGGCGTCCCGGCAGCGAAGCTCACGCTCGTCCCCGACTGTGGGTTCAGCCAGACCGCCCGCTGGGCGACGCTCGCCAAACTTCGCGCCCTGGTCGCCGGTCGCGACCTCGTCCTCGGCCGGTCGAGTTGAAGGAGGGATCATGGAGAGTCACCGCATCTCGATGTTGGGATCCGGCTTCATCGCCGACTTCTACACCGCGACCCTTCACGGTCAACGTGGCCGCGACCGGGTCCAGGTCGTCTACTCGCGGAGCGATGCACGCCTCGACGCCTTCAAGGAGCGGTGGGACATCCCCGAAGGGACGACGGACATCGACGCCGCTGTCGGGCACCCCGACACCGACGTCGTCATCATCGCCCTGCCAAACTTCCAGCACCTCGACGCGATCGAGCGTGCGGCGAAGGCCGGCAAGGCGGTCCTCTGTACCAAGCCGCTCGGTCGGAACGCGGACGAGGCGAAACGGATACTCGATGCCGTCGAGGCTGCCGGCGTGTTCGCCGGGTACCTCGAGGACCTGGTCTACACGCCAAAGACGTTGAAGGCGGTCGCGGCCGTCGAGGCCGGCGCGATCGGCGCGGTGACCTGGGTTCGCTCACGGGAGACACACCCGGGACCGCACTCGGCCTGGTTCTGGGACGGCCGGCTCACCGGCGGCGGGGCCATCGTCGACCTTGGCTGCCACTGCATCGAGATCATCCGCGACTTCGTCGGCAAGGGGAACCGACCGGTCGAGGTGATGTGCCACACCGACACGCTCGTCCACCCGATCCGGGACGAGGACAACGCGATCGCCCTGATCCGGTTCGAGTCCGGGGCGATCGGCCAGTTCGAGGTGAGCTGGACGTTCCGTGGCGGCATGGACCTGCGCGACGAGGTGGCCGGCACGCACGGGACGATCTGGATGAACCACTTCCTGCGGACGGGGTTCGAGATGTTCACCGCGGGCGGTGGCGGCGGCTACGTCGCGGAAAAGGCGGAAACCGCCGCCGGCTGGCTGTTCCCGGTCGGCGACGAGGCGTCTGAGCTGGGCTACGTCGACATGTTCAGCGACATGTTCAATGCCATGGAGACCGGCGGGATGCCACGCGAGACGTTCTACGACGGATACGTCGTGAACGCGGTCATGGACGCTTGCTACACGTCGGCGAAGAGCGGTGCCTGGGCGCCAGTCGACATGGACTGGCGGGGCGGCTCGACGGCGCGGATCTCGTCGACACCCGAACAGTTCGAGGGCCGGACCGTCATCAAGCGCGAGATCCTTCCCGACGGTCGCCACAAGCTGATCCTGAAGGACGAGTCGACCGGCGACTTCATCGATGAGGTCGTCGCGGGCGCCTGACCCAGGCCCCGCAGACGGGCGGCCAACCGTTACGAGAACCATCTAGACTGTCTATACGACGAGCCGGCAGGAGGAGGCCTGACGCGCGTTTGACGAACTTCGCATCGATCGGTGCCGCCGTCATCGGCACGGGTTTCATCGGCACGGTCCATGTCGAGGCACTCCGCCGGATCGGCGTCGACGTCCGGGGCGTGCTCGGCAGCACGGCGGAACGTGGCGCGACCCGGGCTGACGCGCTCGGCGTACCAATGGCGTATGCCTCGCTGGACGACCTCCTCGCCGACGAGGCCGTCAGCGTCGTCCACGTCACGTCCCCCAACGACCTCCATGTGAGCCAGGCGCGCGCCGCGTTGGGCGCCGGCAAACACGTGATCTGCGAGAAGCCGCTGGCGATGACGTCAGCCGAATCCGCTGAGCTGGTGGAGCTTGCCGCAGATCGCGGCCTTGTCAACGCCACGAACTTCAACATCCGCTTCTACCCCCTCAACCAGCACGCTCATCAGGTCATCGAGGAAGGGGGCCTGGGCGAGATCCGGCTCGTCACCGGTCGCTACTTCCAGGACTGGCTGCTGCTCGAGAGCGACTGGAATTGGCGCCTGCAGCCGGATCGAGGCGGTGCACTCCGCGCGGTCGGCGACATCGGCTCGCACTGGCTCGACCTGATGACGTTCCTCACCGGACAACACGTGGCATCGGTGATGGCGGACCTCGCGACGTTCATCGGCACACGCCAGGAGCCGACCGGGCCGGTCGAGACGTTCTCCACGGACCGCTCGGCCGAGACGGTCGCGCGTGCGATCTCGACCGAAGACGCCGCCACGATCCTGCTGCGCTTCGATGGCGGCGCACGCGGGGCGGTGAGCATCTCCCAGATCAGCCCGGGCCGGAAGAACTCGCTGGTCTTCGAGATCGATGGGTCGCATGGCGCGTGGGCGTGGGACAGCGAGCAACCCGACCAGGCCTGGATCGGCCACCGCGAACGCCCGAACGAGGTCCTGATCCGGAATCCGGCCATGATGGGCGCCGCCGGTCAGGCGGCCGCGGCGCTGCCGGGGGGCCACGTCGAGGGCTTCTTCGACACGTTCGGTGCCCACTTCCGGGCCGTCTACGCCGACGTGGCCGCCGGGCGCCCCTCCTCCACGCCGGTCTACCCGACGTTCGCGGACGGCCACGATGAGATGCTGGTCGGCGAGGCGATCGCCCGGAGTGCCCGCGAGGGTCGCTGGGCCGATGTCGACCGCGGCTCCGGGTCGTCGTCTCCAAGGCAACCTGTCGCGTCGGAGGGCGCTCGATGAGGCTCGGCCTACTCACCGCCCCGTTCCCGGAGACCCCGCTCGAGGACGTCGTGGCCTGGACCGCGGGAAACGGCTTCGAGAGCATCGAGATCGCGTGCTGGCCGCGCGCGGAAGGACCCGTCCGACGGTATGCCGGGACGTCGCACATCGACGTGGCGAACCTGTCCAAGGATGCCGGTCGCGAGCTTGCCGCCAGGATCCATGAGACCGGGCTGCACATCTCCGCTCTCGGCTTCTACCCGAACCCGCTCCACCCCGACCCGTCCCATCGCGAGGCCGTCATCGGGCACCTCCGCCACGTGATCACCGCGGCCGAGTCGATGGACGTCCCGTTCGTCAACACGTTCATGGGTGGCGACGCGGCGCTGTCGCAGGACGAGAACTGGGAGCGAGCCCTCGAGATCTGGCCGGACATCGTCAAGTTCGCCCAGGACCATGGCCGGAAGCTCACGATCGAGAACTGCCCGATGATCTTCAGCCGCGACGAGTGGCCGGCCGGCCACAACATCGCCTGGTCGCCGTACATCTGGCGCCGCATCCTGGAGCAATGGGGTGGCACGATCGGGCTGAACTACGACCCGTCGCACCTGGTCTGGCTGATGATCGACCAGAGCCGGTTCATCAGGGAATTCGGGCCGCACATCCTCCACGTCCAGGCGAAGGACTTGACGATCGACCGCGACGGCCTCTACGAGCGCGGCACGCTCTCGTCGGGTATGGGCTGGCAGATCCCGAGGCTTCCCGGCCTCGGCGACGTCGACTGGGCGCGGTTCCACGCCGATCTGTACCGGGCCGGTTACGACGGGGACATCATCATCGAGCACGAGGATCGCGGCTTCGAGAAGACCGACGAGCTGATCAAGCGCGGGTTCCTGATCGCCAGGGACGTCCTGAGGCCGTACATCAAGTGATCGACCTCGCCGCGCTCACCGAACGCGATATCGCGAAGGCCATCGACCATTCGCTGCTACGGCCCGAGCTCGACGACGCGTTCGTCGAGGACGGCTGCCGGCTCGCAGCCGAGTACGACGTAGCCTCGGTCTGCGTCAGGCCATCGGATGTGTTGCGCGCGCGGGCGATCCTGGACGGCACCGATGTCGCCGTCGGCACCGTGATCGGGTTCCCGCATGGCGGCCATCGCACCGCCATCAAGGTCGCCGAAGCGCGCCACGCCCTCGACGACGGCGCGACCGAGCTCGACATGGTCATCCAGATCGGCGCGCTGAAATCCGGTCGCGACGCCGACGTGCAGGCGGATATCGCCGCGGTCGTCGACCTCGCACACGCGGCCGGCGCGATCGTCAAGGTGATCTTCGAGAACGCCTACCTGACCGACGACGAGAAGGTCCGTGCGTGCCACCTGTCGGAGGCGGCCGGCGCCGATTTCGTCAAGACGTCGACCGGGTTTGCGCCGGGCGGGGCGACCCACGACGATCTGCGGCTCATGCGCGCGAACACCTCGCCCCACGTCCAGATCAAGGCCGCCGGCGGTGTCCGCACGCTGGACGCGTTGCTCGAAGTCATGGCGCTGGGGGTTACCCGCATCGGGGCCACGGCAACCAAGACCATCATCGATGACTTCCGTGCCCGCAAGGCCGGTCGGGCGCCAGCAGCGTCCGCCGCCGGTGGCGCCGCGGATGCGGGCGCGTACTGAGGTGAATGCCACGTCCGCTCCGGTCCTCGCCTGGCTGGACGCGGCCCGCGGGATCCTCGATCGGATCGCCGAGACGCAGGACGACGCGATGGAGCAGGCGAGTCATTGGTGCGCGGATGCGATCGCGGGCGATGGCCTCGTCCACCTGTTCGGGACAGGACATTCGCGGATCCCGGTCGAGGAGATGTTCCCGCGCTATGGGTCGTATCCCGGCTTCAATCCCATCGTCGAGCTGTCGATGACCTTCCACACGCAGGTCGTCGGCGCGAACGGCCAGCGTCAGGCGATGGCCATCGAACGGATGTCGGGTTTGGCCGAGGTCATCCTGTCGAACTTCCGGTTCGGGCCGCTCGACGTCATGATCGTCTTCTCGGTCGGCGGGGCGACTGCGGTCCCGGTCGAGATGGCCCGCGGCGCAAAGGCGCGCGGGCTGCGCGTCGTCGCGGTAACCTCGCTCGCGCAGTCGCCGACCGAAGGCCCCGACGGCGGGACGGAACGGCGCCTGGCCAACGAGGCCGACCTCGTCATCGACCTGTGCACGCCAGCAGCCGACGCGCTGATCGCCATCGAGGGCGTCGACACCCCGGTCGGCCCGGGCTCGACGATCGCGGCGGTTGCCATCGCCAATAGCATCAAGGTCCGGACGGCCCAGCTCCTCGCGGAGCGGGGCGCGTTACCGCCGACCATCACCAGGGCCTCGGTCGTCGGCGCCGAGCGCTCTCGGGCGTTGTTCGATGCCGCATACGAGGAGCACGCGCGACGCATCGCTCGGGCCATCGCCGGGGAGGGGTGATGGCGACGGGGAGCAAGCGGAGGAGGTGGCACCGATAGATCGCATCGACCGGCCTCAACCCCATCGGGGGTCGATCAGTTCGACGACGCGCCAGGTCGGCTTGTCGTCCACAGGAGGAGGAGAACGAATGATCAAGGCATCCAGCCGCAAACGGCTGTTTGGCCTGACGGCGATCGCGGTCCTCATGGCCGCGTGCTCGAGTCCGGGCGCAGCCACGACGGCACCCAGCGCTCCGGCGGCGTCCCAGCCTGCCGCATCGGAGCCGGCGTCGCCGTCTGCTGCCGCCAAGCAGTACAAGATCGGCTACTCCAACGGCGGCGGCGTCGGCAACGGCTTCCGCGAGGAGCAGGTCTGCACCGCCAAGGCTGAAGCGCTGGCTTCGGGCGCGGTGTCGGAGCTGATCACGATCCACCGCAACACCGATGCGGCGGGCCAGCTATCGGATATCCGCGAGCTGATCGCCGCCGACGTGGACGCGATCGTGTTCAACCCGAACGACCCCGATGCGCTCAACCCGGCCTTGGATGAGGCGAAGGCCGCGGGCATCAAGACGATCTCGGTCGACGCGTTCGTCAATCACGCCGACACGTACAACCTCTACAACAACCAGATCGAGTACGCGAAGCTCGGTGCCCGCTGGCTGTTCGAGAAGCTCGGCGGCAAGGGCAAGGTCTGGTACACGCGTGGGTTCGCCGGCCACCCAGCCGATACGGATCGACACACCGGCTTCACGGAAGTCCTCAAGGAGTTCCCGGACATCGAGGTCGTGCCCTCCATCGACGGCGTCCACACCCAGTGGGACCCGGCGATCGCGACGCAGCTGGCCAACGAGTTCATGTCCAGCGGCCAGTGGGATGGGATCAACGGTGTCTGGACGTCCGGGATGGACTCCCAGGTCGTCGATGCCGCAAAGGCGAACGGCAAGGACTTTAAGCCGATCGTCGGGGCTGACCTCGGCGCTTTCGTGAACCAGCTCCTCACGGAGCAGGGCCTCGAGGGTGCCGCGGTGACCAACACCGCCGCCGTCGGCGGCGCTGGCGTCAACCTGGCGATCAAGTTGCTAAACGGTGAGAGCGTGGAGACCGATGCCTCGGCGCCGAAGCCGAACACCGTCCTACTCAAGCCGGTCCTGGCCGACAACACGAGCGATTCAGGCAAGTCGACGCTCCAGTCGTGGCAGGTCGACGGGCTCGACCCGCTGTGGCCGCTTGGCCTCCAGATCGAGGGGTACACCACGTACACCCCCGAGCAGGCGGTCGCATGCAAGGGTCCTGGCGAGTCCTAGGCCTATCGGAACCGACCCATACGGGGGCGCCGGCACCGCCGGCGCCCCCGCTGACTACCCGAAGGGACCCATGACGGTCACCACCGAGTTCCTGCTCGAAGCGACGGATATCGCGAAGACCTATGGCGCGGTGGTCGCACTTCGGTCCGCTTCGCTGGCGGTCCGCCCCGGCGAGGTCCACGCGCTGATGGGCGCCAACGGGGCCGGCAAGAGCACGCTCGTCAAGATCCTCACCGGTGCGGTGCGACCGGATCGCGGCTCGATCGTCGTCCGCGGCCGGGAACGGAACGTCCATTCGCCTGCGGAGGCACGCCGCGGTGGGATCGTGTCGGTCTACCAGGAGCCGGCCGTCATCCCCGACCTCGACATCCGGGCGAATCTGAGTCTCACGGAGACGCCGATCGAGCCGTTCCGCCGCTGGATGCGCGAGCTAGGCATCAATGACCTCGACCTTTCGGACCTCGCGCGCGACCTGCCGCTCGCGACGCTCCGCATCATCGACCTCGCCCGTGCCCTTGCCATCGAGCCTGACGTACTGATGCTCGACGAGATGACCGCGGCGCTCCCAGCGAACCTCACCGAGCGCGTCCTCGAGGTCATCGGACGGCAACGCGGCGGTGACCGGTCGATCATCTTCATCTCCCACCGTATGATCGAGATCGCGTCGGTCTGCGACCGCGCAACCGTGCTGCGAGAGGGCGAGACCGTCGGCGTGGTGGACGTGGCCTCCGGGTCGGAGGAGCGGATCGTCGAGCTGATGCTCGGCGAGATGGTCGGCGACATGCCGGCCGTCGCCGAGCGGACAGCCGGGGCCGAACGGGCGGCCGACGCAACGCCGCGCATCTCGGCCCGCGGGCTGGCGTCGGGAACGAAGCTCCACGACGTCTCCTTCGAGTTGTTCCCCGGCGAGGTGCTCGGGGTTGTGGCGCTCGAGGGCCAGGGCCAGGACGAGCTCTTCGACATCCTCGCCGGATCAGAACGGCCGAACGCCGGCGAGTTCGTCGTGGACGGGACGACCGTCTCGTTCCGGCATCCCGCAGACGCGATCCGCGCCGGCCTCGTGTACGTCGCCGCAGACCGCGCCGAGGCGCTCCTGATGCAGCGCTCGGTCCGCGAGAACATCGCGTTGCCGTTCACGGCGCGCATCCCCCAATGGGGGCCCATCAACTTGGCGCTCGAGCGCAAGCGCGTCAACGGCGCGATCGAGACGCTCCAGATCGATACCCGTGCGGCGCGCGAGGTGCGCCGTCTGTCGGGCGGCAACCAGCAAAAGGTGACGATCGCCCGCTGGGTGGCTGGCGGCGTCCGTACCATGCTCTGCTTCGACCCGACGCGCGGCATCGACATCCGCACGAAGCAGCAGATCTACGTGCTCCTGCGCGACCTGGCAGAGGCTGGTGCGGCCGTCCTCCTCTATACATCCGAGCTCAAGGAGGTCCAACTCGTCTGCGATCGCGCGATCGTGATCTTCGGCGGGCGGGTGGTCGCCGAGATCAATGGAGCCGTTGCCGACGAGCCGGCATTGTTGCGCGCGGCGTACAACCTCAAGAGCGACGCGACGCTGCCTGAGGACATCGCGGCCGAGGCCATGGCAGCCGGGAGCGACGTCGCAGTCGAGGCGACGCCGGCCGCCCTGAACGGTGACGGGTCGCAGCCGGCTGACAGCGGGAGGGACGGATGACCGCCGCTGCGGGGACCGTAAACGACCTTCGTGCGAGACCGGTCGACAGCGTCGTCGGGTGGGCGCGGCGCAATGCGTGGACGAGCGGCCTCGTCGTCTTCTTCTTCGTGCTCGTCGGGTTCACGCGGCTGATCCAGCCGACGTACGGCGTCACCGGCGTCCAGGGTCTGGCGATCTCGGTCCTGCCGCTCGCACTGGCAGCGGTCGCCCAGGCAGTGGTGGTGATCTCGGGGGGCATCGACCTTTCGGTTGGCTCGATGATGGCGCTGACCAGCGTCGTCGCGGCCGTGCTGATGAAAGGCCAGTCGGAGCAGTTCGCCGTCGCGGTCGTCCTGGGTGTCCTCGTGCTCGGCCTGATCCTCGGGGCGATCAACGGGACAGTCGTGGTGCTGACACGGGTGCCCGACATCGTCATCACCCTCGCGATGTCGTTCGTGTGGGCGGGTTGCGCCCTGCTAATCCTGCGGACTCCTGGCGGCGGGTCGGCGCAATGGCTGCGTGATCTCGTGCTCGGGTCCTTCGGCAACGAATGGATCCCGAAGGCGGCCGTTGTCTTGATCGTGATCGTCGCGCTGATCTGGCTGCCGATCCGCCGGTCGCGCATCGGCTTATCGATCTACGCGGTCGGCAGCAACAGCCTCGCCGCCTTCCGCAGTGGCGTGTCGGTCGGCCGGACGAAGATCATGGCGTACACGCTGACCGGGCTGTTCTCCGCGCTCGCGGGGCTCAGCCTCACCGCGAGCACTGGTATCGCCACACCAGTGCCCGGGCCGTACACCCTGCTGAGCGTGGCGGCTGTCGTGCTCGGCGGTGTGAGCCTGGCCGGTGGTCGCGGCGGCGTTTTCGGGCCGATCGTCGCGGTGATGATCCTGTCGCTGCTGCGCACCGACATGACGTTCCTGCGCCTCAACACGAACCTCGCCACGGTCGCCCAAGGGGTGATCCTGATCGGCGTGGTCATGATCGGCAGCCTCATCCAGATGCGTCGGGTCCGGGCGTGAGCGGCGTCGCGAGGACGGCCGAATCGCGGAGCCAGTGGCTGACCGCGGCCGCCTGGCGCCGGTTGTTCCGCGACCGGCCGATCATCCCCTTGCTCGTCCTACTTGCCCTGCTGGTCGTCGTGACGGAGCTGGCCCGACCGGGCATCGTCAATCCGGGGTGGATCGGCACGACCGTGCGCGCCGCGATCCCCCTTGCGATCTTGGCCGGTTGCCAGACGCTGGCCATGCTCACCGGCGGCATCGACCTGTCGGTCGGCGCGGTCGCGTCGATGGCGGGGTTCGTTGTCGCGACGCTTGTCGGAGGCCCGGGTGTCGCGGCCGGGATCCTGGTCGCGCTCCTGGTCGCGGCGTTGGCCGGACTCCTCAACGGCATCGGTGTCGGGGTCTTCCGCGTCCACCCGCTGATCATGACCCTGGGTATGAGCCTCGTTGTACTCGGTCTCGCAAACGTCTGGCAGATCGTCATGGTGCAGACAGGCGCCGGCGTCCCGGCGCTCCTGCGCACGCTCGGATCCGGGACGTTCCTGGGGATCGTCCCGAACAGCTTCATGGTGTTCGTGCCAATCGCGGCCGCGATCCTTCTGGGCTTGCGGCGGACCGGCTACGGTCGCCTGCTTTACGCGGTCGGAGACAACCCGATCGCGGCCCGACTCTCGGGGGCCCGCTCGTGGCAGGTTCTGACTGTTCTGTATGTGATCTCGGCCGTCCTCGCGGGAATCGCCGGCATGCTGATCTCAGGCCTGACGAACGTCGCCAGTGTCACCTTGGCGGATAGCTCCGTGCTGCCATCGGTCGCAGCCTCGGTCATCGGCGGGACGTCGATCATGGGCGGTCGCGGCGGCTTCGGCGGAACGATGGTCGGAGCGCTCATCCTGACCGTCGTCTCGGCCCTGCTGACGTCGCTCGGCTACCCGGAGGCGGTCCGCCAGGTGCTGTTCGGGACGATCATCGTGGTCGTGGCCGCGGCCTACACGCGGGTGACCGGCGAGGCCTGATGGACGCGAGCTCGCCTTCTTCGACCGGCCGCCACCTCGGCCTCGACCTCGGCGGCACCAACATCAAGGCGGTGGTCGTCGAGCACCACCGTGAGGAATGGCGCGTGCTCGACCGCGACCAGGTCGCGACGCCGGCCGCGGACGGCCCGGATGCGATCGTGGCGCGGCTGGTCGAGGTCGGCCGTGACCTGATCGGCCGCTCGCCGGGCGTCTCCTCGGTCGGCATCGGGATCCCCGGGCTGTACGACCCGGCCGCAGGCACGACCCGGTTCCTCGTCAACATCCCCGGCGCCTGGTCCGGGAAACCGGTCGGAGGACCCGTGGGCACGGCACTCGGACTCCCGACGTTCCTGATCAACGACGCGCGAGCGTTCGGTGTCGCGGAACTTCGGCTGGGCGCCGCCCGTGGCGTCGCCAGGATGATCGGGCTGACGCTGGGCACCGGGGTCGGCGGCGTGTTCGCGGTGGACGGTCGGGTCCAGCAGGGCCACGATGGAACGGCGGGGGAGCTCGGCCACCAGACGATCGAGCCCGATGGCCCATGGTGCGGGTGCGGGAACCGCGGGTGCCTCGAGGCGTTCGCCCGCGCCGACCAGATCGCGGCCGTCTGCGGGACCGCCACGGCCGAGGAAGCGATCGCCCGTGCGCGTGCCGGGGACGCCCGTGCGATCGAGGGATTCGCCCAGGTCGGCCGCTACCTGGGCATCGGCATCGCCAGCATGATCGCGGTCATCTCCCCCGACCGGGTCGTGATCGGCGGCGGGCTGGCCGTGGCCGCGGACCTGATGCTCGACGCGATCCATGCGGAGTTGCGGCGACGCGTGCACACCACGTCGCTCGACGACGTCGAGGTCGTCACCGCGGAGCTCGGGACGTGGGCCGGTGCGATCGGCGCGGCCGTCCACGGCGCGGAGGAGGTGGCGCGGACGTCCCCGACCGCAGCGCGGACATCGGTGGGCACGCGGTGACCGAGCCGAACTACCAGCCCCAGTACCGCCAGATCGAGCAGGTGCTGCGCGAGCGGATCTCGACGCTCCGACCCGGGGCTCGGCTGCCATCGGACACCGACCTCGTCGCCGAGTTCGGAGTGAGTCGGATGACCGCCCGCAACGCGATGCAGCGGCTCGCCGAAGACGGTCTCATCCGTCGCGAGCCGGGCCGCGGCAGCTTCGTCTCGACCCCGCCGACCCATCGGCGCACCAATCGACTGATGACCTTCACCCAGGAGATGCGCCGGGCCGGCCGCATCCCGAGCTCGCGCGTGCTCGAACGCCTCGTGCAGCCGGCGTCGTCGACGGAAGCGGCCAGCCTCGGCCTCCCATCGCGTCAAGCGGTGGTCCATCTCCGCCGGCTCCGGCTGGCCGATGGCGAGCCGATCGCGCTCGAGTCGACGGTCCTGATCGGCGCGTGCGCTCCCGCCGTCATGGGCGCCGACCTCGCGAACGGCTCGCTCCACGAAACGCTCGGCCGCGCCGGCTTCGTGCTCGTTCGAGGGACCGGCACGATCGCGGCGGCCGCAGCGACCGCAGAGGACGCGCGGCTCCTGGCGATCGCGCCCGGCGATCCGCTGCTCGTCGAGCGGCGGGTCATCGTCGACGACCAGGGTCGTCCGATCGAAGCGACGGAATCGCGCTACGTGGCAGACCGCTACGGGCTCGTCGTCCAGTTCGACGTCGAGGCGCCGGACCTCGAGGCCGCACCAACGATCCACGCATGACGTCCCGAGCCGCGCGATGACGCCGGAACGCGTCAGCGGTCGCCTGGTCCTCGACGATCGGGTGGCCAGCGGCCGGATCACGATCGAGGACGGACGGATCGCCTCCCTCGATCTCGAGGAGGACGGCGGCGACGCCGGGCCGTACATCGCCCCGGGGTTCGTCGACGTTCACGTCCACGGCTGGGGCGGTCACGACGCGATGGGCGATACTGCGGCGCTCGATGGGATGGCCCGCGCGCTGTTGCGACGCGGGGTGACGTCGTTCCTTCCAACAGCCGTGACCGCGCCGATGGCGGACCTCACGGCATTCGCCGAGCGCGTCCGGACCTGGCTGCCGGACGCCCCGGCGGACGGCGCCCTTCCGCTCGGGTTCAACCTCGAAGGACCGTTCCTCGCCCCGGCCCGGCGTGGGGCGCACGATGCTGCCCACCTCCAGGATCCGGCTGCGGTCGCGCGTCCGGCGCTGGAGCGGCTGGTCGACCGACTGCGGCTGCTGACGGTCGCGCCGGAGTTGCCCGGGGCGACCGACCTGATCCGCTGGCTTCACGACCAGGGCGTGGCCATCTCGATCGGGCACTCAGCGGCGGCTCTCGCGGATGCCCGGGCCGGGTACGCGGCGGGGGCCACGTCGACGACCCACCTGTTCAACGCCATGACGGGCATCGATCACCGCGCTCCGGGCGTCGCTGTCGCCGCCCTCCTCGATGACGAGGCCTACGTCGAGCTGATCGCCGACGGCATCCACGTCCATCCCGCCGTCTGGGAGCTGATCACCCGACTCAAGCCGCCCGATCGGCTGTTGCTGGTGAGCGATGCGCTCGCCGTCGCAGGAACCGGCGACGGACGAGGCCGGGTGGGGGGCCTCGAGGTCGAGGTCGCGGGTGGGCATGTCACGCTGGCCGGCACGTCGACACTGGCTGGCTCGGTCATCGCCCTTGACGACGCGGTCAGGAACGTGGTCGCGTCCGGGGTACCGTTGCCCGCCGCCGTTGCCGCAGCCTCCCGCAATCCGCTTGCGCTGATCGGCGTCACCGACCGCGGCCGGATCGCGGCCGGCCAGGCGGCCGACCTCGTCGAGCTCGACGAGGCCCTCGCGGTACGTCGCGTCATGCGTGGCGGAACGTGGATCGCCGCTGGATGACCGTTAGCGCGGGGGCATCGCCTCGAAGGTCTTGTCGACGTCCTCGAGCATCCGCAGCGTGGCCGCCACGACGACGTCGAGGTAGCGACGGCCATACTCGACCGACGCCTCGCGGGCATCACCCCACGTCCCGGAGTGGGAGGCGCGATACACCGATCCCGGGGTCGAGAAGAAGAAGGCGGTATGGACGGCGGCCGGGCTGCCGACCTCGGGGAACGGCGGCATCTCGGCGTTCGCTCGCTCGATGTCGACGAGTCCTTCGTCGATTGCCATCACCGCGGACGTCTCGGCCCGGTTCGCGTGGAGCCCGGCGGTCGGCCCGAAGAACTCGCCAGCCTCCTCGGCGGTCATCCCGTCCCAGTAGTTGATCGGGAAGGCGCGAGTGCCCTCAGGCAGCCGCTCGGCGGCGTTCGCGCACGCGTAGGCGATGGCCAGCGTGTTGTCGTAGTGGCCGTTGAGGAAGACGACCGTCCGGAAGTCCATCGTGGCCAGGCCGACCGCGACGTCCTCGACGAGCGCCATGAACGTCGGGATCCGCAGGTAGACGACGCCGGTGAACCCCGCGTGCGGGTACGACAGCCCGTAGCCGATCGGCGGCGCCACAGCCGCGCCAACCTCCTGGGCCACGCGACGGGCGACCTCCGTGGGGACGATGGTGTCGGTGGCGAGCGGCCCGTGCGGACCATGCTGTTCGGTCGAGCCGGTCGGCACGATCACGGTCGTGTGGTCGGCGACGAAGGCCTCGACCTCGCGGTTCGTCATCTCGCCCAGAAACACGGTCGGGGGCTTCGGCATGGGTCTCCTCCTTCGGTTGTCGCGTCAGGCGATGTGCGTGGTGAGCTCGCCGATGCCCTCGATCCAGGCAGTAACGGAGTCGCCTGGTTCGAGGTGCCGGTCGGGACCTGGCAGCGTCGTTAGGCGGGCAGGGGTCCCGGTGGCGATCAGGTCGCCCGGCTCGAGCCGGACGTGCCGAGCGAGGTACGCCAGGATCTCCGGGATCGAGAACCGCATGTCGGACGTCCGGCCGTCTTGGATCGGCTCGCCGTTGATCGTGCAGCCCAGGCGCAGGTCCGTCGGGTCGAGCTCGTCAGCCGTAACGACCCAGGGTCCGACCGGGCAAAAGCCCGGCATCGACTTGCCGAGCAGCCACTGGTCACCGTCGAGCCACGGGTCGCGCGACGAAACGTCGTTGATGATCGTGTAGGCGAATACGCCGCCATCCGCGCCGACAACGACGCCGAGCTCGCATTCGGCATCGACGTTGGGGCTGACCGTCCGGTCCCACGACAGCGTCGCGCCGTGCGCGGCTACTGACGTCGGCAGCTTGCCGTACACGAGGGGGCGAGGCGGACGGGGCTCACCATCGTCAGATCCGTAGTTGAGCCCGATCGTGTAGATGGCCCCAGGCCTGGGTACCGCCGGACTGAGGGTCATTCCCGCCAATGCGCTGGCAGCATCGCCGGGTTCCCGGACGATCACGTCCGCTGCGTGTCGGCCTTCCCCGATCGCCACGGTCCGCATGGATCAGGCCGTCGCGGCGACGTCGGCCAGCAGGGGCCTGACGGCAGCGCGCATGACGTCGGCCATGCCACCGATCCCGGTCCAGCGCTCGAACGCGATCGCCGCCTGCTGGAT
>JBIOWA010000218.1:0-8675 GCA_044868045.1 Candidatus Limnocylindrales bacterium
TCGAACCGCTTCGGGACGTCCTCGGACCAGGCCATCGAGGTCGGCCCGTCGAGCTGGACATGATTGTCGTCGTACAGGACGACGAGTTTCCCGAGACGGAGGTGGCCGGCGAGCGACGCGGCCTCCGAAGCGATGCCTTCCTGCAGGTCGCCGTCGGAGGCGATGACGTACGTCCAGTGGTCGACGATCTCGTGGCCGTCCAGGTTGAACTCCGCGGCCAGCCGGCGCTCGGCGATCGCCATCCCGACGGCGTTCGCGAAGCCCTGCCCCAGCGGACCCGTCGTGGCCTCGACGCCCGGCGTGAGCCCGGACTCCGGATGGCCGGGCGTCCTCGACCCCCACTGGCGGAATGATCGAAGCTCGTCGAGAGGCAGCTCGTAGCCGGTCAGGTGCAGCAGCGAGTACAGCAGCATCGACGCATGGCCGGCCGACAACACGAACCGGTCGCGATCTGGCCAGTCCGGGTGGGTCGGAGCGTGCCGCAGGAACCGCGTCCACAGGACGTAGGCCATCGGCGCAGCACCCATCGGCGCGCCCGGATGCCCCGAGTTGGCCTGCTGCACGCCGTCGATCGAAAGCGTGCGAATCGTGTTGATGCAGAGTTGGTCGAGATCGGTCGTCACGGCGGTCATGGGCGGGACTCCGATGCGGCACTGGGGCTGGGGCCGGCCAGGCGGGCTGGGACGGCCATTGTAGGTCGAGTCGGGCGCTATCCTCGGAGCCATGCCGTCGCTCCGCCCGTCGCGCCCGCCCCGCTCGACGGGCCGACCGCGGATCGTCGTGGTGGGCGATCTGGTCGTCGACGTCGTCCTCGCGCCCGATCGACCGCTCGAGCATGCGACCGACGTCCCCGGGCGCGTGCGGCTGGTCCAGGGCGGCTCAGCAGCGACGACTGCTCGCTGGCTCGCTAGGCTCGGCGCGCGCTCGTCGATGGTCGCGGCGGTCGGTCGCGACCCGGCGGGTCGAGCGCTGGTCGAGGCGCTTCGTTCCGACGGGGTCGCGGTGCGGGTCGTGCGGGTTCCAGGCGCCCGCACGGGGCGGATCGGCGTCCTTGTCACGCCCGACGCTGAGCGGTCCTTCGTCACCGAGCGCGCGGCCGCGCTCGGTCTGCGACCCACCGATCTGAAGGCGGGCTGGTTCACGCGTGCGGACGCCGTCCATATGCCGGTGTATTCGCTGATCGACGAGCCGTTGAGCCTCGCCGGGCGACGGGCGATCGAGCTCGGGCGGGGTGCGGGCGCCGTCGTCAGCATCGATCTCGCCTCGATCGGTCCGTTACTCGCGCGAGGACGCCGGGCAGCCCGAGCGCTGCTCGATGAGATCGCTCCCGATCTGTTGTTTGCGACAGCCTCCGAGGCCGAGGGGTTGCTGGGCCGCTACGCCGTCGAGGGCCTCCTGGACGTTGCCCCGATCGCCGTGGTCAAGCGAGGCTCCAAGGGCGCGACGGTCCTCGCGCGCGAGGGCGACTCGGACCTGCGCTTCGAGGTCGCCACAGCGCACATTAACGCGACGGATACGACGGGCGCCGGCGACGCGTTCGATGCCGGGTTTCTCGTGGCCTGGCTCACGGCCCGCGCCGCGGGTCGGTCACTGCCGGCCTCGCTGCAGCGCGCAACACTCGCCGGCCATCGCGCCGCGGCACGCCAGCTCACGTCGACACGCTCCGAGTTGTCCCTGGTCTGAGCGCCGGCAAGCCGGCCTATGTCCCGCGCGTGATCCGGATGTCGTCGATCTCGACTTCGACCAGGCTGTTCGACGCGCCGTCGACAGCCTCGAAGACGATGCGGACCGCCTGGCCGGCCCACGGGTCCATCGACGCATAGACGAACTTCCAGGCGCCGTCGACGTCGGTCGCGGAGCCGGAGAGCGTGACCAGCGGCGTCCGATGGCCGCCCGAGTCTTCGATGCTGGCCACCAGCTTGTCGGCCGAGGACGAGTTCGCGCCGTGGGCGAACACGTAGCGGAAGAACAGCCGCTGCCCGGCGGTCGACGGCAGGCTGATCGGTGCCGATCGAACTGACGTGGTCCCATCGAGGTCATTGGCATTCGCGGACGCGCCCGCCAGGGCGCCGGTGACGAACGCCCTGGAGCCCGATGCCACCGTCCCGAGCTGCTTCATGCCGCTGGCCGATGTCGACTGCGGATTCGCCCTGCTGAAGCGGCCAGTGGTCGCGGTGTCGGTGCCGTCCGGGTTGACCACCCAGCCCTTCGCCACCTCGAGGTCGTCATCGAACGCGCCACAACGAGCCCTGGTCATGGTCGCTCCCAGGACGCTGAGCGGGCACCAGGCCCGTTCCGCGAGGTAGAGCACGGCGTTCTTGTTGCGGCCGGTCTCGCTCGCGATCCGCGAGTCGTCGAGGTAGTCGCCGTTCGAGAGCTCGAACGTGTACGAGAAGATCCGGTACACGCCGTACGCGTAGTCGCGGGTCGTGCCCGACGAGATGTACAGGTCGCTCGCCTGCTCGGGTTTGTAGCCATTGCTGGCAGCCATCGCCTTGCCGATGTGGACCAGCGCGTCGCGGTCGGTCTTGGTCATGTCGCCGGGGACGTCCGTGTAGGTGTAGCCGTACGGCCACATCACGAGGCGACCGGCTTCGTGGAACGTGATGTGGGTGCGGATCTGCTGACGGCCGTTGACGACGCGGCTGGCCAGGAAGTCACGCACGGCGCGGGTCTCGGGCGCGGAGAACGGGGCCGGCCCGCGATAGGTGATCGCCGCCGGATTGCTGCTCGTCCGGCCGCCGCCGCCCCACTTGTAGCTGAAGTTCCGGTTGAGGTCGGTGCCGATGTAGGGGGTGCCTGGCGTCGGCTGACGGTTCTTCCGCCAGTAATGGAACTTGCCGTTCGAGATGTCGTATTCGGAGCCGTCGGGATTGATGTTGATCAGGACCCAGATCTCGCGGCTGTTCACGATGTTCGTGATGCGCGCATCGCTCCCGTAGCCGTCGACGAACCAGTGGATGATCCGAAGCGCCATCTCGACGCCCATGTGTTCGTCGGCGTGGGTGCCGCCGTCGTACAGAACCTCGGGCTCGGACTCGTCGACGCCGACGTTGTCCGAGATCTTCATCGCCCACAAGTAGCGACCGTGGTAACTCGTGCCGATGCTGAAGCGCCGTGCGATGTCCGGATGCGCGGCGGCGACGGCCTTGGCATCGCCCCACAGCTCGGGGTATGTGTGGTAACCCTCGTATCCCCTCGGGAAGTCGGCGGCGAAGGCCGACGTTGGAGCGGCGATCAGCAGCGCGAGGACGGCGGCTGCCACCGCCGGCCATGTCCGACGAAGGCGCCGACGGAGCTTGGTCATCGACCGATGATGCCTGCCCTGTCCAGCTCGCGCGATACCGAGGTGGGGCCGTCGGCCGGTGACCGAAACGTCCGGGCGGGCCGCCGCGTGGCCACGGCGCTAGGCTTCGGGGCGTGGCTTCTCGATCGTCCCTGATGTCCGTTGCGGATCGACTCATGGTCGCGGCCGAGGTTGCCGCGGCACTCGCCGAAGGCCGACCGGTCGTCGCCCTCGAATCGACGCTGATCAGCCACGGGCTGCCGTACCCGCAGAACCTCGAAGTGGCGTCGGCGTCGGAGGCGGCCGTCCGCGAGACGACCGATGCCGTGCCCGCGACGATCGCGGTGCGCGACGGGCGGCTGCTCGTGGGGCTCGATCGCGCGGCGCTCGAGGCGCTTGCCACCGCGCCCGCCGGATCCGTCCGCAAGGCGGCCCGACCGAGCCTGGCGGTCGCCCTCGCGGAGGGTGGTTGGGCCGCGACGACCGTCTCGGCGACGATGATCGCGGCGTTCGCGGCCGGCATCCGGGTGTTCGCGACGGGCGGGATCGGCGGCGTGCATCGCGGCGCGTTGGACGCCTCGCCGTCGGGGGCGCCGCCGTCGTTCGACATCTCGTCGGATCTCGACGAGCTGGGGCGGACCGCGATGGCGGTCGTCTGCGCGGGCCCGAAGGCGATCCTCGACGTGCCGGCCACGCTGGAGTACCTCGAGACACGGGGCGTGCCGGTCATCACGGTCGGCCAGACGGAGGTGCCCGGTTTCTTCGCTCGATCGTCGGGGATCCCGTCGCCGGCCGTGGCCGATGATGTCAACGCCGCTGCGGCGATCGTGGCCGCACATCTCGGCCTCGGCGTCGGAAGCGGCGCGCTCGTGTGCGTGCCGGTGCCCGCGGACATGGCACTCCCCGATGACGTGGCCCGTGATGCGGTCGACCATGCCGTCGTCGACGCCGAGGCGGCCGGGGTCGTGGGGCCGGCGTTGACGCCCTGGCTGCTCGCCCGGATCGCGACGCTGACCGACGGCCGCTCGGTGCCCGCGAACACCGGGCTGATCGTGAACAACGCGCGAGTGGCCGCGTCCCTGGCCGCCGCGCTGGTGGGCGCCTCTGATAGGGATCTGGCAGACGACGAGGCGTCAGCGGAATCTGGTCGTATTGCCCCGGAAACGGGCGCTCGCTACACTCGGCGGACCGGGGGACTTTCCGAGTGAGCGGCATACGGTCGGCGCCGCCGGCCGCCGGTCCGAGCCACCCGGTCCGCAGGAGGACGGCCCCGAATGCGCATCTACGAGGGCAGCCCGCGGCAGGATTTCGAGGAGGTCTTCCGCTCGATCGGCGCCTTCCTCGATCAGCGTGGCATGAAGGACGTCCTCCTCGTTGAGGCGCCCGACGGGTTCATCGTGCAGGGTCTCGTCCTGTCTGGCGCTTCGGGCGCTGGGACCTGGTCGGAATCGATCGGAACCCAGGTCAAGGAGACGTTGACCTTCCTCGATGACGACATCGCCCGGTTCATGGACGAGGCGGCCGCACGTCGCGGTCGAGCCGCCCCCGGCCCTGCGCACGAGGCAGGCTTCTACGAGACGGCATTCCGCGTGCTCGGTCGCTACATGGACGAACAGAAACCACGCGACGTCTTCTTCTTCGAGCAGGACGGCGCATTCGTCGTCAGACTCCTCCTGTCCGGCCAGGCCGGCAGCCAGCATGTCCTCGCCGAGTTCACCCGCGACGACATCTCGCAGATGGTCGCGCGCGGTCCGGGGCTTCGGCAGCCCGTCTCGATCCCCGGTGCCGGCACCGGTACCACGACCAGCGCCTAGTTCGGAGGTAACCCATGAAGGCTCTCAAGACCGTCGCCGTCGCCCTGGGCATCACGCTCGCGGCACTGATCGTCATCCCGCTTGCCGTGCTCGCGGGCCTGTTCGTCTGGCTGAAGCTCACCGAAGAAGACGACGAGGAGCTGCTCGAGCTCGATCGCGAAGCCGGCGACGCCTGATCGACCGGACGGTCGACTGACCGACCTCGACATTCCCGCTCACCAACCGACGCCCGCCGACCGACCGGCGGGCGTCAGGCTGTCTGCCGAAGGGCGCCTCGGCGATCGATCCGTCCGCGAGCGCACCCTGGCCGAGGCGGCTGTCCTCGGCGTCATGGTCGTGTGGGCGGCGAACTTCATCGTCGTCAAGGACGCGATCGCGACGCTGCCACCGGTGGCGTTCACGTTCCTTCGGTACGGTCTCGCCTCTTTCGCGTTGCTCGTGATCCTGCGCTGGTCGGAGGGCGAGATCCGGCTCCCGCGGCCCGACACGCTCCGGATCCTGATCATGGGTGGCCTCGGCTTCGGGCTGTACCAGATCCTCTGGACGACCGGGCTGCAGTCGATCCCGGCCGGCGACAGTGCGTTGATCATCGCCTCGACCCCGGTGCTGGTGGCCGTGCTCGCGGTCGTGAGCGGGGCCGACACGCTCACGCCGCTGAAGTTCGCCGGGGCGGTCCTGTCGTTCCTCGGGGTCGTCGTGGTCATCGCGGCCGGCGTCGGGATCTCGTTGAGTGGCTCGGCGGCCGGCAGTGCCCTGACGCTCGCCGCGGCGACGTGCTGGGCGAGTTACACGGTCCTCGCCGCGCCGGTGCTGCGGCGGCACTCGCCGCTCGTGCTCACGACATGGGCCACGATCGGCGGGACGTTGGTCCTCGTGCCGGTGGGGGTAGCCCAACTCCTCGCTCCGGGGGCGCTGGACGTGGTCTGGGCGGGGCGGCTCGTTCCAGTCGCCCTGGCCATCGCCTACTCCGGCCTCCTGGCCGCAGCCGTCGCCAACATCATCGTGTTCAACGGGGTGCGACTCCTCGGGCCGACCCGGGTCATCACGCTGCAATCGTTCGTGCCGGCCATGGCGGTGGTCCTCGCGTTCGTGTTCCTCGGCGAGCCGATCCGCCCGGCCCAGGTCGTTGGTGGCGCGGTCATCGTGCTGGGGGTCGCCCTCACGCGACTGGCCTCGGGCCGTCCGTCGGGCGGGATTCGCCGGGCGAGCTCTCGAGCCGCGGTGTCGTGATGCCCGAGCGCGATTCGACCGACGTCGCGCCGCCGGTCCCGCCGCTGGTGGACGGCGCCCCGCCGTTATCGATCCTGGTCGACTATGACGGCACGATCTCGCTGACGGATGTCTCGGAGGAGCTCCTCGCCAAGTACGTCGAAGGCGTCTGGGAAGAGGCCGAGGCAAGCTACGACGCCGGCCGCATGGGCTCCCGCCGGTTGATGTCCTGGGAGGTGTCGTTGATCGATGCCGATCCGGAGGCATTGCGCCGGACGGCCGCCGCCCAGCCACACGATCCCGGGTTCGTCGATTTCGTCCGGAACGCCCAGGCCGCCTCGATCCCGATCGAGGTCGTCTCCGACGGCTACGGGTTCTTCATCCGGACGGCACTCGAGGCGCTCGGGGTAGGGGAGCTCCCCGTGGTGACCGCCCGGACCGTGTTCCGGGGTCGACGGGCCTCCATCGAGTTCCCCAATGGCCATCCGACATGTCTGGTCTGCGGGACGTGCAAACGGCAGCGGGTGCTGGCTCATCGGGATGCGGGCCGACGGGTCGTGTACATCGGTGACGGCGAAAGCGACCGGTACGCGGCCGGCTACAGCGACATCGTGTTCGCGAAGCGCTCGCTGGAGCGGATCTGCCTCGAAGCCGGCTGGCCCTACCGGCGCTGGACAGCGTTCAGCGAGATCGACCGCTGGCTGGCTGAGGCGATCGAGGCTTGGGTTCGCGATCCGGTGAGCCTCGGGTCAGTCCCGGCCGCCGCTCCGCCGCCACAAGGCTACTTCTGCGGCCCGGAGGTCTGGGGCGAGGGCCTCGAGGATCCGCCACCCGGCTCGTGGCCACCGCCCTCCGCCGGGTTCAGCTGATCTCGTTGCGTCCAGGGACACAAGCAGCGAACGAGCGTTCCGTCAGGGCCCGTTGTTCGTCGTTTGTCGCCTGCGGCGACACGTACGGCGAATCAGGCCTTGCCGCGGATCGCTTGACCGCTCGTTGTGGCACGTCATGCAACGTCGTGCGAATTTCATGGGGGCAAGGGAAGCGGCCGTGGGCGCCCGATTCGCGTCCGCGGGCACTTTCCGATAGCATCAGAAAAACCCCGGAGGAAACCTGACCCATGTCGAAGTATGTCTTCGTGACTGGCGGAGTCGCGAGCAGTCTCGGCAAAGGCATCACGGCGGCCAGCATCGGGCGGATCCTGAAGGCGCGGGGCCTCCGTGTCTCGATCCTGAAGCTCGATCCCTACATCAACGTCGACCCGGGCACGATGTCGCCCTACCAGCACGGCGAGGTGTTCGTCACCGACGACGGCGCCGAGACCGACCTCGACCTCGGCCACTACGAGCGCTTCATCGACGCGAACCTCTCCCAGCTCTCCAACGTCACGACCGGGCGGATCTACCAGGCCGTCATCGCCAAGGAACGGCGCGGCGATTACCTGGGCGGCACGGTCCAGGTCATCCCCCACATCACCAACGAGATCAAGGAGCGGATCGGCCGGGTCGCGCGCGACGGCGATCCCGACGTCGTGATCGTCGAGGTCGGCGGCACCGTGGGCGACATCGAATCGCTCCCCTTCCTCGAGGCGATCCGCCAGATGCGCAAGGACGTCGGGCGGGCCAACGTGCTCTACGTCCACGTCACCCTGCTCCCCGAGCTGGCCGCCACGGGCGAGCTCAAGACGAAGCCGACCCAGCACTCGGTCAAGGAGCTCCGCAGCATCGGCATCCAGCCCGACATCATCGTGCTCCGCTCCGACCGACCCGTCAGCGACGAGATCCGCGAGAAGATCGCGCTGTTCACCGACGTCGCGCCCGAGGCGGTCATCCCGGCCGAGACAGCCGACTCGATCTACGAGGTCCCGCTGCTGTTCGAGGACGCCGGCCTCGGTCGCCTGATCGTGCGCGACCTCGCCCTCGGCGATCCGGAGGCGGAACCCGACCTCGACGGCTGGCGCGCCCTGGTCGAACGGATCAAGGCGCCCAAGCCCTCGCTCGAGATCGGCCTCGTCGGCAAGTACATCGAGCTGCCGGACGCCTATCTCTCGGTCACGGAGGCGCTCAAGCACGCGGCCTGGGCACATGGCGTGGACGCCAAGGTCCGCTGGGTCGACTCCGAGACCCTGACCAAGGAGAACGTCCATTCGGCGCTCGATGGCGTCGCCGGCGTCCTTGTCCCGGGCGGTTTCGGTCATCGCGGGATCGAGGGCAAGGTCCTCGCGGCCCACTACGCGCGCGACCACAAGATCCCGTACCTCGGCCTGTGCCTCGGGCTGCAATGCGCGGTGATCGAGTTCGCGCGTGACGTGATCGGGACCTCGGACGCCAATTCGACCGAGTTCGACATGTTCACCGAGCACCCGGTCA
>JBIOWA010000219.1:0-7053 GCA_044868045.1 Candidatus Limnocylindrales bacterium
GCCAGTGACCGGTCCGCCCGTGACCGGCCTGATCGACGGCGATCACCCGCCGACCGGAGGCCGCGACGGCCGGTCCCACGCGCCACCACACCGCCGCGGACGCGGTCACGCCATGGATGAGCAGGAGAGGCCGCGCCGTCGGTTCGCCCCACACGAGCGCCGACCACGGGATCCCGACGGCCCCGACCGTGATCCGCTCGCCGGTGTCCGGCCTCGCCAGCTCGTTCGCTACCGGACCCGGGAGCGTCGAGTCGATCACGGCCGCGACGCTACCACGCGCCCATCCCGGGAGCTGCCGCCGGGGGCGCCGGGTAGGATGTAGCCCCGATCTCGATCGACCCGGAGGACCGTCACGCGATGGCGAACCAGTTCGTGGTCCAACTCAAGAACGAGCCCGGCGCGATGGCCACCCTGGCCGAAGCGCTCGCTGGCCGCGGTGTCGACCTGCGCGCCATCGGCGGTGGGAGCATCGGCGACTCGGGCCACGTGATCATGACCACAGCCGACGACGACACGACCAAGGCCGTCCTCGACGAGATGGGGTACGTCTACATCGAGGGCGAGTCGCTGGTGACCGAGGTCGACGACCGGCCAGGCGGCATGGCCCGGCTGTCGCGCCAGCTGGCCGATGCCGGCGTGAACATCCATGGCCACCTGTTTCTCGGTCGCTGGGGCGACCGCGCGATGTTCGCGTTCGTCGTCGACAAGCCCGACGTCGCCCGGCCGATCCTCGAACGAAAGGGCTGACGCCACCGGCCGCGCTCCGCACGATCCGGGCGGTCCGGTCGAGCGACACGGTGCCGAAACGCACCATTTCCGGGCCGAAAAGGCATTACAGAGTCGATTCAATGGCACCTTTTTGCGTTGCCAAACGGCTCGCCGGGGTGCCACATTGGCCGTCCTTACAGAGTGGCCCTGGACTTGGAGGATGGATCCATGCGGACACTTGGAACGGCGCTGCTCGCCGCCATCCTGAGCCTCACGATCGTGGCCCCTGCGGCGGCCAAGGATCATCCCGCCGACAAGCTGGACATGTATTCGGCGACGGTCGACGCCGCCACGGCGGGGCGCCTCGTCAAGGCCGGCTATGACATCGCCGACCAACAGATGCAGGCGGATGGGACGTTCCGTTTGAGCCTCGTCCTCTCACCGCAGGAGCGGGCACGCCTCCGCGCCGAGGGTGTGAAGACGGACCCGGTCCGCGACGCCAACGGTCGGACGTCTCGCCAGCGTGCCGCCGCCCAGGCGGCGGCTGGCTACACCGTGTGGCGATCCTACGATGAGCAAGGTGGCATCCACGACGAGCTCTACGACGTCGCCAGGAGGTTCTCCGGCTTCGTCAAGCTCGTCGTCATCGGCCATTCCGTCCAGGGTCGGGAGATCGTCGCGCTCAAGGTCACTCAGGGCGCGAGGGGGACCAAGGACGGGTCGCGGCCGGTCGCGCTGTTCGTTTCCAACCAGCACGCTCGGGAGTGGATCTCGGTCGAGGTCAACCGACGGCTCCTGCGCTGGGTTCTCGACCAGCGCAGGCTCGAGAACCCGGAGATCATCAACCTGCTCAAGACGACCGAGCTGTGGTTCGTCATCACCGCCAACCCGGACGGCTACCAGTTCACGTTCGACCAGGAGCGGCTCTGGCGCAAGAACCTCCGCGACAACAACGATGACGGCCAGATCACCGGCGGCGACGGGGTCGACCCGAACCGCAACTTCAACGAGCACTGGAACTACGACAACGAGGGCTCGTCGAGCCTCCAGGCCAGCGAGACTTATCGCGGCCCGTCGGAACGGTCGGAGCCGGAGACGAAGGCGGCCGCGGGGCTGATCGACCGGCTCAAGCCGAAGATGCTGGTGAACTGGCATTCGTTCGGCCCCTTGATCCTGTTCCCACAGGGCTGGCAGGTCGGGACACCCGACGCCGACAACCCGATCTATACAGCACTGGGCGGAACCGACGCGAACCCGGGCATCCCGGGTTTCGATCCGGGCATGAGCGCCGAGGAGCTGTACGTCACCAACGGCGAGACGACCGACTATGCCGACGTCAGTGCCGGCACCATCGCCTTTACCCCCGAACTCGAGGAAGGCTGCGCGGGTTGCGGCTTCGTCTTCCCGGACGACGAAGCGTTGATCCAGGCCGAGTTCGTGAAGACCCTGCCGTTCTCGCTCGACGTGGCGAAGTCGGCGGCGAACCCGGCGAACCCTGTCTCGCACCTCGGCAACACGACCAAGCCGTTCTATCTCTCACAGACCGAGGTCGACGCCGAGAACGGCGGGCTGGCCATGTTCGACTTCACCTTCAACAAGTCGTTCGGCGATCCGCAGGAGGTCCGCGTCCTCGCGCGACGCAGCCTCGGCGCCGTCACACTGAAGTACCAGATCAACGGCGAAGCGGCCAAGACTGGGTCGACCACCGAATGGGACGGCGGCGAGCGTTATGGCCCGGGCAATGACACCTACTACCACGTCGTCGGAGGCTCGGTGACCGGGACCAGCCCGGGCGACAGCGTCAAGGTCTGGTTCGAAGGCGGCGGCGCGACGAGCGATTCGTTCACGTACAACGCGGAGTCCGAGAGCGGCGATCCCGTGCTAATCCTCGCCGCCGAGGACTACACCGGCGCCTCGCCCCTCCAGACCGCGGGACCGCATTACGTCACCTTCTACCAGGACGCCCTCGCTGCCAATGGCATCGCGTACGACGTCTACGACGTCGACGCTCAAGGTCGGACCGCACCGGATCCACTCGGCGTCCTGAGCCACTACGACGCCGTCATCTGGTACACCGGAGACGACATCATCACCCGCGAGCCGGGCTGGGTCGGTGGAAACGCGTCTCGCATCGCCATCCAGGAGCTGTACGGGATCCGCGACTACCTCAATGAAGGCGGCAAGGTCTTCTACACAGGGAAGTACGCCGGACATCAGTACGCGCAAGGCCACGGCAACCAACGCTACGACCCATATGCGAACCAGCAGTGCTCGACGCCGGCGATCTCACCGAGATGCCGGCCACTGGGTGGTTCGGGCGACGGCGTCAACGACGTCCTCGAGTACTGGTTCGGGGCTTCGCTCGTCAATGAGGACGCGGGCACGAACCACGATACGGGCGAGCTGTTCGACGTGATCGGCGTCGATGACCCGCTCAAGGACATAGGGTTCGGGTTCAACGGCCCCGGCAGCGCCGCGAACCAGGATCACAGCGCGTCGTTCATCACGACCAGCGGCCTCAACCCGGTAGACGACTATCCCCAATTCGCGAGTACGGTCGCGGGGAAGTACGACCGCCCGGGGGGACCGTTCGACCCGCACACCGGTGACTTCTACGTGTACTCCCAGATCGCCGACATCTCGTACAAGCGGCTGATGCACACGATCAGCGTGCCCACCGGCGGAGCGACGATGTCGTTCTGGACCTCGTTCGACACCGAA
Source organism: Candidatus Limnocylindrales bacterium (assembly GCA_044868045.1). Taxonomy (GTDB): domain Bacteria; phylum Chloroflexota; class Limnocylindria; order Limnocylindrales; family CSP1-4; genus SPCO01. Next base: position 3,430 of record JBIOWA010000219.1, read on the forward strand.
GCGGACTGGGACCACGTGTTCGTGGAGGTACACACCGTGGGCCAGGACAACTGGACCACGCTCCCGGATACGCTCGGCCATACCAGCCAGGCGACCGGTGAAAGCTGCAAGCTGGAGAACTCGGGTGGCTGGCGGACCCTCCACCCGTTCCTCGATCACTACCAGAGGCAAACCGGGCCATCGACCTGTGATCCCACCGGGACGACCGGCTCCTGGAATGCGGCATCCGGCAGCTCCGGCGGCTGGCAGCAGTGGTCGGTCGACCTCTCCGGCTACGCCGGCCAGCAGGTTGAGGTCTCGATCTCGTATGCCAGCGACTGGGCGACCCAGGGGCTCGGCGTCTTCATCGACGACATCGTCGTCTCGACGGGCGAGGGATCGACCTCGTTCGAGGCCGGTCTCGATGGCTGGGCGGTGTCCGGCCCGCCGCCGGGCAGCGCGCCCAATGGCAACAACTTCGGTCGGACGACCGCCGCGGGCTTCCCCGAGGCAGCTGTCGTCGCCACCGAGGACACGATCTACATGGGCTTCGGGTTCGAGGGCATCACCGGTGCCGAGACCCGCAACGTCGTCATGGGTCGGGTGATGGCCTACCTGTTGCCGTGACCCGCTGACGAACCGGCACACCAGGACGCCCTCACGGCCGACCGTGAGGGCGTCCCTATTCCTGGGCGCGTCGCTGACGAGACGGCCCTCGTCGGGCCATCAGGACTCGCGAAAGATCTGGTCGTGGTCGCGCACGGGGTCGTCGACCTTCAGCGCGACGTCGTCACCCGGTCCCGCCCGTTCGACGCTCGCATGGTCGACCTCCATCGAAGCGACATCCTGGACGAGATCGGTGGTGTGGCCGCGGATGTGGATGCGATCGCCCACGGCGAGCGGTGCGGTCAGATTGACCGCGGCGACCGACAGATGGCTGAAGTAATGGGTCACCTGGCCGATGGCGTCGGCCGAGTCGTGTTCGGCGGACATGCGACACCTCCGTTGTGCGTCACCGTACACCCAAGCCTTCGCCGGGTAGACCCGGTCGCGGAGCCGCGGTAGGCTAGCTGACCCCGACCGGCGCAGGTCGCGGGCGGGCCCTCGTCCCCAGGAGCCCACCACCCGAGACGGAGACCTCGATTGCGCCACGACCGCCGCGGCCCCAGGGACCGGCACGCCCACGAGCGGCTCCGCCTCGCGCTGGCGGCGGTGCTCGGCCTTCTCGTCATCGCCCTGGTCATCGGCCAATCATTGGCCCGCCGGCTCAACCCAGGCCGGCCGGGCCTCCTGACGATCGGTCTCCTGGCAGGGACGTTCGCTGTCTCCGCGCTTTCGTCCGTACCGATCGATGCGCGCTCCGTTACCCGAATGATCGATCGAGAGTCTCTCCAGATCACGATGCCTCGCGTGGTGGTTGACTTGGCGCAACCCGTTCGACGGCCAGTGGCGCGGTCGTCGACCGAGCACCTAGATGTCACACCTGCCTCGGAAGCTCCTACGGTCGTGCGTTTCCGGCCGCGCGCCGGCTGGACCGGCGTCTCGCGGTTCGCCGCCGTGTCGGTCCGCTTCACCAGGCCGATGGACCACGCGTCCACCGAGACGGCATTCCGCGTGGTCGTCGGGCAGAGGCCTATCGGCGGGACCGTCCGCTGGGCGGAGGGCGATACGGTCCTCGTCCTGACACCAGCGTCGGCGCTGCCGTACGGCGCGCGGGTGTCGCTCTCGGTCGAGATCGGGGCGCGCGCCGAGGACGGCGCGAGGCTCGCCAAGACTCGATCCGTGACCTTCACCGTGCAACGACGCGCGGCGACGATCCAGCGCCAGACGCCCGCCGAACGCCCAGCCCCGCCGCCCGGCCCGATACGGCGGTCATCGGCATGGCGCTGGCCCCTCATCGGGCCGATCACTCAGCGGTTCGGCGAATCGCTGACGCAATACGGATTCCACTACGGGATCGACATCGACGGCAGCACAGGCGATCCGGTCCGAGCGGCCCGACGCGGGCGTGTCGTCGTCGCCGGCCATTACGACCAATGTGGCGGTCTTGAGGTCCACATCGACCATGGCAACGGGATCGCCAGCTGGTATCGCCACCTGTCACAGATCCAGGTCGATGCGGGTGCCTTCGTGGAGGCCGGGACGATCATCGGTCGGGTCGGCGATACGGGTTGCAGCCTCGGATCGCACCTCCATTTCGCGATCCGAAAGGGTTCACGGTTCGTCGATCCGCTGGACTACCTCCCGCCCCGCTAGGGCCAGCGGGGGCATCGGTCGCCGGGGAGGCGTGTCTCCATCAGTGACAGCCCAGCGAGAGCACGCTCGGGTCCGAGGCGTTTCGGTCCGCGATCTATCCCGCTTTGTCGCGGAGGTCGAGGACGAGGCGATCCCCTTCGAGTCGAAGATCGGTGCCGAGGACACGGCTGGCGCGGATGACCCGCTCGACGATCGCCGCGTGATCGCTCCCGTGCGCCAGCGTGGTGTGGGCGAACGTCAACCGCAGGGGCACGAGCTCGAGCCGTTCACCTGGACGAAGCAGCGCCAGCATCCCGAAGTCGTTCCGGAGGACCGGATCCACCATGTAGTCGTCGACCAGGTCGCCGAGGTCGTAGCAGATCGGCGTCCCGCCGCGCAGCTCGATGCCGTGAACGACGTGGGCCGAATGCCCGGCTAGCGCGCCCAGCCCGGCCGCAACGAGGTCGCCCGCCACCGCCCGATGCCGTTGCGGTGGTGCGGAGGTCATGTTGGGTCCCCAGTGCGGTCCCGCGATGACGATGTCACAGGCCTCGGACAGCCGCCTGACCTCGTCGACGAGCCATGGCGGAGTGCCGCCCGCGATGTCGGCCCAGGCGATGCCCGACGAGTCGGGCGTGGCGGCGAAGTCGTCCGGGTGATCGGCGAATGCCACGAGACCGATCCGCGCCCCCGCGATCTCGATGATCCGACCGACGCGCGCCTCCTCGAGGTTCCGCCCGGCACCGACGACGACGATGCCCGCGTCCGCGAGGTGATCGAGCGTGTCGGCCAGCGCCTCGCGCCCGAAGTCGAGCGCATGGTTGTTGGCGAGCCAGACTGCCCGTACGCCGATCGCGGTGAGTGCCTCGACGGCGCGTGGCGGCGCACGGAAGTGGAACGCCTTTTCCTCTGGATCCCACGGTTCGCCGCGTTCCGAGATACAGCACTCGAGATTGACGACCGCCATGTCCGCCTCGGCGAAGACGGCACGGAGCTCGGGCGACCAGACGTCGGCCGGGGGCCGTTCGGCGAGCGTCTCGGCGACGCCGCGACCGAGCATCATGTCGCCGCCGAGCGCAATGGTGGCACCCACCTCCCCATTCTCAGCCGGCGGGCGCGGCTTCCGCCCGGGTTTTGCGAGCCATCACTTCCTGCTGATCGCTGAGGCGCATAACTCGCAAGTGCGCGCGGGTATTTGCTTCCCGTTGATCGCTGACACGCATATCCAGGAAGCGAACCGGCTCGATGGGGCCGATATCGGCCTCCGCTCCTTGTGGATCATGCGCCTGAATGCCATGAAGAAGGGCCTCGCTGGTGACAACGTTGGGTTGTCAAAGCAACCAGCACCAGGAGGCCCAGACATGTTGTACGCCGGATTGGACCTGTCGCGCCAGCGGCTCGATGTGCACG
>JBIOWA010000220.1:0-2992 GCA_044868045.1 Candidatus Limnocylindrales bacterium
CAGCGCGTCGGCGATCGCGGTCATCCCTGAGACGACCGATGCCCTCGACGCCGGTGCGGAGGTCGAGCTCTGGTGGCTCGACCGCGCCTGACCAGGGCACGACTCCTCGATCGTGTCGTTATCCTCGGTCTGTGACGGATCGAACGGCCGGAGGATCGAAGATCCCGCGCGCAGAACGCCGACGGCTTTCGCATGTCGATCGATCCGGTCGACCACGGATGGTCGACGTGTCCGCGAAGCCGATCACCGCCCGACGGGCCATCGCCGAGGCCACGGTGTCGATGTCGGCTGAGACGCTGAGCCTCGTGATCGATGGCGGCGGTCCGAAGGGCGACGTGCTCGGCGTCGCCGAGCTGGCCGGCATCATGGGCGGCAAGCGCACCAGCGAGCTCATCCCGCTGTGCCACCCGCTGCCGCTGACCGATCTCCAGGTCTCGATCACCCCCGATCGAGCGACGAGTGCGCTCCGGATCCGGGCTGAGGCCGCGACGACGGGCCAGACCGGAGTCGAGATGGAGGCCATGACCGCTGCGTCGGTCGCGGCCCTGACGGTGTACGACATGGTCAAGGGCGTCGAACGCGGGGTCACGATCGGGACCGTCCGGCTGCTCTCGAAGAGCGGCGGCAAGAGCGGGGAGTGGATCCGCCCGGAGCGCGATGAGCCGGTCGCCAAAACACGTCGGCCCGGCGACCGTGCCGCGGGTCGCATTACCAGGAGCGGCCACCCCGGAGGCAAGCGGCAGGGATGAAGCGAGCGCTCGTGATCACCGCCAGCGACCGGGTCAGCGAGGGCGTCCGCGAGGACACCTCGGGGGCCGGGGTGGGGGAGCGGCTCGAGGCCCTCGGGTTCACCGTCCAGCGGGCGGTGCTGCCGGACGAGCGCGAGGCACTTGCCCACGTCCTGCGGGCATCCGCGGACACGCACGACCTCATCGTCACGACCGGCGGCACGGGGTTGACCCCGCGCGACGTGACGCCGCAGGCGACCCGGGACGCCATCGACTACGAGGTGCCGGGGCTCGCCGAGGCGATGCGCGCCGCCGGCCGGGTGACGACGCCGTTCGCCGACCTGTCCCGCGGCGTGGTCGGCGTCGTCGGGAAGAGCCTCGTCGTCAATCTGCCGGGCAGCCCGAAGGGTGCGCTCGAGTCCTTGGCGGCCATCGAAGGGGTGCTGGATCACGCCCTCGAGACGCTGGCCGGCCCGCACGACCACGACCGAGACCAATGACGCTGTTTGGGCCGTTCACCGAAGTCCCGTTCTACCCATTCGTGTTCCTGCTGTTCTGGGGCGCGGCCGCGATCTTCGTGCTTGCCATGGCGCGCCACCTGCGCGTCTTCGCCGCGGTCCGCGCCGAAGGACCGAGCCCGTTCGCCGAAATCCCGCGGCGCTTCATCGGCCTGATCGAGTACGCCTTCATCCAGACCAAGATGTTCAAGGACCCCCGAGCGGGGCTGATGCACGCCGGGATCTTCTGGGGGTTCGTGCTGCTCACGATCGGTACCGCGAATGTCGTGACCGGCGGGATCATCGAGCAGGTCCTGTCGATCCCGCTCGACGGCCTCGTCTGGACGCTGATCAGCGCGATGCAGAACGTGGTCGCGGTGATCGTGCTCGTATCGATCGGCTGGGCGTTCCTTCGACGCCTCGTCACCAAGCCGAAGCGGCTGACCTACAACCGCGATGCGCTCGTGATCCTGTCGATGATCGGCGGGGTCGTCGCGACCGAGCTGTTCGCCGAGGCGTTCGAGTTCGCGGCGCGCGGCGATCAACCCGGCGCGTTCGTGTCCGCGGCGATCGCCGGCCCGCTTCGCAGCGCGTTCGACGGCGCGACTCTCCAGTCGACCTTCGCCAACCTGTGGTGGGCGCACATCGCGCTGGTCGCCGCCTTCCTGATCTACCTGCCGTTCAGCAAGCACCTGCACATCGCGACCAGCTTCCCGAACATCTGGTTCCGCAAGCTCGCGCCGCGCGGCGAGCTACCAAAGATGGACCTCGAGGACGAGAACGCCACGTTCGGGCTGAAGTCGCTGCAGGACCTCGGCTGGAAGGACCTGCTCGACGGGTTCACTTGCACCGAATGCGGCCGGTGCCAGCAGGCCTGCCCGGCCTGGAACACCGGCAAGCCGCTCAACCCCAAGACGTTCATCATGGGCATTCGCGATATGTCGGTCGAGGCGGAACACGGCCTCAACCTGATTCCGAACTCGCCGTTGGTCCGCGAGACCTACGGGCTCGACGACGCTCGGCCGGCGCCAGCGGCGATGGCCAAGCCGATCGTCGACGACGCGATCCCGTTCGACGCGGTGTGGGATTGCGTCACCTGCGGTGCCTGCGTCGAGGCGTGTCCGGTGCTCATCGAACACGTCGACAAGATCGTCGGGTTGCGTCGGAACCTCGTCCTCGAGGAGTCGCGGTTCCCACAGGAGCTGAACGCCGCGTTCCGCTCGATGGAGGGCCAGGGCAACCCTTGGGGCCAGCCTGCGTCGATGCGGCTCGACTGGACGAAGCCCCTGCCATTCGAGGTACCGACGGTCGCGTCGGTGGCCGCCGATGACGCGCTCGACTCCCTCGAGGTCCTGTACTGGGTCGGGTGCGCGGCCGCGTTCGACACGCGGAACCAGAAGGTGGCGCGGGCCGTGGCGACCTGCCTGCACGCCGCGGGTGTGTCGTTCGCCGTCCTGGGCCAGGAGGAGTCGTGCACCGGCGATCCGGCACGCCGGATGGGCAACGACTACGTGTTCCAGATCCTGGCCTCGGGCGCGGTCGAGACGCTGAACAAATACGGGATGGGCGAGCGGACGATCGTCACGGCCTGCCCGCACTGCTTCAACACGATCGCCAACGAGTACGGCCAGCTCGGGGGCACGTTCCGGGTCGTCCACCATTCGACGTTCCTCGCCGACCTCGTCGCCTCGGGTCGACTCGCGACGGTGCCGGAAGACGCGTCGTCGTCGACCGGCGATCATCGACCCGGGAGCGTCACGGTGCACG
>JBIOWA010000221.1:0-6106 GCA_044868045.1 Candidatus Limnocylindrales bacterium
CTACTGGGCCAGCCGGATGAAGAACAAGGAATGGGGCTGGTGGACCGCCTGGCTGAACCTCATCGGCCAGTTCGCGATCGTGGCTGGCATCAACTACGCGGCCGCCGGGTTCCTCAACGCGACGATCATCACCCCACTGCTGAGCAACATCGGCATGGACTATGGGAACACGTCCGTGTTCCTGGGCGGCCTGCTCAATGGCCAGCTGGTCACCATGGGCATCCTCATGCTCATCGAGCTGGCGATGAACATCGCGGGCATCAACCTCGTCGCCCTGCTGAACCAGGTCAGCGTCTGGTGGCACATCGTCATCGTCGGCGCCGTCGTGATACTCGTGTTCCTGGCCGGCAAGCCCGACCAGTCCGGACTCGCGCTGTTCGCGGTCCAGCCGCTCGACACCGCTGGGTCGTGGGACAACAACCTCGGGTTCCTCCATTTGACCTACGGGCCCGCCATCGGCTACCCGCTGGTCCTAGCCTTCTTCTTCTCCCTGCTGCAGGCGAACTGGACCTATACCGGGTATGACGCCTCGGCGCATGTCGCCGAGGAGACGGTTGGTGCCCGGATCGCGAGCGCGTGGGGCCTGTTCATGTCGGTTGCCGTCAGTGCCGTGGTCGGGTTCGTCTTCCTGCTGGCTCTGACCACGCACCTGCCTGACCTGAGTGCGCTCTTTCCGGCGTCGCTGGACGACTCTGCGACGTATAGCCAGTACTACTTCGGCGGCGGCGTCGCCGTCATCGACATCCTCAAGTACAACCTCGGCCAGTTGGGTGACCTGCTGAGTGCCGGCATCGCGATCGCGATGGCGTTCTGCGGTCTGTCGTCCGTCGCGTCGGCCGGCCGGATGCTCTTCGCGTTCAGCCGCGACGACGGGCTGCCCGGCGCCACCTGGCTGAAGAAGGTCTCGCATCGCTATCGGACGCCGGCGAACTCGCTGACTGCGATCGTCCTGGTCTCCTGGCTGTTCAGCGTCGCGGCGTTCATCGTCGGGACCGGTACCGCCATCGTGATCATCACCGCGATCAGCACGATCTTCCTGTACGCGGCCTACGGGGTGGTCATCTACCTCGGCGCGACCACGCAAGGCTGGCTGTCCGAACGGGTCTGGAGCCTTGGCCGTTGGTCAAAGCCGATCGCCTGGGTGGCGGTCGCGTGGGTCATCGTGCTGATGGTCCTGTTCTCGTGGCCGACCTCCGGCAACATCTCGTGGCCGTTCATGGTCGGCACGGTCGTACTGCTGCTGATCTACTACTTCGGCTATGCGAAGGAGCAGTTCAAAGGCCCACGGTCCATGGGCGACAGCGCCGAGCTGACCGAGATCGAGCGGGAGTTCGAGAAGGCGGCGGAGGAGCTGGCCCCGGCCTGAGCCTTCGCCTCGATCCGTCCGCGCACGAGGGGCCGGCCGGCAACCGCCGGCCGGCCCTTTGATCCGTCACCGCTCCTGAGGAGAAACCGATGAGCGACCAGGACGACGATCTCGGCCACGCGACCAAACACCCGCGCCTCGCCGAGCTCGAGGCGCTGGTCCGGGACGGCCGCATCGACACGATCGTCGTCGCCTTCACCGACATGCAGGGCCGGCTCATGGGCAAGCGTGTCCATGGGCAGGCGTTCCTGGACGGCGTCATCTCCCACGGCGCCCACTTCTGCACGTACCTCCTCGGCACTGACATGGAGATGAATACGCCCGAGGGGTATCGACTGATGAACTGGGAGACCGGCTACGGCGACTGGATCGCCGAGCCGATCTGGGATCAGCTCCGCTTCCCGCCCTGGCTGCCCGGAACCGCCATGGTCCTCGCCGACACCATCGACGAGGAGACCGCGAAGGAGATCCCCGTCTCGCCGCGGACGATCCTCAAGAAGCAGGTGGCCGCGGCGGCCGATGCGGGGTTCGCCATCAAGGCCGGCTCGGAGTTCGAGTTCTACGTGCTCAAGGACTCGTGGGAGTCCCTTGCCGAGCGGGGCTGGCCGGTCCCCCGCGCCTTCGGCTACTACAACGAGGACTACCACCTGCTCCAGGCCACCAAGGCGGAGCCGCTCCACCATCTGCTCCGCACGCAGATGAGTGCCGCAAACGTCCCGATCGAGTTCTCCAAGGGCGAGGCGGCCAACGGCCAGCACGAGGTCAACATCCGGTTCGACCACGTCCTCGAGTCAGCCGATCGGAGCGTGGTGTTCAAGCACGGGGCCAAGGAGATCGCCTACCTCAACGGCTGGGGCATCACCTTCATGGCCAAACCCGACCACCGCTGGACCGGATCCTCCGGGCACTTGCACATGAGCGTCTGGGACCTTGCGACAGATATGCCGCTCATGCACGCGACCGGTCGCGAGAAGCAAGGACCCTACGGACTCTCCAAGGTTGGCCAGCAGTTCATGGCCGGGATGATGACGCTCTCGCGCGAGCTCGCGGTGTTCGTGGCGCCGTTCATCAACTCGTACAAGCGCTACGCCTCGCTGTCGTGGGCGCCGGTCAACGTGGTCTGGGGCCGGGACAACCGGACGACCGGGTTCCGGCTCGTCGGCCACGGACCGTCGCTCCACGTCGAGAACCGGTTTCCGGGGGGTGACATGAACGCCTACCTGACCTACGCGGCCATGGTCGGCGCGGGGCTGTACGGCATCCGAAACGGTCTGAAGCTCGAGGATGAGTTCAGGGGCAACGGCTATCTCGCGACGGGTCATCCAAGGATGCCCCGAGCGCTCTACGAGGCGATCGGGGAGCTCGAACGATCGAAGGCGGCCGTCGAGATCTTTGGCCAGGATGTCGTCGACCACTACCTGAATGCGGCGCGAGTGGAGCAGGATACGTACGACTCGGTGGTCCATCCCTGGGACCGCGAGCGATACCTCGAGCGAGGCTGACCGTCACCAACCCGTGACCAGGACCGAGCGCGCCCCGTCCCCGCCACCGCCTGTCGAGCGGGCCCAGCGCGTCCAAGACGCCCTCTACCGGATCGCCGAAGCGGCCAGTGCCGCCCAGGACCTGCAGACCTTCTACGCCTCGATCCACGAGATCGTCGGCGAGCTCATGTATGCCCGCAACTTCTACGTCGCCCTGTACGACGAGGATCGCCAGACGATCAACTTCCCGTACTACGTCGACACCGTGGATCCGTCCCCTCCGGATCCGAAGGAGTGGACGCCGATGGGTCTCGGTGGGGGCGGCGGGATGACGGCCTACGTCCTGCGCACCGGACAGGCGACGTTCATGGATCAAGCCGGTTGGCACGACCTCATCCGGCGCGGTGAGGTCGTCGCGACCGGGACGCCCGCCCTGGAGTGGATGGGTGCTCCGCTTCGTTCGGATGGCAAGGCGATCGGTGTCGTCGCGGTCCAGACCTACGAGGCCGACCACCGGTATGAGCCGAACGACCTGGCTGTGCTTGAGTTCGTCGCCCAACACATCGGTTCGGCGCTCGCCCGCGCGCGGGCAATCGAGGAGACACGCGCGCGCAACGCCGAGCTCGCGCTGATCAACGAGATCGGTGAGGCCCTCGCTAAGCAACTCGATTTCGCCGCGATCATCGAGCTGGTCGGCGAGCGCGTGCGATCGATCTTCGATGCGCGCTCGCTGTTCATCGCGCTGCATGAACGCGGCACGAACAAGCTCACGTTCCCGTACGACATCGATGAGGGCGAGCGGTTCGATCGTGGGACCATGGAGCTGGGGCCCGGCATCACATCGACCGTCATCCGCACCGGGCGCCCAGTGCGCCTGTCGACACTGGACGAGCAGATCGCCGCTGGAGCGATCCAGATCGGGGGCAGCGACACCCAGTCGTGGCTCGGTGTCCCGATCCCAGCGAGCGATCGCGTCATCGGTGTGGTCGGCCTCGAAAACATCGAGCCGTACGCATACAGCGAGGCGGACGAGCGTCTCCTGACGACGCTCGCTACGAGCATGGGCGTGGCCCTCGAGAACGCCCGGCTGTTCGACGAGACCAAGCGACTCCTTGCCGAGACCGATCAGCGGGCGGCGGAGCTCGCGGTCATCAACGAGATCGGTACGGCTCTCGCCAAGCAACTGGACTTCGGCGAGATCTGCGAGCTCGTCGGCGAGCGGGTCCGAGCGATCTTTCGGGCACCATCTGTGTCCGTCGGCTTGTATGACGCAACCACGAGCATCATTTCCTGGCCATACGAGCTCGACAGTGGGGTCCGCATCCAGAGCGAACCGTTCGCGCTGGGCCCGGGCCTAACCAGTCGTGTCATCTCGACCCAGCGCCCGCTCCGAGGCGGTACGAATGCGGTGCTCGAGGGCCTGGGGGCGATCCAGGGCGGGATCAGCATCTCGCAGTCGTGGCTCGGCGTGCCCATCGTCAGCGGAGACAGGGTAACCGGCATCATCATCCTGGAGAGCACCGAGCGCGATGTCTTCGGCGAGTCAGACGAGCGGCTGCTGACGACGATCGCCGCGAGCATGGGCGTGGCCCTCGAGAACGCACGCCTCTTCGACGAGACGAAGCGGCTCCTTACGGAGACCGACGAGCGCGCCGCAGAGCTGGCGATCATCAACGAGGTCCAACGCGGTCTCGCCGAACGGCTCGACATGCAAGCCATGTACGACGTCGTCGGCGACAAGATCCAGGAGATCTTCGACGCCCAGGTGGTCGACATCGGGATCATCGATCGTGAGGCCGGCGCGATCCACTTCCCCTACACGATCGAGCGTGGCGTGCGCTTCCCGGACGAGCCGATGGCGATCGAAGGCCCACGCGCCCACGTCCTCCAGACCAGGGATCCACTCGTCCTCAACGAGAACGCCAGCCAGCGCGTCAGGGAGATGGGGCAGGCGACCGCGGTCCTCCAGGGCGAGCCCGCCAAGTCCCTCGTGTATGCCCCTCTCGTCGTCGGTGACGAGGCCCGCGGCGTCATCACGCTGCAGAACCTCGACCGCGAGAACGCCTTCTCAGATGCCGACGTCCGGCTCCTGACCACACTCGCCGCCAGCTTGAGCGTGGCACTCGAGAACGCCCGACTGATCGACGAGACCCGCCGCCGCGTCGCCGAGCTCGACACCGTCAACCAGGTGGGCCAGGCGATCGCCGCCCAACTCGACCTTGCTGCGCTGATCGAGCTGGTCGGTGAGCAGATGCGCCAGACCTTCGGTGCTGACATCGTCTATGTCGCCTTGCATGACCCGGCGACGAACCTGATCAACTTCCCGTTCTATCACGAGGCGGGCCGGCAGCAGGCCCAGGACCCGTTGCCGATCGGGACGAACCTCACCTCGCGCATCCTGCTCGGGAGGCAGCCGCTGCTGCTCAACACTGACGCCCAGTTCGAAGAGCTCGGGACGCGGGGCGTGGGCACGCTATCGAAGTCATACCTCGGCGTACCGATCATGGCTGGCGACCAGGCCATCGGCGTGATCAGCGTCCAGAGCACCCAGCAGGAAGGCCGCTTCGGCGAGGACGACGTCCGCCTGCTGACGACGATCGCCGCGAACGTCGGAGTCGCGATCCAGAACGCACGGCTATACGACGAGACCCACCGCCGTGCGAACGAGATGGCCGCCCTGGCTGACGTCGGCCGCGAGATCTCGGCCACGCTCGATCCGACAGCCGTCCTCGAGCGGATCGCCGAGCATGCGATGAACCTTCTGACAGCGGGGTCGAGCGCCGTGTATCTCGCGCAGCCCGACGGGCGGACATTCCGGGCCATCGTGGGCCGGGGCGAGATCGCCGACCAGCTCCTCGCAGACACGATCCACCTCGGCGAAGGGATCATCGGCAACGTCCTGGAGGCACGCCGCGCCGAGATGGTCAACGACGTTCTCGCCGACGAGCGGACACGGATCATCCCGGGCACCGATCCGGACGAGAACGACCGACTGATGGTCGCCCCGTTGATCGCCCACGACGAGGTCATCGGAGGGATGGCGGTGTGGCGACCCATCCCGAGCGAGCCCTATTCGCAGAGCGACCTCGACCTCCTGGTCGGCCTCTCCCAACACGCGGCGATCGCGATCGACAACGCGCGCCTCTACGGCGAAGCGCAGGAAGCGCGCGACGCGGCCCAGGACGCCGACCGGGCCAAGAGCACGTTCCTGGCGGCCATGAGCCACGAGATCCGAACGCCGATGAACGCGATCATCGGG
>JBIOWA010000222.1:0-6378 GCA_044868045.1 Candidatus Limnocylindrales bacterium
CGACAAGGTGGACCGTCTCCGCGGGCTGGAGATCAGCATCGTGACGACGGCGAAGACCGACGAGGAATCGAAGAAGCTCCTCGAGCTCCTCGGCATGCCCTTCGCCTCGTAGGCGCGGGGAGGGAGAACCATGGCCAAGAAATCGATGATCGCCAAGGCGAGCCGCAAGCCGAAGCACAAGGTGCAGGCGTACCACCGCTGCACGGTGTGCGGCCGACCGCGCGCCTTCATGCGACGGTTCGCGCTGTGCCGCATCTGCTTCCGGGAGCGTGCGCTCCTGGGCGAGCTGCCCGGCGTCACGAAGTCGAGCTGGTAGGGAACCGAATGAACATCTCCGACCCGATCGCGGACATGCTCACGCGCGTCCGGAACGCGTCACGGGCCCGCCACACCGAAGTGGTCGTCCCGGCATCGCGCACGAAGCGCGAAATCGCCCGCATCCTCAAGGACGAGGGCTTCATCGCCGACGTCCACGAGGAGCAGGATGGGCCCTCGGCCGTCCTGCGCCTGACCCTCAAGTACGTCGACGGGAAGGTGCCGGTCGTCTCCGGCCTCAAGCGGATCAGCAAGCCGGGCCTGCGTGTCTACGCGCGCAAGACGGACATCCCGCGCGTGCTCGGCGGCCTGGGCATCGTCATCGTCAGCACGAGCCAGGGGATCATGACCGGCCAGCAGGCGCGCCAGGCGCAGCTGGGCGGCGAAGTCCTCGCGTTCGTCTGGTAGGCGACCCACAGATGTCGCGCATCGGACGCCTCCCCATCGCCATCCCGTCGAGCGTCGACGTGACGATCGAGGGACGCCAGCTCACCGTCAAGGGGCCGAAGGGCACCCTCAGCCGGACGCTGCACCCCGACATGGCGGTCGCACAGGAGGACCGCACCATCGTCGTCTCGCGGCCGACCGAGCAGAAGAACCACAAGCAGCTGCACGGCCTGACGCGGACCCTCGTGAACAACATGGTCGTCGGCGTGACAGACGGGTATCGCAAGGGCCTCGAGATCACCGGTGTCGGCTACCGCGCCGCGTTGAACGGCAAGAAGTTGACGCTCAACCTTGGCTACAGCCACCCGGTCGAGATCGACCCGCCCGAGGGCATCAGCTTCGAGCTCGAGAACCCGACCCGTCTCGCGGTCGTCGGCATCGACAAGGAGCTCGTCGGCCAGGTGGCCGCCCAGGTCCGCTCGACCCGCAAGCCCGAGCCGTACAAGGGCAAGGGTGTCCGCTACGCGGGCGAGTACGTGCGCCGCAAGGCCGGCAAGGCCGGCAAGATCGGCGCCAAGAAGTAACCACGACGAACGAAGGACTGACACGATGACGCAGGTCGCCACCCGCGGCGCCGCTCGACGCAAGCGCCACGACCGCATCCGCCTCACGATGGCGGGGACGGCCGGGCGGCCGCGTCTGGCGGTGTTCCGCAGCCTCAACCACATCTACGCGCAGGTCATCGACGACGCGTCCGGACGGACGCTCGTCGCCGCCTCGACGGTCGAGAAGGAGCTCCGCGGCTCCAAGGCCAACAAGTCGGAGGAGGCCGCCACGATCGGCCGGCTCATAGCCGAGCGGGCCAAGGCTGCCGGGATCGACCGCGTGGTCTTCGATCGAGCCGGGTTCCGGTACCACGGGCGGATCAAGTCGCTCGCCGATGCCGCCCGCGACGCCGGTCTCGACTTCTGATCCGGAGGAGTTATGGCACGTATCGATCCCAACAAGCTCGCGCTCGAGGAGCGCGTCGTCCAGATCAACCGCGTCGCGAAGGTCGTCAAGGGCGGCCGGCGCTTCAGCTTCAGCGCAGTCGTCGTCGTGGGTGACGGGGCCGGTCACGTCGGTGCCGGACTCGGCAAGGCCGGCGAGGTCCCCGAGGCGATCCGCAAGGGTGTCGAGGACGCCAAGAAGAACATCATCAAGATCCCGATGGTGGGCACGACGATCCCCCACGAGGTGAACGTCGAGTTCGCGGCCAGCAAGGTCATGCTCAAGCCGGCCTCGCAGGGCACCGGCGTCATCGCCGGTGGCTCGGTCCGTGCCGTGCTCGAGGCGGCCGGCGTCCGCGACATCCTGTCGAAGATCTACGGCTCGACGAACCCGGTGAATGTGACCCGCGCCACCCTCGAGGCGCTCCGCGGCCTGCACTCCGCCGAGGAGTTGTCGGAGCGACGTGGCGTCAAGCTCGCGAGCCGGATCTCCGGCCAGCCGGCACCGACCGCGGAGGCCGTCAATGGCCGGTAAGCCCGAGAGCCAGGCGAAGCTCAAGGTCACCCAGACCAAGTCGACGATCAGTCACATCGCCCGTAACCGGGCGACCATCAAGGCCCTGGGCCTGCACGGGATCGGCAGCACGAGCATCGTGCCGGACAACGCTGCCACGCGCGGCATGGTCCGCCAGGTCCGCTTCCTCGTGACCGTCGAGGAAATCGGCGGCGAGTCGACGACGTCGCAACGCAGTGCCGACGACGGATCTCTCCGAGGACCGAGGCGACGCTCCGGCGAGCCATCGGCCCGAGGATTCCGAGGCGACGCCCCAGTGAGCCATCGGTCGGAGGATTCGAAGAGATGAAGCTGCACGACCTGCGTCCCGCAGACGGGTCGCGCACGGAACGGACCCGTGTCGGGCGCGGCATCGCCGCCGGCAAGGGCAAGACCGCGGGGCGCGGCACGAAAGGCCAGAAGGCTCGCTCCGGCGGGTCGATCCCGCCGTGGTTCGAGGGCGGCCAGACGCCGCTCCACGTCCGCATCCCGAAGCTGCGCGGGTTCAAGAACCGCCTCAAGCTCCAGTACGAGGTCGTGAACGTCGGTGACATCGGCGCGGCCGCGGAGCGCGGGGCGTTCGAGGCCGAGGCGTCGTCCGCCACCGCCAAGAGCGGCGGCAAGGGCACGTCGGGCACCGCACCGATCACGATCAACCAGGACATCCTGCGTGCCGTCGGGCTCGTGCGGACGCTCGACAAGCCGCTCAAGATCCTCGGCGCCGGCGAGGTCGGCTCGCCGCTGTTCGTCGTCGCCGATGCGTTCAGTGCGTCGGCACGGGCCAAGATCGAGGCGGCCGGAGGCAGCGTCAACGTCCTCGAGGTGCCGACAACGTCGATGCCGGCGATCGGGGTCGCGTCGACGACGGACGAGGCCCCCACCAGGAAGCCGAAGGCAAAGCCGCCCCGCGAGGCCGCCGAATCAAAATCTGACGCCGAGCCACGGGGCGCCACGGCGTCCGCGGCCGAGGCCGAACTGGAAGCTGCGGACGAAGTCGAGGCCGATCCCGAGCCCTCGAACGAGGCTACCGAGGCGAGTGCCGACGACGCCGAGGTGAATGCCGACGCCGAGACGAGTGCCGACGACGCCGAGACCACAACCGACAACGGCGCCTAGATCCCGTGTTCGAATCGCTGCTGAACGCCTTCCGGGCGCCGGACATCCGGCGCCGGATCCTGGTCGTCCTGGGTCTGCTGATCGCCTTCCGCTTCCTGGCGGCGGTGCCGGTCCCCGGCATCGATCGGGACCAGCTGGCCGCCTTCCTCGGCGGCAACCCGTTCTTCGGGTTGCTCAACCTGTTCTCCGGCGGCGGACTCTCGAACTTCTCGGTCGTGGCGCTGGGCATGAACCCGTACATCAACGCCTCGATCATCATGCAGCTGATGCAGGGGGTCGTCCCCTCGCTGCAGGCGCTCAGCCGCGAGGGTGAATACGGGCGCAACCGGATCACCCAGTACACGCGCTACCTGTCGGTGCCGATGGCGATGCTCCAGGCCTACGGCTTCCTGGCGCTGCTCAACGCCAACAACGTCCTGACCGGCCGGTTCGACCTCGGCAGCTTCGACACCCTCACCCAGATCGCGACGCTGACCGCCGGTGCAGTCGCGCTGATGTGGATCGGTGAGCTGATCACCGAGCGCGGCATCGGCAACGGCATCAGCTTCATCATCTTTGCCGGCATCGTGAGCCAGGCCCCGGCGGCCATCAACGCGTTCACGGTCAACCCGAACATCGCGGCCCTGATCGCGTTCGGACTCGTCGCCATCGCCGCGGTCGCGGTGATCATCTACATCCAGGAGGGCCAGCGGCGCATCCCGGTCCAGTACGCCAGCCGCGTCCGCGGCCGCCGGATGTATTCGGGCGGGCAGACGTTCCTGCCGCTTCGCGTCAACCAGGCGGGCGTGATCCCGATCATCTTCGCCGTCAGCATCCTGCTCTTCCCGGTGCAGCTCGCGTCGTATTTCACGGCATCGGAGATCGACATCATCAAGAGCGTCGCGGACGGGATCGTGTTCCTGCTCAACCCGCGGTCGCTGCTGTACATCACCCTGTACTTCCTGTTGACCGTCGGGTTCACGTACTTCTACACGGCCTTCACGTTCAAGCCCGACGAGACCGCCGAACAGCTCCGCAAGAACGGCGGCTTCATACCCGGCATCCGGCCCGGCCGCCCCACCCAGGACTACCTCGCGAGGGTCGTGTCGCGGATCACGTTCGCGGGTGCCCTGTTCCTCGCGGTCGTCGCCGTGGCGCCGACGGTCGTCGGCCTCGCGTTCCCGGATCTCGGGGCGATCGGCCTCGGCGGCACCAGCCTGCTGATCGTCGTGTCGGTGGTGGTGGAGACGATGAAACAGATCGAAGCGCAGCTGATGATGCGCAACTACGAGGGGTTCATCCGCTAGCGATGCTGGCAACCTCAGTGGTGAGCTGCAGCTCGCGCACCGAGGTCCGAGGCGGAGCTCGCGCAGCGCCTCGGCGCGGAGCCGTGCGCCATCGGCCCGAGGTTCGATGAACGTCGTCTTACTGGGTGCGCCCGGGGCGGGGAAGGGAACGCAGGCCGTCCTGCTGGCTGAGCGTCTCGGTATCCCGCACGTCGCGACTGGCGACCTGTTCCGGGCCGCGGTGCGCGACAACTCGCCGATCGGGCTCGAAGCGCGCCGGTTCATGGAGCGCGGTCAGCTCGTCCCGGACGACATCACCATCGAGATGTTGCTCGACCGACTCGCCCGCCCCGATGCGGAAGGCGGAGCGATCCTCGACGGCTTTCCGCGCAACCGCGCCCAGGCCGAGGCGCTCGACCGGGCGCTCGCCGAGCGAGGGTCGGGGGTCGACCTCGCGGTCAACATCGAGGTGCCGAGCGAGGAGCTCGTCGAGCGTCTGTCCGGTCGATGGGTCTGCCGCGAGGCCGGCCACGTCTACAACGAGGCGACCAACCCACCCCGTCAGCCGGGCATCTGCGACATCGACGGCTCGCCGCTGGTCCAGCGCGAGGACGACAAGGCCGAGACCATCCGAGCGCGGCTCGACCTCCAGCTGGCCAGCTTGCGCGACGTCGTCGACCACTACGCGCGGACCGGCATCCTGCGCACGGTCGACGGTCGCCAGCCGATCGACGACGTGTCCGCAGCCGTCCACGCCGTCGTGACCGACCGGACGACCCAGGGCTGATCGATGGTCACACGCAAGTCCCGCGCCGAGATCGCCCGCATGCGCCGCGCTGGCCAGGTCGTCGCCGAAGTCCTCGCCCTCGTCGAGAGCGAGCTGCGGCCGGGCGTCTCGACCGCGCACCTCGACCGCATCGCCGAGGCCCACATCCGGGCGGCCGGCGCCACCCCGTCGTTCAAGGGGTATCCGGGGATCAACCCGCGCCGGCCGTTCCCTGCCAGCCTGTGCATCTCGCTCGATGACGAGATCGTCCATGGCATCCCAGGTGAGCGCACGATCCGCGACGGCCAGATCGTCTCGATCGATGCGGGTGCCATCGTCGAAGGCTGGCACGGTGACGCGGCGCGGACCTTCTTCGTCGGCGTACCGCCGGAGCCGGTCCGCCAGCTCATCGATGCGACCCACGCGGCCCTGATGGCGGGCATTGCGGCGGCCTTGCCCGGGAACCACATCGAGGACATCTCGGCCGCCATCGAAGACCTTGCGGCGCCGTACGGCTTCGGGATCGTCCGCCAGTTCGTCGGCCACGGGATCGGCACTGAGATGCACGAGGAGCCGCAGGTCCCGAACTACCGCACCGGCCGGCGCGGCCGCAAGCTCGAGGCCGGGTTGTGCCTGGCCATCGAGCCGATGTTCACGCTCGGCGACTACCGGGCGCACGTGCTCGCCGACGACTGGACGGTATCGACCGTCGACGGCTCCCTGGCCGCCCACTTCGAGCACTCGATCGCGATCACGGAGAACGGGCCGCAGGTGCTGACGAGTGTTTGAGACGGCGGTGACGCGCTTGCTCCGATTGGCGTCTTTTGATACGCTACGCGTTCGTGTGTCGGCCCGTCCGGGCCGGCACTCCGCGTGAGAAAGGGAAGCACCCCAGCCTGTGGCCAAGAAGGATGCGATCGAAGTGGAGGGCACGGTGATCGAGCCGCTCCCCAACACGATGTTCGCAGTGGAACTCGAGAATGGCCA
>JBIOWA010000223.1:0-7853 GCA_044868045.1 Candidatus Limnocylindrales bacterium
CCTTGAGTTGGGCTTGGACCTGCGGGGTCGTGTCGGGAAAGCTGTCAGCCCGCACCACCACACGGACCCCGTCGACATCGAGGGTCCAGATGCGCCACAGGGCGTTTGGCCCCTGGGCGTAGATCCCGGGCTCCCACACGAAATAGTGATTGCACCCGCCAGGCTTGGGTCCCAGCTCGTCGGTGGTGGTGTTCGCCGGTGCCCGCAGCTCCAGGTACGTTCCGGAGTATCCGGCCAGGGTGACGGCGACGGGACTCGTCACGTCGAGATCGGGATGATCCACGAGCGCCGTAACGAAATCGTCGACGGTCGTCCCGGTGGGAATGTTTGGTCCGGACGCCTGCTCCCCACAGGGCTTGGAGTACAACCAGCCGCCGCGGCTAAAGATCAACGCCGCTCCGCCAGGCGGTGAGTACCTCTCGACGGAGGGAACGACGGCGTAGCCGAGCCCCGTCCAGCCCTCGGGCAGGGTGTACGTGATGCGGATCGAATCGTCGGCGGGCGACTCCTTGCACGCAGGCTGCGCCGCACATAGTCCCATGACGTCGGGCCCGGCAAACGGCTGGAAGGTGTAGGTACCTGCCGCCAGCGCGCCGTCGTGGAGTGCCATCGGTCCTGCGCTCGTCGCCGACGGCGATGGGCCTGACGCCGTCGCGGGTGCGCTTGTCGTCGGCTCGGCAGCAAGACTCGCCGAGGCAGGGGTCGGGCTCGCCACTCCCTGGCCAGCACTGCACGCGGTTGCCAGGAATACCGCAGCTACGCAAACGGCTGCGATCGGCGACGCCGACCACGTCAACGGGCGCTTCATGTTCATCCTCCGGGTTATGAGGCCAATGCTGTCCAGTCGATAGATGCCGATGGGCATCCCGAGGTTTGGTGCGGTCCCCGTGTGGTCAAGACCCAACCAACGCCCAACCGGCGGCATCTGGACTCCGGACAGCAGCGATCGATGGCGGCACCGCGACAAGCGGGCGCTACGATCGACGACCCGAGGGTGACGTGAATGCGGTGACGACGGCGACGAATCCCGTGACGTCGGCCGACGACGCGCTCGTTCGGCGCGCTCGCTCCGGCGACGCGGCGGCGTTCGAGGTGCTGGTCGACACCCGGATCGATCGCTGCTACCGCCTCGCGTGGTCGATCCTGTCCAATGACGCGGATGCCGCCGATGCCACCCAGGACGCGCTCGTGTCGGCGTGGCGGCAACTCCCCCGCCTGCGCGATCCGTCGGTCTTCGACGGCTGGCTCAATCGGAGGGTGGCGAACGCCGCGTTGATGGCGCGCCGGCATCGGGTGCGGCTCCGCGAAGTGTCGGTCGGGCCGGCCGATCCGGGCGCGGACAGCTCGCAGCCGGAGCCGCCCCAGGACCTCCATGCCCGAACGCAGATGGACGAGATGGTCGACAACGACGCGATCGGCCGCGCCTTCGACCGGCTGCGACCCAAGGACCGGATGATCCTCGTTCTCCACCACGTCGAGGAGCGACCGGTCGCCGAGATCGCGCGCTCGCTCGGCATCCCGGTCGGGACCGCCAAGTGGCGGCTGCATGCTGCGCGCGGCGCGCTGGAGAAGGCGATGGAGGCCGAGGCATGAACGGCCGACCCTTGACGGACGCCCAGATCTCCAGGGCGCTGCGAGCCCATCTACCCGACCGCGCCTATCCGGGGCTGCGCGAGCGAATCCTCGACGCGGCCGAGACGACCACCCAGCAGCGGGCGCTGCCTTCATTCTTCGGGGCTCTCAGCGAAGCGGACCACGTCACTCGCCGGCGAAACCTCCTCATCGCCGCAGCGCTTCTGGTCGCACTGGCACTCGCGAGTGCCGCCGCCGTCGGGGCGTTGCGCCTCCCCGAGCGAGACCCCATCCGCGAACTGAGCCTAGAATCGCCGGCCGACGTCCAGGCGTTCGTGCTCTCGACCTACGACCGGATGCCGCAACTGCCACCCGTGGCCATCACGACGCTCCACAGCGACGCGACGAGTGACCGCATCTACGTCGACCGGACGGGCGCCGTCCGTATCGAGCGGTATGCCTCGACTGATGCAACCCAGCCAGCCACGTCCATGATCCTCAGTGGCACCCGCTTCGGTCGGACGTTGACCGTCGGGCCCGATACGGTGTGGCTCGAGCAGGACGACGCCATCGGAGAGGACCCGCGGGTGTACATCCTCTCCCACCTGACCGGCCTCGGGTTCGGCGGAGGGTCGGGCTGCGAGATGACCCGCGATCCCAGCGAGGTTGGCAACTCGACGGCGGCGACAGGCTGGCGATACGTCGGCGCCGATTCTGTCGCCGGGCGCCCTGCCCACCATCTCGCCTGTGCGGGCGGCGATGTCTGGATCGACGATCAGACGCGACTCGTCCTGCGCGTCCGAGAGCAAGACATCGACGACGGCGGCAACCCCATCCCCGGTTCGTTGCTATCGACGGAGGTCACGAAGATCGAATTCGGCGAGCAGCCGGCGGCGCTCCTCGCTTTCGCACCTCCGAACGGCGTCGCTGCCATGTCGAGCGAGACGTACGAGGCGCTCTGCCCGCACCGGGACACCGTTGTGTTCCTTGAGTACCCGCCCTGTGCGGGAACGCCGAGGCCTGCGGTCGTAGCGCCGACGCCAGAGCCAGCCCCGACGCCCAGCGTGCCTCCGAAGCCAAGCGATTGCGCGGTTGCGTCACGTGACCCCAGCCAGCCCACGGGCCCGCTCGCATGGACCCCAGCGAGACTCAAGGAGGACTGGCCGGCGCCGGTCCGCCGCGAGCCCGCCGGAGGCGCGAGCGTCGTGCCGATGCCTCCCACCTATGTCGATCCAGCGGGCGACACCGGATCCGAGGTCTTTCCCTGCATCGACATCCGCGACATGACCGTCGATACCTACGATGTGTCCCTCAATCTTGTCGCCAACCCGCAGCCGGACGTGGATCCATCGAAGGCATGGATCGCCTACGGCGTGGTCGTCGACGAGGATCGTGACGGCGTACCGGATTGGCGCTACGGGATCGATAACTCGCCCCGCACCGCGGGGGATGAGCAGGACCACCACCGCGCGTGGCGTACGAATCTCCACACCGGTGGAACAGAGTCGGCGGCAGGATCAGCGGAGTTCGGCAAGGTCGGCGAGGTCTTCTTCAGCACCCGCTACCCAGCTCGGGCGTCCGGAGCGGACGCACGCTTCAGCTTTGGCGACCGCTTCGATGTGACGGGCGGCGGGATTGTCACGAAGGGCGTCAAGGTGGATGTGCCCCTCTACGCATGGGCCTCGGTGATCGTCGATTGTCGGGTCGTGGCCACGGACTACGCCCCGGACGCGGGGTGGCTCCTTCCGTCGCCCGGAGCGAAGCCGGGAGGCACATACGTGCTCGAGGGAGGACGCTCCCCGAGTGCCAGTCGATCAAGTGTGGTCGGTGGTACGTTGCCATTTCGTCTCTCGATGACTGTCCCCAACGGCTGGACAACCTATGGCCCCTTGGGGTACGACGGCACGCTGGACGACGGGATAGGCCTCGAATTCATGATCGTCAACAAGCCCGCCGAGTGGGGCTGCGACGCGTCGGGAAACGCGATCGAGGCGCATATCGGGCCGAACGTCGACGATCTCGTGGCGTTTCTCGCGAGTCAGCAAATGATCAAGATCTCGGAGAACACGGACGTCACGCTCGATGGCTATCGCGGGAAATACCTCGAGTACACGACGACCGTCACGGACGACAACTGTCACCCTCCCGCCTGGCCATTGATCACGAGCATCGACAACCACGAATACGACCAGGCGTGGATCCTCGACGTCGATGGCGTGCGCCTGGTGATCGAAGCGTTCGCTCCGAAAGCTTCGGAGACGGTCAAGGCCGAGCTCCGGCGGATCGTGGAGTCGATCGACATCGGGCCGTGAACCGGCCGAGCTGGACGCGGCCGGGGACGGCTCCTTCGCCGCTTTCGACAGGCCCGCGCGGCCCGCTTCCGCGTCATCACGAGCGAATTCGAGCGTGGGCAGAGCTGCTGCTTGAGGTCATCGCCTATACTCGCGCTCGCGCCGACATAGCTCAGCGGTAGAGCAGCTGTTTCGTAAGTCTCCCGCGCTATGCGCAGTGCTACCGCGCGTGGCGGGCAAGCACAAACCGGCACACTTATCTGCTGAACGCGCGAGGGCCTTGAGCGTCTAGGACCGCCGCTGCGGCCCTGGAGCTCTCGTCACTGACGGCGGCCATCCGATTCGGGCCCCTCCGGCGACCTGCTGCTTACGAACTAGATGGGCCTTAGCGTTGTTGCCGGAGCGTGGAATCGCGAGCGTAGGCCGCTCAGTTAGCAGGTCTTCGTTTTCGAGGTCCCGCGATTCTGCCTCCGAGTTGAGGGCCAGTCGTGAGACGTCGGCACAGGACTGTCGACGCCGACACGCTCGAACATTTCCCCAGGTCAGCAACGCATGACGCGGGGATGACGTCGGGCGCTCGGGCGCGCGTTCGCTTTCCGTTCTGCCATGTCACATATCGGCCAGGATGACCGACCAATGAGTTGACCGAGGGCTCGCACATCTGCCAGAAGCCAGATCAGGCGGCGGAGACTGCGATGCCTATCGTCCCCGGGACCTGGCGTCCCTCACAGCAACGGGAGTATCGACATGACGAAGGCGTACACGGCGCCGTACATCAACTTTCAGGGTCAAGCTCGGGAGGCCTTCGAGTTCTATCACAGCATCCTCGGAGGAAAGCTGACTCTGCTCACCGTCGACTCGAGCGGAAGCATGAAGGCCGCGCGACCCGGCGATGCGATCGGCTATGGTCGGCTGGAGGCCGAAGAGCTCCGGATCATCGGCTCCGACGGCAACCCGGGGTACCCCTCGACGCACGGCAACAACATCTCGATCCTGCTCGCTGGACCGGATCGTGAGGACATGACCCAGGCATTCCACGCACTGGCGGATGGCGGCACCATCGCGATGCCGCTGACTGACGCCCCCTGGGGTTCGGCGGGTTGGCTCACGGACAAGTTCGGGATCACCTGGAACGTCGACATCACGAAATAGAAGAGCGCCTTTCCGCCACGATCATTAAGAGATGACCGAGAGCTTGCTGGCCGAACGCTTCGAGCGGCACCGGCCCCGTCTGGCCGCCATTGCATATCGCATGCTCGGTTCGGTGAGCGAGGCGGAAGACGCCGTACAAGATGCATGGCTGCGGCTCGCTCGGACCGACGTCGCCAGCATCCGTGACCTCGAGGGCTGGCTCGTCACGGTGATCGCCCGCGTATGCCTCGACGCCTTGCGCTCGCGACGAGCGCACGGACGAGAGTCCACCCGCCTGCCTGAGCCACTTGTTTCGCGCGAGGGGCCGATCGATCCGGAGGCAGTCGTCTTGCTGGAGGAGGCAGTGGGCCTCGCCCTCCTCGTCGTTCTTGATCAGCTCACACCGGCGGAGCGGCTGGCATTCGTCCTGCACGACGTGTTCGCCGTCCCGTTCGACGAGGTCGCGAGCATTGTGGGCAAGACCCCGGATGCTACTCGTCAGCTGGCCAGCCGAGCTCGCCGGCGAGTTCGAGGCGCACCACAGCCGACTGGCGACCTCGAGAGTCAGCGCGAGGTCGTCACTGCCTTCCTGGCAGCTGCCCAGGGCGGCGATCTGAGGGCACTGCTGTTCCTCCTTGACCCTGACGTCGTGTTCCGGGTCGATCGCGGCCTCCGTGGTGGATCGAGCGAGGCGCGCGGCGCGGAGGCGGTCGCGAGGTCCATCCTCGCCTACGCGCAGTTCACGCGGTATGCGCGCCCAGTCATCGTCAACGGGGCGCCGGGCATCGTCGCCTCCCAGGGCGGCAGGCCATCTGCGGTCATGGCCTTCACGGTTACCGGCCGGCACATCACCGAGATCGATATCGTCGCCGACCCTGAGCGGCTGACCCATGTCGACCTGGGCGGTCTGGATGCGTGACATGAGCGCCTGGCGCCGCCGCCGTCGGCGTCAGGCGGGCGCAACGGTCTGGAGGCCCAGACGTCCGGCCATCACGACCAGATCGGCGAGCGAGTCTGCCTGCATCTTGCGCATCACCTGACCTCGGTGTGCCTTCACGGTGATCTCGCTGATCCGGAGTCGGCCGCCGATCTGCTCGTTCAACAGCCCCGCCACGACCAGCGCCATCACCTGGCGTTCACGCGGCGTCAATGATGCGTAGTGATTTCGCAGGGTCCGCATCTCCAAATCGTGCTCGATGGATGCGCGACTCCGCTCGATCGCGCTGCGTGCCGCAATCAGCAGCACATCGTTACGGAACGGTTTCGTAAAGGAACTCGACTGCGCCGGCTTTCATGGCACGAACCGAGGTCGGCACGTCGCCGTGACCCGTGATGAAGATGATCGGGATGTCGATTCGGTCGGCCAGCTGCCGCTGCAGCCCGTTCCCCGCCCGAACCTACTCCAGACACCCGACCGGCCGACGGATTGGGCCGAGGACGGGCTCAGGTGACGTCCGGGAGCGCTGGCAGAAGACTCAGGATTCGTTCGTCGGCCCAGGGCCTCCATCGAGCAGATCGCGATACCCGAGGAAGCCTTGGGCGCCAAGTATGTGGATCGTTGCCTCGGCTTCGGCGCGCGCCTCAGGATCCCCGGACGCCATCAGCTTCTCGAGCGCCCGGCGCAGCGGCTCGGCAGCAATGTGAGGGAGGGATCACAACTCGTCGCCGTCGACGAGCAAACGAAGTGCTCGACCCGCCACACTGGGGCAGATCGTGACCGTCCGTTCGACGAGTTCAGTTGCGCCCTGCTCGTTCTCGGTTCGGCCACCCGCCTTCTCCAGCGCCGGGAGAATGACGGTCGTCAGCACGTCCTCTGGCCTGTCCGTTGTTGACGCAGTCACCGCGACCCCGCCGATCTCGAAACACTCGGTCGGTATACCAGCCGAGGAAGCCCTTGCCTCGATAGGAGATGACCGCCTCACCAACGAGGAATGCCCTCGCGGTGCCATGCGAGTCGCGAACCGCGTCTCCGTCGAGCCATCCCCAGGCACGCCCGCGTCCGTCCCAGATAGGTTCAGCCATCGAACGCATCCTCCCTCTCCAGATCACGGCACCCGTTAGTTTCGCTTCCGGGGCCGGGTCGAGCGCGAGGAGTGCCGCGTGAGCCCTCTCGGCACTGTGCTCGTCGGTTTCGGGGACTGCGCTCAGCTTGCGCTTGAACCAGCCCCGTGCGACCGGGGTTGCTAAGTTGTCTGCTGTAACGGGGCTAGGCACCCAAGCCGAGCGCGTTCCACGAGTGATACGCCCAGCCGTTAGAGCAGCTGTCTGAACTCATCACCTATACTCCCGCTCCGGGCCGACATAGCTCAGCGGTAGAGCAGCTGTTTCGTAAGTCTCCCGCGCTATGCGCAGTGCTACAAGCGTGGCGGGCGGATACAAATCGGCCCACTTATCAGCTGTTGAATTCGAGGGGGTGCCCGTCAAGGATCCACGCTGCGGGCCGCCGGCGTCCAAACCGACCCTGGATACCCGAAATCGTCTCACAAGATCGTCGGATATCCAGAGGCAGGTGCCCGCCGTTGGCGATTGACCTGATCACCCCCGCGACCGCGATCGCGTCAACCAAGGAACGGCGTACTCGAAGGATTGGCCGCTATACCGAGCGGCTCGCCAAAGCCGAGGCAGTCAGCCTGGCCGAGATCGTCATCGGCCTCTACAGGGCCGAGCTGGTCGGCCGCCGCGGGCCGTTCGACGTGGCCGACCTACCGCCACCACTCGGCTGCCGCAACGTCGCGCCGGCGGAGTGCGGGCCTGCCTACCATCAGCACCGGGCAGTCACGGAGGCGGCCTGAATCCAATCAGTCGAGCCTCCACGAAACCCAAGGCGGTTCAAGGGCACCGATCGGTTTCGGCGAGGAG
>JBIOWA010000224.1:0-3974 GCA_044868045.1 Candidatus Limnocylindrales bacterium
CGATTGGCGGGGGACTCCGAGAGCGCCAAGAGGAACGAACCGGCTTGTGATGGGGGACCGATGGAACCGACATGCGCGGCCCGAGGTCACGAACAGTCGCCTCCGCCTGAGACGGCCGCCGCGTGGAACATTCCGTCCCAGCCCGGTTTGCCGAGGAGGTGGGCAACCATGGTGTCGATCATCGTGGAGTCGTGAAGCATGTTGCAAGCTCCCACGTATGCGGGGCCCTGCCCTGCGAGCGCGCTGCCGGCAAAGGCGAAAAGCAGCGCAATCACACTCACGACGATGGAAATCCGCTTCCGCATGATGGCCTCCTTGTTCGGGTGAGGGCACCTGGGGCACCCGGGACCCGATCAACGGGTCTTCCCAACCGATGATCGAGGCGGACGATCAACGCTCGCGCAAGGGCCGATCAAGGCTCGTGTACACGGCGGCCACAGCTGGCCGTCGGCGGTCGCGGCAGGCCACGGCCGCGGCGATTGCACCGAGCGGCGGCGCATCCGTGTAGATCCAGAGATCCGCGACTTGGCCGCTGGATCAGGCGCCCTCGGCCAAGAGGCCGATACATGCCCCCTCGATCGGGATTCGGATATTTATGGCATCCGCCCGCTCAAGTCCTGTCGGGCGCGCCAGTACGACGCCCGGCACTCGGCGGCGAATGCAGGCTCGACTGTCGGCGGAGAGCCAGGGCGACGCCGTACGCAGGTCACTGCTGCATTCGGATCGTGCGCCGGGTCGGCAAACATGCGAGGACAGCGCCGGCTGGTGGCTTTCGGGCGCAGTTCGTAGTGCCAGGGTTCGTTGCGGTAGATCTGGCACAGCCCGTAGTGGGCGCCGTGCTCGGACAACCAGGCCGTGGCATCGAAGGGCCCGATGTCGACTGCGTTCCCGGACACGTGAGCCGATGTGTTGGCAGTGCCGACCCATCGTGCAGCTTCCTGTGCCGATCCATACTCGGAGACCGCCTCACGGAGAAGCTGCTCCTGGTACTCGCGTGAACGCCATCCGCTGTTGACCTCGAACACGATGCCGTCCTTCGCTGCATCCGTCGCAGCTCGTCGGAGGGCCTTGAGGAGGCTCGGATCGAGGTTGGCCACAGCCGGGATCTCGTCATCGAAGACCGACGCGCCGCTTGGGACAAGACCGTCAGCCTTGCCGAGGGCACCGCGGTGGTCGCCCCTAGGAACGTCGCCGACCGAGGTAGCCGACGACGACACCGACGGACGGCCGAAGGTGCCGATGATCGCGGCGATGACGACTGCCAGGCCGACGAGAACGAGCCTGGGATCGTGGCGGGCTTCTGCTCGTGCTGGTGCGGTGTGGTTCATGCCGTCAGTGAAGGCAGCGTCGTGTGGCCAGCGTGTATGTGGTTTTCGATATCCCGGCGAAATGCCGCCGCTCGTAGCATTCGACGGATGCGCGTGTTGATCGTCGAGGACGAGCCCTACATGGCAGAAGCCATCCGCGACGGGCTCCGCCTGGAAGCCATCGCGGCAGACATCGCAGGTGACGGCGACAGCGCTCTGGAGCTGCTGAGCGTCAACGCCTACGACATCGCCGTCCTCGACCGAGACATCCCCGGGCCTTCCGGCGACGAGATCGCCAAACACATCATCGCGTCCGGCACCGGCATACCGATTCTCATGCTGACCGCTGCCGACCGGCTCGACGACAAGGCCTCCGGGTTCGAGCTCGGCGCCGACGACTACCTCACCAAGCCCTTCGAACTCCGAGAACTCGTACTCCGCCTCAGGGCACTCGACCGCAGGCGTGCCCACCACAGGCCACCGGTGCGAGAGATCGCGGGCCTGCGGTTGGATCCGTTCCGCCGGGAGGTCTACCGCGACGGCCGCTACGTCGCGCTGACCCGAAAGCAGTTCGCCGTGCTCGAAGTCCTGGTCGCCGCCGAAGGCGGTGTCGTCAGCGCCGAAGAGCTACTGGAACGGGCGTGGGATGAGAACGCCGATCCGATCACCAACGCCGTGCGCATCACCGTCTCGGCACTGCGCAAACGCCTCGGCGAACCCTGGCTGATCGCCACCGTGCCCGGTGTCGGCTACCGAATCGACTCAGCACCCGGCATCGGACGCGAGGGAGCAGACCGTGGATAGAGCCCCTGGCTTGAGTGTTCGCCTAAAACTCACCCTCAGTTACGCCGGCTTCCTCATGGTCGCCGGCGTCTTGCTGCTCGCCGCGGTGTGGGTGTTCCTGCTGCGGTACGTCCCCGAGGTGATCGACATCCCGATGGCCGTACCCAACCGCTCCGACCTCGAGCGCGCCTTTGCTCCGAGGGCAGCCGCCGTTCTGGCGTTCCTGCTGATGTTCGGCCTCCTGGGAGGATGGCTGCTCGCCGGCCGTATGCTCGCGCCACTGACTCGCATCACGAATGCCACACGCCTGGCCGCGAACGGATCACTCTCCCACCGGATCCAGCTGGAAGGCCGCGACGATGAATTCCGCGAGCTCGCCGACGCCTTCGACACGATGCTCGCACGGCTCGAAGCGCAGATCGCCGAACAGCAGCGATTCGCAGCCAACGCCTCCCACGAGCTCCGCACCCCGCTGGCGATCACGCAGACACTTCTGGACGTGGCCCGTAACGATCTGAACCGCGACACCGGCGAGCTTGTCGACCGCCTCCGCTTCGTCAACACCCGAGCGATCGAGCTCACTGAAGCACTGCTCCTGCTCAGCCGCGCCGATCAACGGTCCTTCACCCGGGACTACGTCGACCTGTCCCTCATAGCGGAAGAGGCCACGGAAACGCTCCTCCCGCTCGCAGAGCAACGCGGTCTCACCATCGAGACCTCCGGCGACATCACCCCCACCATCGGCTCCCACGCGCTCCTGCTGCAGATGACGACGAACCTCGTGCACAACGCGATTGTCCACAACCAGGCTGAACAGGGCACGGTGTGGGTCACGACCAGCGTTCACCCAACGAGTGTGGTGCTCAGTGTCGAGAACACCGGCGACAAGCTCGCCCCACAGGTCGTTTCCACCATCGTCGAGCCGTTTCAGCGCGGCACTGGACGGATCCGCGACGGCCACGCCGGTGTCGGCCTCGGCCTCGCGATCGTCAAGAGCATCACCCAAGCACACGACGGAACCATCACCCTCACCCCCCGGGCCGATGGGGGGCTCCGCGTCGTGGTGCAACTACCCGCCGCGCCAGGATCCGCGCCATCGGCCCACGACGCCACGCTCACCGCGAAGGATCAGCGAGCCGCGAACCCGAGGTAGACGACGCCCGACGAGAACGTTCGGGTCTCCAGCAGCCGAAGGCCGGCCGGACGCTCGAGGTCCGGGAAGAACGGCGTGCCCCCGCCGAGGATCACCGGGTGGACGACGAGCTGGTATTCGTCCACGAGGCCGCGACGGATGAAGTCGGCGACGAGCGTCGGCCCGCCGATCTCGATGTCGCCGCTGAAGTCCCGCCGCAGCTCCTCCAGGATCCTCTCCGGATCGCCGCTCGTGAGGCGCCAGCCGGGCGGTGCCTCCTGCATGGAGCTCGACACGACGACCTTGGGCTTCGCGTTCCAGATCCGGCCGAAGTCGAGCATCGGCCCGGTGGCCGTAGGGTCGGACTCGGCCGTCGGCCAATAGGCGTTCATCACCTCGAACAGGCGCCGGCCGTAGACGGTCACCTCGGTCGAGCGCAGTCGTTCGTTGAACCAGGTGTGCAGCTCGTCGTCGGTGATCGTCCAGTCGAGGGAGTGATCCGGCGTCTCGACATAGCCGTCGAGCGAGACGTTCATCAGGAAGATGAGCTTGCCCATCGCGCCATTGTCGTCGATGGGAGCGTCTCTGGAATCAGGCACCTTCGGCCTCGCAACGGGATTCGACTCCCTCGACCGGGATCCGGATAGGAGTGGCCGTTCCGTATTGCGAGTGGCCGGCCGGCCGGTAGACCTGGATCGCTATCCCCTTCGGGGTGGCTCGCGAGTCGACCGGGTCGAGCGCTCTGTCCGGGC
>JBIOWA010000225.1:0-2012 GCA_044868045.1 Candidatus Limnocylindrales bacterium
GTTCGTGGCGAAGTTCCAGCGATCGCCTGATCTACGTAGCGTCGCGCTCCAGGAGCTCGAAGACGGGTCGTTTCCGGGCCGCCAGGGCCGGATCGTCGAGGATGTCCGGCGCGACGAGGCGGAACACCGCACGCACCAGGACCTGCAGGATGCGCGGCTGACGGCTGAGATACGGCCCGACGATGTCTCGGTAGAACCACTCGGCCTCGGCCAGATCGAGCTCGACCGCGCTGACCTTCGTCTCGCGACCGTCCAGCACGATCTCCCCTCCCCCGGCCGCCCGAAGGTTGCGGACCCAGTGGACGTCGCCGTACGCCCCGATCACGAAACGTCGGCCGTCCGCTTCGGTCACGGCGACCGGCACGGTCCGCGGCTGACCGCTCCGGCGGCCGCGAACGGTGAGCAGGGTATTCGGCCCCATCGGGACGCCGAGGCGCATGAGCCCGCGGACGAGCGAGTTGGGGCGCCGGACGAATGCCGGCGCGGTGGCAGGTGGCTTGGAAAGCGTGCGATGCGCGGTGTGCATGTCGAACCTCGTTGTCACATCGATCCTCAAATGGGGGTCATGCTCTTGACACCGCCGCCGAAGGAGATGTGACCGGATGGCCCGATCATTGTGGCTCACCGAGCAATTCGAACGCGAGCGGCCTCGACTGGGCCGCGTTGCGTATCGATTGCTCGGCTCGCAGGCCGAGGTCGACGACGCGCTGCAGGAGGCCTGGCTGCGGATCGATCGAGCCGGCGCCGAGGGCGTCGAGAACGTCGGTGGGTGGCTGACGACGATCGTCGCCCGGGTCTGCCTGAACATGCTGCGCTCTCGTCGGACGCGACGCGAGGAATCGCTCGACGACCGTCTCCCCGACCCGATCGTCACCGCCGACCCTGGAACTGACCCGGAACACGAGGCCGTCCTCGCCGACTCGGTCGGTGTCGCGCTCATGGTCGTGCTCGACACGCTCACCCCAGCCGAGCGCCTCGCCTTTGTGCTGCACGACGTCTTCGGTGTGCCGTTCGACGAGGTCGGGCGCGCGATCGACCGGACTCCGGCGGCCGCCCGCCAGCTGGCCAGTCGAGCACGACGTCGGGTGCGCGGTGCCGAGGGTGACGTCGACCGAGACCGTGATCGACAGCGGGCCATCGTCGATGCCTTCTTCGCGGCGGCACGCGGCGGTGACTTCGACGGGCTCCTCAAGCTGCTCGATCCGGACGTCGTCGTCCGGGCCGACTTCGGCGGTGTCCGGGGCCTGGTTCGCGTTGAGGGCGCGCGGGAGGTCGCCGGCTCGGCCCTCATGTTCCGCCACCTGGCTGGCTACGGGCGGCGGGTGCTCGTCGACGGGCGTCCTGGCCTGATCGTGGTCCCGCCGCGCGGCGTCTACGCGGTCATGGGCTTCAACTTCGACGGGGACCGGATCACGGGACTGGACGTCCTCGTCGACCCCAAGCGACTCGCCCGTCTGCAGCTTCCCGATCCGACGGGGTAGTCGATCAGGCGGCGTCTGGTTCGCCGTCGCCGAAGTCCCAGCGGGTCGGTTTCGGCAGCTCTGACTGTTCGAACTGATCCATCCCGTACATGCCCGGCAGGCCGAACACTTTCGATGGGACGATGCGGAAGATCGTGTATGGCGCCGGGCCCGCGGTCGGGGCGTTCGGACCATAGACCTTGTCCTCCCTGGCCTCGAGTGGCCAGCCGCTCGCGGTGAATACCTCGGCGATATGTCGAACGGCGTCGTGGTCGGTGAGCGGATCGGCGCGACCCTCGAGGACGATGTCGAGGGACGGGAGCGTCGTGCTGCTCGTGGCTATGACGCAGCGATCGTCTGCGACGAGGTTCCGTCCCTTTCGCGTCCCCTCCCCTACGACGAGGTGGATCGCGTCATCGATCCAGGTCGCGATGACGGGCATGAGGTGGGGCCGACCGTCCGGACGCGTCGTCGCGAGCCAGCTGGTCCGTTGGTGCTCCGGATTCGCGAGTCGCTCTCGTGCCAGATCCCAGGACGTCGTCGCGGACTGGT
>JBIOWA010000226.1:0-15222 GCA_044868045.1 Candidatus Limnocylindrales bacterium
GGTGACTCTGAGCTCGGGTCGCCCGCTGCGCACGGACGCCGAGCGCAATCGCGTCCGGATCATCGAGGCCGCCACGGCGGCGTTCGCGCGGCACGGCCTCGAGGTGCCGCTCGAGGAGGTCGCCGACCAAGCCGGCGTCGGCATCGGCACCCTCTACCGGCGGTTCTCGAGTCGCGACGAGCTGATCGGTGCCTGCTTCGAGCGCCGACTCGCCGAGTACGCCAGCGCTGCCGAGGAGGCCCTCGCCGCCCCCGATGGATGGACAGGATTCACCGGATACATCGAGCGGATCTGCGCGATGCAGGCGGCCGACCGAGGGCTCGCGGACGTGCTGAACCGGTCCCTTCCCAACGCGAAGGCGCTCGAGGCGCATCGCGCACGGGGATATGAGGTCTCCGTCCGCCTGATCGAGCGGGCCCAGGCGGAGGGCAGCCTCCGTGCCGATGTCGTGGCCGAGGACCTGGCGCTCCTGTTCATGGCCAATGCCGGGGTGATCGAGGTCACGCAGAGAGCGGCCCCGGGGGCTTGGCGTCGCTTCGTGGCGATCTTCCTCGACGGGCTGCGAAGCGAGGGGGCCGGATCCCTTCCCCCACCCGCGACGCCGCGCCAGACGATGCGCGCGATGCATCGCCTCACCCGCACCACGCACGGAGCACGGAGCAGGTCATGACGATCTCGATGTTCGCCTTCGCCTCCGGGAGCCGCAACCCAACCACCGCGTACCGACCCGGCGTATGCAATCGGATGAGCGGTCTACGCTCCAGATTCCGGCGGCAGGAGCGCTGCGATCATCTGCTCGGCCGCCAGCTTTCCGAATCGCTCCGCCGCAGAGTTCCGCGTCTGCTGATGCGGTTTGGGTCCGTGGCACTTCGGCCGATCCACCCCGGGCTCGCCTCGGTCCTGGGCATGGGCATGTCCCTCGATCTGCGGGCGGAGGCGCCGGATGACCTCGCATTTGCGGAAGCTCGGCATCCGGGCGCGACCGGTAAGCGCCTACATCCGCGACCTCGTGGAGGCGGAATCGCATTGAGGAATGCAGGCGCGCTCCCGGCGCGGACCAGGCGAACAGGAGAAAGAGAATGCCTACTCCGAGCGAACGTATCGATGCAATGATCGCTGAGACCCAAGACTGGCGCGGGGAGACGGTCGCCAAGCTTCGGGAAATCATCCACCGAGCTGACCCCGACGTCACCGAGGAATGGAAATGGGTCACGGCCCGCCGCCCCGGCACGCCGACCTGGGAGCATGACGGCATCGTCTGTCACATCAACCTCCTCAAAGGACGCGTGCGGCTGACGCTGCACGAAGGAGCGGGCCTGCCGGACCCGAAGCGGCTCTTCAACGCCGACCTCGAGGGCAACCGGCGTCGGGCGATCGATATCTATGAAGACGATGCGCTCGACGAGGCCGCCCTGCAGGCGCTCGTCCGCGCCGGTGTGGACCACAGACTGGCGAAGGCAAGGCCGGTCCGCGGAGACGGGTAGAACGGAATTTCGGCTGACCGCTGCCTTCGTACGTCAGACCGCGTTCCCGGCCTTGGCGGTCGCGAGCCGCTCCCGGGTCGCGCCCCACTTGACGAGCTCCCGCAGTCGAGCCTCCGACTCCGAGCCGGCTCGGCCGTGTAGGTCGCTAGCGTCAGGCCGGGATCTGCCGGAAGCTCGAACATCTCGAAGCTGAGGGACATGTCGCCGACCAGCGGATGGTGCAGCGTCTTCGTGCCAGTGCGGTGGACGTACACGTCATGCTGGGCCCACAGGCGCCGGAACTCGTCGCGTTGATCAGCGGGACGGCGCGGGGCGCCATCTGGCCGTGGGTGATGCTGGCCGATCCCGAACGGCCTCGGCACGTCCGGCAGGATCGTGAACAGGAGCAGGGGAATCAGGCCAATGCCGTGGAGTTGGGCCGTGATGCACCAGGCCCTGATCCCGGTCGCGCTGGCCGGGCTGGCGGTCGCCGGCCTGCTCTCACCGTTCTGGTTGGTCGGTGGCGTCGCCTGGCTCGGCCACATCGTCATCGGCTGGGCGGTCGGTGACGGCCTCCGAACGGCCGATGGATACCCGCGTCGAGGGGCGTCGGCCGCCCGGCACAGGACGCTGGCGACGTCATCCCCCGAGTCGGCAAGGAGCCCTGCGTGACGGACCTCGGCGAGCTCCTCCTGCGCGACGATCATTGGCGCGAGAGGAGCTGCCCTCATGGATGCCTGGGCGAGGTTCGGGCGCCGGGTGCTCAACGTCCAGCGCATCGACTACGCGTTGCTCGGCCGCTGGATCGGCCACTTCCCACGCGGCCGTTTCTTCCACGACCGGATCGCATCAGCCGATCCGGTCCGGGGGGAGCGGCCCTTCGGGTGGTTCGCCCACTACGCGATCGACGTGGCCTTCGCGCTGCCGCTGGTCGCGATCTCGGGCCCGACTGAGCCCGCTCACCCACGATCTGGTCCCATGCTGGTGGGGATCGCGACCATCGCCACTCCCTGGCTCGTCATGCAGCCGGCCATGGGCGCCGGCATCGCCGCCTCGCGCCCCGGCAGTTCGCGGAGCGCCTCACCGAGTCAGGGCTGCTCGTTCAGACGGCGGACGCGTTCCTCATCCACCAGTGGTGGCTCGACCAGCCGGGCGTCGGAGAAGTCCTGGCCGCCATGACCGGTAGGGGGTGAAGAGAACCGGCACTTCGCTGCCAGCCAACTTCGCTCTGAGTTCTGCGCTCGGCTCACCGAGCAGTTCGCCGTGAACCACTGAGACCGTAGCAAGGACCGCTTCGAACAAGTGGCCGAGATTCGCGGCGTGCTCGATCGCCGCCTCGGAGTCCCGGTACCGCTCGATGACCATGCATTCGGACTGATCGCCGTTGAGGTAGAGGTCGTATCCCAGCGTGCCGGAGTCCTTCGTCCGCACGATGTCCCTGGCCTGATCGGACAGGCGCAGGTACTCCTCGCGCTTGCCCTCGTGAAACTTGAATCGTGCGATACCAAGAAGCTCACTCATGGCTCAGTCCTCCAATGTGGCTGTCGTCCTTCCGCTACGACGATACGGTGCCCGACGACATGGAGTTGCAGCACCTCTTCGACGACCCGATGTACCTCATCAGCCGAGACGCCCCGGAGACGCTCGCCGTTCACTGGGACTCCGCCTGGATCGCCGGGTGCGGGCGATGCCGGCGTGAGTTGGTCGACGCATGCGAGGCCGAGGGATTCACGCCTCGGATCCTGTACACCAGCGACGACCCGATCATCCAACAATCGCAGGTGGCCGCCGGCCTGGGAGTGACGACCATCCCGGGCCTCGCGCTCGCCACCTATCGCGTCGATGGAGTCATGGCTTCCGAGGCGAGCGACTTCCGTCGGCGGGTCTATGTCGCGACCCATGGCGAACCGCCGCACCCAATCGCCACAGAGGAATTCGTTGGCGCAGTCACCCGCGCCGCGGCGGATCTGGACATGCGACCCGCATGAGTCCAGCGGGTATCATCGCGGTCCGCGCGCCTGTAGCTCAGTGGATAGAGCGTCGGCCTCCGGAGCCTGACCGCCTGAGCGTTGTGGCCACCCAAGCGAAACGGATGGAGTTTTACGCTCTAACGTCTCGGCTCCATGGGGCTGCAGCGACCAATCTGGACCTAGTCGGATCCAGCCAGGATCGACCGTGGCGCGGATTCGGTGACCGCGGCCCGACCACTCGCGAGATCGACGTCAAGACTGCACGTCGCGTCACCGTTGCGCCACAGGAGCTGGAGGGAACTCCCGTGATCCGCCACATCGAGCGCGCCGTCGAACGCTGGATGGGTGTTTCGAAGACGAACGAGCTCCAGCACCCGACCGACGACCGGACGGCTCAAGGCGTCCCGGACCTCTTCGACCGTGTAGTCGTGTCGGTTGATCGCGCGGCCGTCCCCGGTGCGCTCGACCGCAGCCTTGTCGTTCTCGCCGGCGAGCAGACCGACGTAGTAGATCTGAGGAACGCCCTTGGCGAAGAGCTGAATCGCCCGGGCGGCGACGTAGCGTTCGTCGTCGCAGTCCAGCGCTGAGTAGTAAGTGGAGTTCAACTGGTGCACGTCGACCTCCGGGGCGTTGGCATCGGACAGGATCCTGTTGACGTTCCCGCCTCGCAGCTGGATGCGCTCGGCGAGATCCAACATCTCGGACGGCTCCACGACGCCGTCGAGGTCGGGGCGAACCGGGATGCCATCGTGACAGTCGAGCGTGGTGAATTGCCGGTCCGGCGAGCGGGACAAGTGCGTCGCCAACCGTCGTGCGTTGCCGGTCTCGAGCGCGGCGAGGACGAGGCCCGGCAGCACGAAGTCGTACGTCCAGAAGCCGTGAGCAGCGAGGCGCTCATGGGTCGGGAATCGATCGTGCACCTCGGGTAGGACCGCCAGCCCGCAGGAATCGGCGACGCTCGTGACCCAGTAGAGAAACTCGTAGATCTCGGGCTCGACCATGAAGCATGAGGTTCCAGGCTTCTTGATCACATAGCCGACGGCGTCGAGCCGGACCATCCGAATGCCTTGGTCCGCGAAGAACTGCAGCCAACCGGAGACGAGCGAGCGCGTTGCCTTTGAGGTTACGTCCAGGTCGATCTGCTCCGACCAGTCATCCGACCCGAACGACGTCCAGATCCGCTCCACAGCGCCGGTCTCCTCGATGGTCACCGTCGAAAACGGCGTATCCGGCTTGCGGAGGAAGATCTGCGCGATGTCGCCCGCGGGTGGGTCACCGCCCGGCCAGACCTTGTCGAGGGTGATGAACAGATCCGCGGACGGCGATCGTCGGCCGAGGCGCTGGAAGTCCTGGAACTCCGGGCTCTGGCGCGAGATGTGGTTGATCATCACGTCGAGCATCACGTCGTGACGGGCTCCGATGCGCTTGATGTCGGTCCAGGTCCCGAACCGCGCATCGATGTCCTCATACGTCAGCGGGGCAAAGCCACGGTCGCCGGACGACGGAAACGGCGGCAGGATGTGGACGCCATGGAACAACCCATCCAATGGCCCGTCGAGGAGGGCCCCGAGCGTGGGGAGGTCCCCGCCGAGCGAGTCCGGATACGTCAGGAGCTGGGGACGAGGGTCGATGCCGGGTAATGCCATCGCGTCGGCCGGTCCCCTCAGGCGCCGATCGCGGCGCGCAAGGCCATCGTGAGCTCGCGAGCCCGTGCATCACCGTAGCCGCCCATCTGGTTGCTCAGATAGGCGAATCCGACGTGGTGATCGACATCGCCAAATCCCAGCTGGCCGCCCGCGCCGGCGTGCCCGAAGCTCGTCGGCCCGAGCATTGGCTGAGAGGGCGGCGATGCGAGCTGGAAGCCCGTCCCCCAGCGGGCTCCATCATCCGGAAGGCCGGAGAGCTGCGGGCCAGCCGACTGGACACCGAGGAGATCCTCCAGCGACCTGGCCGACAGAAGAGCCGCACCGTCAACGTTCGAAACACACGCCCCGTACAGGCGTGCAAG
The DNA here is from genome assembly GCA_044868045.1 of Candidatus Limnocylindrales bacterium. Taxonomy (GTDB): domain Bacteria; phylum Chloroflexota; class Limnocylindria; order Limnocylindrales; family CSP1-4; genus SPCO01. Next base: position 5,442 of record JBIOWA010000226.1, read on the forward strand.
GGACTCGGCGGTGCTGATGCCGTTCGCCGCCGGGATCTGGGCGGCCTGGATGTCCGCCGCGTTGAACGACACGACGCCGTCCTCGACGGGGAACCCGAACGCCCCGCCCATGGACGCGCTCCGGGCCACGACCGAGTCTTCGCTACTGATCCGCGCCGCCTCGCGGGCGGCCTCTGAATCCTCGTCCGGAAGCGGCGGCTCCATCCATGCGACGGAGCCGCGTACCTCGTCGGGGAGGCCGATCCAGGCCCGGAGATCGAGGCGATCGCCGACAGCCTCACGGAAGAACCCGCCGGGCGAACGTCCGCTGACGATGCTGATCACCTGGCCCAGGAGCCAGCCATATGTGAGCGTGTGATAGACGTGGCCCGCGCCGGGCGGATGCAGGAGCCGCTGGGCCTCGATCGCGTGGACAACCGGATCCCAGGCGAGGACGTCTGCGCGCGAGAGGTCGCTGTCCAGGGCCGGCAGCCCGGCCCGGTGACTCATCGCCTGGCGAACCGTCACAGAGGCCTTGTCGGCCGCAGCGAACTCTGGCCAGTAGCGGGCGATCGGCGCATCGAGATCGAGCCGTTCCTGCTGCGCGAGTAGGTAGGCACAGATCGCCAGTAGGCCCTTCGAGCAGGAGAAGATCACGGCGGCTGTGTCGTGGTCCCAGGGGCGCGCCGTCCGGGCGTCGGCAATGCCACCCCAGAGGTCGACCACCGGTCGACCGCCCACGTAGACGGTGCAGCCGGCCCCGACGTCCCGACGCTCGACGAAGTTCGCGGCGAAGGCGTCCATGACGGCGCCGTATCCCGCGTCCACGAACCCCTCGATCCGACGGCCGTCTTCGAGCGCGATGCGTTCCGGCACCGCGTCCGCCGACGAGGCTGGGCTCGTCATCCCTTCACCGACCCCTGGAGCAGCGCGGCGATCACTTGGCGCTGGAAGAGGATGAAGACGACGAGGGTTGGCAGGAGGATCAGGATCGTGCCCGCGCACAGCAGCGGGATGTCGGTCGCATAGTGGCCCTGGAAGGCGCCGAGTGCGCCGGCCATCGTCCGCTGCGTTGGATCCTCGACAAGGACCAGGGCGAGCAGGAACTGGTTCCAGGCCCACACGGACATGAGGATTCCGAGCGAGGCAACCGGGGCACGCGCCAGGGGGACGTGGATCCGCCAAAACAGGTCCCAGGTGCCGGCCCCGTCGACGCGCGCGGCCTCGGAGATCTCGCCCGGCATGTTCACGAAGTGGGCGCGCATCCAGAACACGGCAAACGGCATGAACAGCCCGATGAGCGGCAGGACGATCGCCAGTCGCGTGTTGAGGATCCCGATCTGACGGGCGAGGAAGTAGAGCGGTGTGATGATCCCCTCGAACGGCAGCGTGAGCCCGAACACGAACAGGAGCAGCAGCAGCCGGGCTCCGGGGATGCGGAGGAGGCCAATCGCAAACCCCGCCATCGTCGAGATCAGCAGCGACAACGGCACCACCGCGACGACGATGAAGACGCTCGAGGCGAGGAGCGCTGTCATGTTCGCGACCTTGAAGGCCTCGACGAAGTTCCCCCACTGTGGATCCGCTGGCCACGACAGTCCGACCGGAACGCTGCCCGACGGATAGAGCGCGGTCGTGAAGATGCTCAGGAAGGGCAGGATCGTGACCGCCACGAGCGCCCCGAGGAGCGCCCTTCCCGTGTAGAGCTCACGACGGGCGAACCTCATCGAGCGTCCTCGCGGCTCAGGCGCTGGATCGGCAGAATGACGAGCAGCACGAGGATGACCAGGACGACCGCGAGGGCAGACGCGAGGCCGATCTGTCGCTCGAGGAACGCGAGGATGTAGATCTGGATCCCCGGGACTGCGGTCGCATTCCCCGGTCCGCCGCCGGTCGAGACATACACGATGTCGAACGCGGCGAGCGCCGCGATGATCGTGACAGTGAGGCACACGCCGATCTCGTATCTGAGGCTCGGCATGGTGATCGCCCGGAACTCCTGGAACCAGCCTGCACCGTCGAGTCGCGCGGATTCGAACAGGGCCGCATCGATCTTGGTCATCCCGGTCAGCAGCAGGACGGTGCAGAAGCCGAGCAGCACCCAGATACCGATGATGCCGACAGCCGGGAGCGCCGTGTCGAAGTCGCCCAGCCAGGCGCGCGTGACGTCGCCCAGCCCAATCGCCGTGAGGGCCTGGTTGATCAGGCCCGGGAAGGACAGGAGCCGACCCCAGATGATGCCGGCAGCGACAAGCGGGATGACCTGTGGCAGGAACAACACCGTCCGGGACACCGCACCGAGCCGTCCCGTCGCGACGCGGTGGATGACGCTCGCCGTCACGAGCCCGAGCATGACGGGAGCGAAACTGAAGAACAGCACAAGCCGGAACGCGTTGAAGAGCGTCTCGAGGAGCTTCGGCTCGCTGAGCACGCTCGCGTAATTCGCCAAGCCGACCCACGTCGCGGGGCCGAAGCCGTCCCACCGATACAGCGAATACTGGACAGTTAGCGCCAGCGGCTGGAGGACGAAGACCGCGTAGAAGAGCAGCGCCGGCGCCACGAAGAGCCAGCCCACCAAGGTTTGCCGGCGGATCCCCTGAACCAAGGGGATCCGCCCGCTAAGCCGCCGATCAAGGGCCTCGGCGCGAGCTCCGGGCATCGCTCGTGCCGGGTCGGCCTTGTCGGCGGCCTGACTCACCGGGCCAGTTCCTTTTCGTACTCGGCCTGGACGGCCTTCAGGAGACCGGCGGCGTCCTGCTTGCCGCCGACCATCTTCTGCAATTCGGGGGTCCAGCCCTGCGCGAAGATCGAGCCCGTCGCATTGGCGATGAAGTCCATCGCACCGTTGTCCTTTGCCACCTCGGCTCCAGCGGACAACGTCTCGTTGGTCACCGGGGCCTTCGCTTGCGGGACTGCCAGGTCGGGCGGTCCACCTGGGTTCGAGCCGCCAACCGCGACGTCGATCTGGCGGGCCTTCTCGTTCGTCGCCACCCAGTTGAAGAAGAATGCAGCGCAGTCGGCGTTCTTCGCCTTGGCCGCGATCCCGTAGGTCAGAGGCGCTGACATCGCGGCGAGCGAGCCACCGGCCTCGCCGGGTGGGAAGACGAAGAAGCCGACGTTGGTTGACATGTCCTTGTCGTAGACGGCGTTCTGCCAGTCTCCGTTGAACATAAACACGCCTTCATCCTTACCGAAGCGGGCATTTGCGTCGGTGTACTCGATGGCGTTGACGTCCTTCGGGAAGTAGGCGGCCTTGACCCACTGCTGGAGGTGTTGAGCCGCGGTCAGGTTCGTCGGCGTGTCGATCGTGGCTGCTGCTTTCTGAAAGATCCAGTCGTTGATGGGCTGCGTCGGACCGTATGCAGCCATGAGGTTCTGGAGCGGGAACGCCAGGCCGCCACCGCTTGCCGTGGCGTTCCACGCCATGATCGGCAGCAGGCCGGCCGTCTTGGCTTTGGCCAGCAGGTCCTCGAACTCGGCAACGGTCTTCGGCGGCTCGGTCATGCCGATCTGCTGGGCGAGCTTCTTGTTGTAGAAGACGCCCGTCAGGCTGTAGTTCAGGCCGGCCGCGTATAGCGACCCCGACCCGCGGGTCCCATCGCTCCCGACTCGGTTCTGGGCGAGCTGTGCAGCCGGGAACTTGTCCCAGCCGAACGCGGTGACGTAGTCGTCGAGGTTCTTGAGCAGGCCGTCCTTGACCAGGGTCACCATCGAGGGGAGTCGGATGAGGTCGGGCGGATTGTCTCCGGCCAGCAGGCGAGGCGTCGAGCTCATCAGGTTGGTGAACTGATCCTGTTTGACGTCCCAAGTGACGTTTGGGTACTGCTTGGTGAACTCATCGGAGAGCTTGAACGGCAGGTCGAAACCGGACTCGAAGTAGGCGTTCAGCTTGACCGGGTCGGTCCCGCAGCTCGGGCCCGCGGCAACGGCCGGCGACGCCGTGCTGGCCTGGGTGCCACCCGCCGATGCAGCCGAAGTGGCGGCCGGACTCGGCGTGGACACTGCCCCGGGCGCGGCGCAGGCAGTGACCAGAATGGTCGCGAGAGTCAAGACGACAAGGCGCGCCGCGGGCCATGCTGCCCGGGCGCGATGGAATCGGACGCTGAGCATTAATGTCCTCCTCGCTGCTGTCCGTTTACCGGTTTCCAAGCCGCTCGCAGGCCCTCATCCACGGCCCTCCTTCAGAGGCGCCGTGGTCGCGCGGACCACGAGCTCGGGGGTCAGGTAAGCGACCGGCGGTTCCTCTGATCGCCGGTCGATCTCGGCCAGGAGGATCTCGGCGCCCCGCTTCCCGGACTCGAACAGCTGCTGGCGGATCGTGGTCAGCCCGACGTAGTCAGCGGCCTCGATGTCGTCGTAGCCGATGACCGACAAGTCGTCTGGCACGTGAAGACCGAGCTCCCGTGCGGCTGCGACGACTCCCAGGGCTTGCGTGTCGCTAGCCGCGAAGATCGCGGTCGGCCGGGGATCACTCAGCAGGATGCGGCGGGCGAGGTCACGAGCCTCATATCGGCCGTGCGCACCGTGTCCGATCCACTCGGGCACGATGTCGATGCCGGCGGCCTTGAGCTCGCCGGTCAGGCCAACCTCGCGATCGCGGCTCGAGGTGAACCCGAATGGACTCTCTAGCGCGTCGCCGACAAAAGCGATCCGCCGATGCCCGAGCCCCAGGAGGTGCCGAGCGGCCAGCGAACCCCCGGCCATGTCGTCGCCGACGACGCGCGGCGTGTGGGCTACCGATGAGGTATGGACGTCGATGAAGACGACCGGAACGGGTGCCTGGCTGAGGCCCGGGGCGGTTCCATCGGGCGGCGGCAGCGACATCACCAGCAGGCCATCGGTTCGCTGCGAGTGGGCGAGGCTGCCCAAGTAGTGATCCCGCTTCTGGACCGACTCGACGTTGTAGATCACGAGATCGAACTCGCTGTCGGTCAGGACCGCGTCGACCCCGCGGAGCCGCTCCGCGGCCTGTGGCCGGGTAAGGAACGACACGACCACGCCGATGGTCAGTGTCCGGCCGAGGCTAAGGCGACGAGCGGCCGGGCTCGGTCTGAAGCCGAGTTCGTCCATTACGGCAAGGACCCGGTCGCGGGTCTGGGCGTTAACGATCTGCTTCCCATTGAGCGCGCGCGATGCCGTCGCCACGCTCACACCAGCTCGCTTCGCGACGTCGCGGATCGTTACCGTCTTCTTCGCCACATTCGCCACCGGCTGAAACCGGTTACATGAAACCGGTTGCAACAAGGTAGCACCGCGCGTCAAGAGCGTGGCTGCGCGAGGCCCGATGGGCAGCGACTGCAGTCCGTGGTGGCTTTGGCGTCACGGTGAACAGAGAGGCAGAGTTTTGCGCTCTGCAAGCGCTGTAGCCACCGATGCCGAGATAGGGAGAGCCTCGAGATAGACCTTCGAACCAGAAGCCGAAGGTCCAAGCATGCTCCGGCCGGTATGATGGACGCCTCGCGCCTGTAGCTCAGTGGATAGAGCGTCGGCCTCCGGAGCCGAAGGTCGCAGGTTCGAATCCTGTCGGGCGCGCACCGAACACTTGTTCTATTATGCCCCCACGGACGACGGCGACGGCCGGGGACGATGGCGGTACGCCGGATGGTCCCGCGTCGATCGCGACGGGCGGAAGCACGCACCGCCTGACCGTGGGCGCCTCAGCGGTGCCCGCGATGGATTACCAAGGATCGCGCCGACCGCGTTCGGTGCTCAGCGCCCGAGCGATCCCCGGCGCGCACCGGAGGGCCCAACATGCGCCTGCGGGACGACGGGGAGCTTTGTTGCCGCCGCGCGAAGGGCGACAAGGTCCGTGGTGTCAAGCTCGAGGAGCTCCGGCGGCGGAGCGTACATCCCTGCCGTGACGTCATCTCGGAGGCGGACGCCTTCGGGCGTGAGGAGGACGAGCTTCACTCGTCGGTCGGTCTCGTGGGGACGCCGCTCGGCAAGCCCCCTGGCCTCGAGTCGATCGACAATCCACGTCGCGGTCGAGGCGTCGCAACCCCACTCGGCCGCGAGCGAGCGCATAGCCCGGCCGGTCCGCGGGTCGAGGGAGCTCAATGCCCGGCTGTCGTTGGGAGTCAAACCGAAGTCGGCAAGAACGCGCGATCGCTGCGGTGCGGTACCGATGATGAAATCCAGGATCGCGCGCCACGCGTCCGCGGCGAGGACCGCCTTCGAGTGGCGTTCAGACATGACTCCAGCGTACACGTTACCGTAATGGCTCCGATAGGCCGATCAGTCCGACGATTTGACATCTCCAAGCATCTTGCGCCAAAGTGATGGGATGGTCCGGCAGATCCAAGGCCTCCTGCTCGTGGAGGGCGCCGCCTTCCTCGGCGCCTCGCTCACGCATTTTGGCGTGCTCTTTCATGGTCTTGAACACCGGGAGGCGAGCATCGCCGAGGCGGTCATCGCTACCGTCCTCGCCACCGGGCTCTTCGGCACGATCCTGCGGCCCGGATCGAGCCGGCTCATCGGCCTCGTGGCCCAAGGCTTCGCCCTCGCCGGCACGCTCATCGGCGTCTTCTCGATGGTGCGCGGCTTCGGCCCGCGGAGCACACCCGACCTGATCTTCCACCTCGGGATCCTCGCGGTCCTCGGGTTCGGGCTGATCATCGCCTACCGCGCCGCAGTTGGAACGGTCGTCGAGTGACCACGCCATGAGGCTCGGCCTCCACATCAACGACACGAACTGGCGCGGCGGAGCCGCCGGGCTGCGATCGGATCTGCGGGAGATCGTCCAGGCAGCCGAGGCGGCAGGCTTCGACTCGATCGCTGTCGCCGACCACGTCTGGGTTCACCCGATCATGGGCGGGCCCACCAGGTCCCACGTTGAGGCGTACACGACGCTAGGGTTCATCGCCGCGCACACCGAGCGCGTCCGGCTCCTGGCCCTCGCCACCGCCGCGCCCTACCGTCGCGCGGGCCTGCTTGCCAAGATCGTCACGACGCTCGATGTGCTCTCGGGCGGCCGGGCCATGCTCGGCATCGGCTCAGGTGACTACGCGGAGGAGGCAGACGGCCTCGGGCTCCCCTTCCCATCCTCGCCAGGCGAACGCTTCGACCTACTTGAGGAGACCATCCGCGCCTGTCTCGAGATGTGGCAGGGCGATCACGGCAGCGATCGCCGCCTCGACGGCGAGCACGTCCGGCTCGGCCGCGCCCTCAACCTCCCGCAGAGCCTGAGCCGGCCTCATCCACCGATCCTCATCGCCGGCAGTGGCGAGAGGCGGACCCTGCCCCTCGTCGCGCGGTACGGCGACGCATGCAACATCCGACCGTCACCCGAGATCCCCCGCCAGCTCGATCTGTTGCACCGTCTGTGCGATGAGGAGGGTCGCGACTACGACGCGATCGAGAGGACGGCTCCGTTTCGGTACGACCTCGGTGAGAGGGGCTCGAACGCCCCTGACCTCGTCGAGCAGCTCCGCACGCTGTCGGGCATGGGGATCCAGACGGTCTTCGGCCAGTTGGTCGGAGTCGACCGCATGACGCCCTTCGAGGTGATGGCACGGGAGGTGATCCCGGCCGTGGCGGAGTTTGCGCCTAGCTGAGGAGATGCGATGGACGACGGGTCATCCACCATGAGCATGTCGCCCAACGACTATGTCGAGCAGGACCAGCAGTTCCTCGCGGCGGACCTCGTGGACGCGATCCGGATCCACCGGTCAACGTCCCGGCCGGTGGAGGACGACCCCTATTCGATCGGCTTCCACCGCGGATCGAGCTAGAGCTGGTTAAGCGATGACCCGAGTGCCGCGATAAACCTCCGTTTCCTACCACCTACAAGAGGTGACCTCCCACTAAGGAAGGAGCACGAGCCATGTCTCTTGTCCGCGTCCAATTCTTCTCCATCTCGCTCGACGGTTTCGGCACGGGCGAAGGTCAGAGCCTCGACGCACCATTCGGCCACGCCGGCGACCGGTTGCACGAATGGATGTTCGTGACCCGGTGGTGGCACGAGATGGTCGGCGAACCCGGCGGCACCCGCGGCATCGACGACGCAGTCCTGCGCCAGTTCGCTCCTGGGATCGGCGCCGAGATCATGGGTGCCGGGAAGTTCGGCTATCCCGGATGGCACGAGGACCCGGAGTGGAAGGGCTGGTGGGGTCCCAACCCGCCGTTCCACACACCGACGTTCGTCCTCACCCATCACCCGCGCCCGTCGATCGAGATGGAAGGCGGCACAACGTTCCACTTCCTCGACGTGTCGCCTGCGGAGGCACTCGAGACGGCCCGCGAGGCTGCCAACGGCCAGGACGTACGGCTCGGTGGAGGTCCCTCCATGATCCGCGAATTCCTGGCAGCCGGGCTCGTCGACCACATGCACATCGTGGTCGTCCCGATCCTGCTCGGCCGGGGCGTGCGCCTCTGGGACGGGCTGGAGGCCCTCGAGAACCAATACGAGATCGAGGCCACCTCGTCGCCCAGCGGCGTGACGCACGTGACGTTCACCCGGACAGGTGTCTGAACCCGCTCGGTCGAGAAACCGCGTGGGTCGAGAACCTGCCGCGCGTCCCCGGTCAGCCGATCCCTGTGTGGTCACCGACTCGTCCGGTCGCGACGAGTACGATCAGCCCTGACCACCGCGTACGCCTCTGAGGCCAGCTGCAGGACCGAGTCGGGCCTCGAAGCGAAGACCTGCTAACTGAGCGGCCTACGCCCGGCAATCCACGCTCATGCCACAACGCTTAGGCCGATCTCGTTCGTAAATGACAGGTCTTCGCAACCGCCTCAGGCCGTCGCCTGGCCCATCTTCTTTGCCCCTTCGATGGGGATCCGGAACGGCGACCCACGGCACACCTCCGCGTGCAGGGACGAGTCTGTGATGGGAGCCCGCCGAAGCGTTCCAAATCACGCACTCTCTCGCGAGAGCAGAGCACGCCCGGCTCCCTCGACCGGTATTCGGATATTTATGGCATCCGCGCGCCCAAATCCTGTCGGCGCGCTCGAACAGATGTTCTATTTGCTCGAGGCAGCCCAGCGACCGGATCGCTTCCGTCATCGATGGGGCTTGCATCCCGCGCCGAACCGGCGTATAAAGTGAACCAGATGGTTCAGTATCCCGACGGTCGACTCGATGCCTCGTTCGCGGCCCTCTCGGACGCCACCCGGCGTGGCGTCCTGGAGCGGCTCGGACGCGGTGACGCGTCGATCACGGATCTGGCCGGAGCGTTCCGCATGACCCTCACGGGAATGCGGAAGCACGTCGGGGTCCTGGAGCAGGCCGGGCTCGTGATTCCGCGAGCGCTACGGCATGGACCCGCAGATCAAATATTTCGACACCGCTTGCGTGACCGACAATTCGGTCGAGGCGGTGCTGCTCCCCGACGCAGAGTAGCCCAAGGTCGTGAGTAGCGACCGCTGCGTGTAGAAGGCGCCGGCTGGGTCTTCGGTTCTCCGGCCGACACTTCAGCGTGTGCCGTCACGATCTCAAGGAAGCTATTGATCTTTGTCTCGATAATAGCAAATTGCAGCCGGTCGGGACTTGCGGCTCGAGTCCGCGAGCTTTGCGAAATGAGCTTGTCGATCTGTTCCTTTATCTGAATTAAGTTCAGCTGCGCTCGCTCAATCGCCGCATCGTCCGTCGTTGTGCCACTTTGGCCATCGGCCGTAGGCCTCTCCCCGCGTACGGCGGTGTAGTCCGCGTAGACGAGCTCCCATCGCCTCAACAGGCGTTGCCACTCCGCTACGATGTCTTGTTCGTCGGACTTATGCAAAGAAGCCCCCGCCTCTTCGATGCTGCCTCATGAACCGATAGCTTGCCTACAATAAGATCGCGACGTCAACAACAGGCCCGATC
>JBIOWA010000227.1:0-4080 GCA_044868045.1 Candidatus Limnocylindrales bacterium
TGCAGGAAGACGTTGTTCATCACCGCGTAGGCGCGCGAGCGCTCGTCGCGCGGGTACGGCTGGCGGAAGAGCGAGCGCCAGACCGGGCTGCGCCGGATGGTCTGGTCGACCCGCTCGAGGAAACTCACCGGGCTCCTCCTGCGACGCCGGGGGTGCCGGCCAGCTGCGCGTCGCGGTACGACTCCTTGTACAGTCGACCGTCGGTCGAGATCTCCTGCAACTCGAACCGCTCCATCGTAATGGCGTCGAACGGGCAACGCTTGACGCACAACGCGCAGCGGATGCAGCGCTCCTCGTCGAGGATCATCGCCCCGCCGTTGTCCCAGCCATAGGCCTCGTCGAGCTCCGGCAGCAGGCCCTCCGACTTGAGCGTGTTGATGTCGACCATGTGGATGACGCCTTCCGGGCAGACATCCGCGCAGGCGCCGCACAGGACGCAGCGGAACGGGTCGAACCAGATGTTGTAGTTGCACATCAGGCAGCGGGTCGACTCGGCCACCGCGCCGTTGGCGTCGTAGCCCATTTCGACCGGCGTGTTGAAGTTGACGATCGGGTCCGTCGAAGGCATCCGGGCCTGGAGCGGGACCATCGGAATGTGCTGGCGCGGCAGGACGTCGTAGAACTCGGGCATCTCGAAGCGCCACGAGCTCGTGACCTTGACATTGGCCGCGACCGTCACGTCGGTCCGACCGGCCAGGTACCGATCGATCGCGTACGCCGCCTTCTTGCCATGACCGGCCGCTTCGATGAGGGTCGTCGGCCCCGTGACGAAGTCGCCGCATGCGAACACGCCGCGCACGTTCGTGGCGTACGTCGCCGGGTCGACCTTGACGCGGCCCCGGTTGATCTCGAAGTTGGCCTCGACCGGGAGGAACGTGAGGTCGGCGGCCTGGGACACGGCCGGGATGACGGTTTGCGCGGCGACCGTGAACTCCGAGCCCTCGATCGGCACGGGTGAACGGCGGCCGGAGGCGTCGGGCTCGCCCAGGCGATTGCGAATGAACCGTACGCCCTTGACCTTGCCGTCCTCGCCGAGCACCTCGATCGGACTCGCGAGGAACTCCATCCGGACGCCCTCACGCTCCGTCTCGCCCAGCTCCTCCTCGTCGACGACCAGCTCAGAACGCGTCCGCCGATAGGCGATCGTCACGTTGCTGGCGCCGTGGCGCAGGCTCGTCCGTGAGCAGTCCATCGCGGTGTAGCCACCGCCGATGACCACCACGTCGTTGCCGACCTCGATCGGCTGGCCGAGGTTCGCCCGCTTCATGAAGTCGACGCCGTAGTCCACGCCGTCGAGATCGGCGCCCGGGATGTCGAGCGCGACCGCGTCCATTGCGCCAGCCGTGATGGCGATCGCGTCGAACTCGCGCTGCAGCTCGTCGAAGGTGATGTCCTTGCCGATCGTCGTGTCGTAGACGAACGTGACCCCGAGCCGCTCGATGAGGCGGACGTCCATCTCGATCGCCTCGCGGGGGAGCCGGAAGGCTGGAACCCCGATGAGCATCGTCCCGCCGCCATACGGCAGGCTGTCGAAGACCGTGCACTGGTAGCCCTTCATCGCCAGCTCGCGTGCGACGGCCAGGCCGGCCGGGCCCGCGCCGACGATGGCGACGCGCTCCGCGCGGGCCGTGATCTGGGGCATGACGTCGGGGATCCCGGAGGCTTCGTGCCACTCGACGAGGAAGCGCTTCATCGCACGGATGGCGAGCGGGCGATCGATGTCGCCGCGGCGGCAGGCCCGCTCACACGGTGCTGAGCAGACGTACGAGCACATCGCCGCGACCGGGTTGGGGTCGCGCGAGAGGATGTAGCCCTCCTCGAACCGACCCTCAGCCGCGAGATTCAGGTAACCACGGCAGTTGGTGCCGACCGGACACGCTTCCTGGCACTCGATATTGCATTGCAACCAGGAGGCATCGACGGGCTGGACGAGGAATTCCTGCGCGGTTTCGATGGCCAAGCGGGACGTGCCTTTCCCTGGTGGTTCGGGCTCGGGCGCAAACGAATGATCGGCGGCTCGCCGACCGTTCGAATCTACCAGCGCCTCGTCAGGCCTGCAAAGCACGGAGGCGCCGTCCCGCCTCCGTGGCGGCCGGTCGGGCGCCGCTCTTCGGTCCGCGCGGGAAGGTTGACGCTCGACGGACTCGCAGCTACGCTGCGGGCCGGGGGGAGCCGCCGCGTTCGGTGAGGGACGCGATCGGATGGAGTTGCGCACAGGGTGACCGCGAGCGAATTCGCCTTCCTGGCGATGGGCCTGGTCCTAGGCGTCGCCGCAGGTGCCGCACTCCTCGAAGTCGTGCGGGCTCGACCCGCCCCTCCACGCGAAGTCCGCGTGACGATGACCGCGGATGCCATCCCGCGTCGCCGCGCCGCGACCCTCGCGAGCGACGCGTTCGCCGAGGCGCGGGCTGCAGGCGAACCGGCCCGCGGCGGCCCGGCCGACCGTCGCGACCGCCATCCGGACGATCTCGGTGACGCGCCGAATCCTCGAACGCCTGTTCACGTTCCGCGACCGGGGACCGTGGTCGAACCGGCATTCCGGCTCAGCGGACCGGCGCCGGTGCCAGCGCCTGCCATGGCCGCCGACGCCCGCGCTTCCTCGGGGATGTCGTCGCTCGCCGCTGTGGCGACGGCGTTGCCGATCTCCAACGGCATCGACCCGATGCTGAGCGCGCTCCGAGCGAGCGCGGCTGCGAGTGCCGAGGCCGCGATGGGGTTGTCGCCGACGGCGACGGCCACGGCCGTCATCGACGACGCTCGCGACGGTTCGATCGACGCGGTGTCGATGTCGGAGGCACCCGCCGTGGCGCAGAGGCATGCTGCCACCCCGCCGCCGACCGCGTCCGACACGCCGCTCCTCTCGAAGGCTTCCTCTTCGCGGCCCTCCAAGGCAAGCTCGGCCGCTCGATCGCGGGCGCCGACCTCGCCAGGCGCACCCGGGGCGGGCGACGAGGGACCGTGTGCCGAGCCGCGGCGCATCGCCGACGAGCGCTGTGAGCTGGCGACCCGAGCGCGAGCCCAGGCCACCGAGGCAGAGGAGGCCAACCGCGCCGCCCAGCGCGAGTACGACGCTCACGAGACGGCTGCGGCCGAGGCCGCCGCACAGGCCGATCCGCGGGCCGTCCGCCAAGCCAAGGACGAGGCGCAGGCACGGTTCCGCGCGGGGCGCGCGGCAGCCACGACGAACGAGGAGGTGGAAGCCGCCGCGCGGACGTGGTTGCTGGAGATCAACGAGATCAACGGGCGCGCCGCCGCCGCCGCCACGGCGCTCGCGAAGGCACACGCCGGCGCACCGGACTTCGCGGTCCGACTCGAGCGCGCGGCGGTCGCCGCCGACGCAGCCAGGATCTCGGCCGAGGCCGCCGAGGCTGCTTGCCTCGCGGCTCGCCAGGCCGTGGCCTACTGCGAGGAGGAGGCAGCGCGGGGCACCCTCGGGATCGTGCCGACCATACCGCCGCCGGGTGGCGACGAGGAGCGCGCACCTTCTTCGGACACGCTCGTGGCGGCGATGCGCAGTGGGGCGTCGCCGCGGATCGTCCGCTTGCTGCGAGGCGAGCGCGCCGCGATGCAGGAGCTCGTCGCGGCACTCGCCGGTGATTCCGGTGAGGACCGCCGGCAATGGCAGGTGGCGCTGTCCGACCTGGTCGACGCGATCCTCGCGGACAGCATTGGTGCGTCGGCCCTGGAATTCCCGTTGGAGCACGTGTTCTGGGGCCCGTTCACCCGGGCGCAAGGCCGGGACATTACGGCCGCCCTGTCGTCGCTGGGCTACCGGTTCGACGGCGTCGGTGGCTGGGTCGATGACCATGTCCCGTCGCAGCGAGACCTGTCGCTCGCGCTCGGCTACGCCGGTATCGACCCGATGCGGATGCGCTACTGGCCGAGCGAGGCCGAGATGGAGACGTTGTTCAGCGAGGTCGAGGTGGCCGCCGCGGAACACCTCGCCGAATCGGCCGGCGACCTGACCCTCGGCGAGCTCGTGACGATGCTCGGTCGCCGGGCTGACGGCCTGACCGAGGTCTGGAACGCCTGGGGCCGCGTCCGGCCGCTGATGCTCGAGGAGGCCTGACCTCGGTCGTG
>JBIOWA010000228.1:0-4742 GCA_044868045.1 Candidatus Limnocylindrales bacterium
ATCCACACCGGGGAGATCGAGCGCCGCGAGACCGGCGTCGGGGGTATCGCCGTGCACATCGCCGCGCGGTTGCTCGGTCATGCTGACAACAGCCAGGTGGTCGTGACGAAGACCGTGCGCGACCTCGCCACCGGCACCGACCTCTCGTTCAGGCCGCTCGGCGCCGCCAGCTTGCGTGGGGTGCCGGGTGAGTGGGAGCTGTTCGAAGCACGGACGTCTGATCGGTGAGACTGCGCCCCCGCGGAAGCGGAGGAAAGTCAACGTCATCCGCTGGGGCGACGTCCCTGGGAGTCCGGTAGCGCCACCGTTGCGACGCCTTCCGCGGATGCTGCTCGGATCAGAGTCGCATCGGAGGTGCCGAGCGGCTCCCCCGCTGCCGCCGCGGTGGCCAGGGCGACACAGTCGGCCATCGACAGCGCGCTCGACGATCGATCGTAGAGACGCGCATGGAGCTCACCGGCGACGAGACCGATCGATCGATCCACGTGGACGACCTCCAGACCGCCAGCCTCGAGCATTGCGATGTTGGCGAGCACGTCATCGAGCGGCAGTTTGAAGATCCGCGTCATCACGTCGACGACCTCGCCAAGGTTCACCGCGCTGAGCCGGGACGGCGTCGACTGATCGCGCAGCTCAGCCTCGACCTCGGGAGCTGCGGGCTCATCGCGTAGGAACGCGACGATTGCTTGCGCGTCGAAGACGGTCAGCGCCGACTCCGACGCTCAGCGGTCGCCGCTTCCTCCCGGCGCGTCTGTCGCCGGGCATCGTCGGACGTCCTCACCCGCCCCGTCGAAGACTTGAGTGCGCCCCGAGCGGCAGCGATCGGGTCCGAAGGCAACGGGCGAACGACGACCACGTCACCTCGATCATCGAGGAGCACGCGGTCCGTCTTCCACCGATGTCGAATGGCAGCCGGAAGCGAGATCTGTCCGCCTCGTGAAACAGTGAGCTGTTTCATGGAACAACCATATTGCTCATGAGATCTTGTGTCAATCATGAGGCGGCCTCCCTAACCCAGGTTCCAGAAGGGGTCCGTCAGACCGAGGTTGTCGAGGATCGATTGGTTCTGTTCGCGAGTGTGCGGGCGCCAGTCAGGATCGAGTCGGTCTCCCCACCACGCTTCGGCGAGCTCGGCCAGCTTCGTGATCGGGATCGTGGCGCCGGGTGGGCGTCCGGCGAGCCAGGCATCGACGTGGTCTTCCGACCGGAAGAGCAACATCGCTCGTCAGGTGAACCCGATGTCCTGCCACCACGAGACCGCCGGCACCAGGACGTGGAAGACGAGGTCGGTGTCGTCCGGACGACCGTCCCGGACGTGCAGTCGGATCGGCTCGTGGCAGTCGGCGCACTCGGTGTCGATGACGCTGTCGACGTGCAGCGCCGCGCCGATCCCGAACGCGTCCCAGGCGCAGTTGGCGTACCAGTGCTTCCCCGCGGCCTCGACCTGGAACGGCGTGGGGACGGCCGAGAACGGGTTTGCCATGCGGATGTCGCCCGCGCTGTCGAGGACGAGCGCGTGGGCGTCGTGGAGTCGAGCCCAAGCAGCCCGAACCTCCGGTTCGGATCGGCCCGTGGCTTTGGCGATCTCTGCGGCCATCGGCGCGCGACCGAACTCGACGAACAGCCGATAGGTCGCGTTCCGGAGCTCGATATCGGCCGCATCCATATGCCGCACCATCTTACGGAGGGCGGGACCCTCGATTCTGGACCTGTGCGGGGGCGCTCTCCGTCCGAGACCCGGCCGGATCCTCCGGTTATCCCTACCCCCAAACACGCCGGGTGGCGGGCTGGGCGCGGCGGTCTCCTACACGCACAGTGCTGACAGGCACGGAACGGCGACCGCGGGTCGCTCGGACAGGTGCCTGCTCACCAGGGAGGTGATGGATATCCCGATGCGTCTGAACCGCACGCTCCTCTACACGGGCGTGTTCCTCGTGGCGATCGGCGGCGCGTTCACGGCGGCCGATCTCGGCCCGTTCGACACGGCCGCGCTGATCGACGTCCTGCGTCTCTGGCCGTTGGCGGTGATCGCGGTGGGCCTGGGCATCGCGCTCCGGCGCACCCAGATCAGCCTCGCGAGCGGCCTGCTCGCCGCCGCCGTACCCGGGCTGATCCTCGGTGGCGCCGTGGCCCTCGGACCGCGGCTCGCCGTCGAGCGCGGTTACTGGGATGAACTCAAAGCCGCCTACGAGCGGCACCACTGCGCCGACTTCGGCGCCCATATCGATTTCGGGACCGTCGAGATCGATCCGATCGGAGGATGCAATTGAACCGCCGTCTCACTCGTTGCCGTCACGACCGTCGCCTGGCCGGCGTCGCTGCAGGCCTGGCCGAATTCTTCGACCTCGACCCGACCCTCGTCCGGCTGCTCTGGTTCCTGTCGATCTTCGTGACCGGCGGTCTCAGCATCCTGCTGTACATCGGCCTGGCGATCATCGTGCCGAACGAGCCGATGACCGACATCGAACTCGCGGCCGCTGCCGCCGCTGGGTCGGACGCTCATCGTCACGCCGCTCGCGGCGAGGGCTCGGGGCGCGTGACCACGTTCATCGGCCTCGGGCTGATCCTGCTCGGTGGTCTCGCCCTCCTCGACGCCCTGCTACCGTCATGGGTGGACTCGTGGCGCTACCTGGGTCCGGCGTTCTTCATCGGCATCGGGGCCCTGCTCGTCATCGGCGCCATGCGACGCGAGTCGACCGACCACTCTGAGGTGATGGGATCGCCCGAGTCGTGATCGAAGCAGTCGTCCTGGCGACAGGGCTGCTGCTCATCCTGGCCGGGATCGCCTCGGCCCGCATCCCCGGTGGAGCGTCATTCGCTCGACCGGGGATGGTGCGTTCTCCCCTTCGCGCGTTCCTGATCGCACCGGTCCACCCGGCGACCTGGTACGCCAACGGCGCGATCGTCCTCGGGCTGTTCACCAGCATGTTCGCGGCCGCGGCCATCATCACGCTCATCTCGACCGGTCTGACGGTACTGGTGGCCGGCATCGGCGTCCTGTTCATCGCGCTGGCGATCGAAGGTTCGCGGCTCGTCGCGCGGGTCGAGCGCTGGCGTGTCTTCGTGGGCGAGTCAGAACGGCCGGCGCCGCATCCCTATCGACCGCTGCGAGGGAACGTCGTCGATATCCTCCGTGCCGAGTTCGCCGACGAGGCTCGCTGGCGCGACCTGCTCTACGTCGGCGTGAACCTGCCGCTGGCGATCATCGAGTTCCTCGTCGTCGGTCTCGCCTGGACGGCTGCGCTGGTCATGCTCACGATGCCGGTCTGGTTCGATCCACCTGCCGTCGCGCCGCCGGCGTGGCTCGGGTCGCTCGCGGGCGTGGTCCTGCTGTTCGTCGCGGCGTCACTGTCGCAGCTGGTCATCGCGCTACATCGACAGGTCGTCGTCGGCTTGCTGTGCACGTCGGAGAGCCGGGAGCTGCGCCGCCAGGTCGAGACGCTCCGAAAGAGTCGTTCGGCCGTCCTCGACGTCGAGGCGAGCGAGCTGGCTCGGATCGAGCGTGACCTCCATGATGGCGCCCAACAGCGGCTCGTCCGGCTGTCCATGGATCTGGGGCTGGCGAGCGAGCGGATCGACGCCGATCCGGCAGGCGCGAAGGAGCTCGTGCGCGAGGGCCAGGAACAGGCCCGCCAGGCGCTCGCCGACATCCGCCAGTTGGTTCGGGGGATCGCGCCGTCGATCCTGCTCGACCGCGGTCTCGTCCCGGCGATCGAATCCATCACAGGCGGAGGGCCCGTCAGGACGGCGGTCATCAGCGAGCTCGCCCCGGGTGAGCGACTGCCCTCCCCCGTGGAGCGCGCCGGGTATTTCGTCGTGTCCGAGGCGCTGGCGAACGTCGCCAAGCACAGCGGCGCGACCCGGTGCGAGGTCCGCTGCCGCCGGGAGGGGGCACAGCTGGTGGTCGAGGTCTGGGATGACGGGAAGGGCGGCGCCGAGATCGAGTCCGGTGGCGGGCTTGCCGGCTTGGCAAGCCGGGTCGCCGGCGTCGATGGGGCGTTCTCGGTATCCAGCCCCATCGGCGGGCCGACGCTCGTCCGGGCCGAGATCCCCGTGGCCGTGGGCTCCGGCGTCTCCGGTTGGCGAACCTAGGAACCGAGATAGGTCAGCACCGCAAGCACACGCCGGTGCGCATCCTCCGACTGCGGCAGCTCGAGCTTGCCGAAGATGTTGCTGATGTGCTTCTCCGTAGCGCCCTCGGTGATCGTGAGGAGCTTGGCGATGCCGACGTTCGTCCGACCCTCCGCCATCGCCGCCAGGACCTCCCGCTCGCGAGGGGTCAGGGCTGCCAGGGGATCATCTGGCTTGTTGCGGACCATCAGCTGAGCGACGACCTCCGGGTCGAGCGCTGTGCCTCCGCGGGCGACCCGTCGCAGAGCGTCCATGAACTCCGGGATGTCGCCGACGCGATCCTTCAGCAGGTAACCCACCCCGCCACCGCCGCCCGCCAGGAGCTCGGTCGCGTACTGCCGCTCCACGTATTGGCTGAGCACCAGGATCGGACTGCCGGGTACGAGCCGCCGTGCCTCGATGGCGGCCCGGAGCCCCTCGTCGCGCTGGGTCGGGGGCATCCGGACGTCGACCACGGAGACATCGGGTCGGTGCTCGACGACTGCCGCCACGAAGGCGTCGCCGTCGCCGACCTTGGCCACGACGGTGCCGCCGGATTCCTCGATCAGGCGGGCCATGCCCTCCCGGATGAGCGCGGAGTCATCGGCGATGACGACGCGCAGGTCGGCCTC
>JBIOWA010000229.1:0-4057 GCA_044868045.1 Candidatus Limnocylindrales bacterium
GCGGGAACGTTCCCGGGCGAGGCCGAGACCGTCCGCATGGACGACGCGGTCCTCGACGAGGCGCTGGGTCGCGGCGCACATGATCAACCGACCGCGGACGCTTCGATCGCCGGCATCCCGCTCGATCGCGACCTTTAGATTTCGCCCCGCTTCCTCGGACCGATGGCGCAGGGCTCCGCGCTGACGCGCTGCGCGAGCTCCGCCTCGGGCCTCGGAGCGCGTGTAGCAGTTCTCCGTTGAGGGTGCCTGTATGAGGGTCCTTCGGACCCGGGCAGAGCTTCGCGCGGCGCTGGCCGACGCGCCTCGGCCGGTGGGGCTCGTGACGACGATGGGCTGGCTCCACGAGGGCCATCGCGAGCTGATGCGAACGGCGCGAGCCGAGAATGCGACGACGGTCGTCACGATCTTCGTGAACCCTCGCCAGTTCAACGAGGCGTCCGACTACACCCAGTATCCGCGCAACGAGGCGCAGGACCTGGCGATCTCCGAGTCCGAAAGCGTCGACCTCGTGTTCGCGCCCGACGTCCCGGAGATCTATCCCGAGGGGTTCGATACGACGGTGTCGGTCGGGGCCGTCGCACGCCCGCTGGAAGGAGCCGCGCGGCCCGGCCATTTCGATGGCGTCGCGACGGTGGTCGCGATCCTCTTCGGCCTCGTCGGTGCCGACCGCGCCTACTTCGGGCAGAAGGACGCACAACAGGTGATGGTCATCCGCCAGATGGCGCGCGACCTCGAGGTCGGGACCGAGGTCGTGACGCTCCCAACGGTGCGGGAGCCGGATGGCCTCGCGATGTCGTCACGCAACGTCCATCTCTCGCCCGAACAACGCGCCGCGGCCACGGTCCTGCGGCGAGCGCTGGTCGCGGCGAGGGACGCATGGGCTGGCGGTGAGCGCTCGGCCGAGGCCCTGCGGACGACGATGCGCCGCGTGCTCGCGGGGGAGCCACTGGCCGACGTCGAGTACGTCTCCGTAGCGGACGGTCGGACCCTGGCCGAGCTGGACACGATCGACGGCCCCGCGCTCGCATCGATGGCGGTCCGCTTCGGCTCGACGCGGCTGATCGACAACGAGCCGCTCGGCGATGTCCCGGGAACCCAGCCCGGGCCGCAGGTGTACGGGGGCTGAGAGAACCACAACGCGGGGTGCTTTGATGTCGGATACACGTTCTGGCACTTCATTTGCCGCGATCCTGATTCTCGTCTTACTCGCGGCGACGCCGGTCCTCGCCAAGGAGGGTGGTGAGGCGAGGCTCGACACGGCGATTCCGCGCGACGCGCAGCCCGGATCGACGCTCGAAGTCGGCTGGTCGACGTTCGTCATCGCCGATGGCAAGGAGCAACCGATCTACGGCTCGCCGATATACATCAAGCTTGTGTCCCCGATCGGCTCGTCGACCGAGGCTCCGGGCACAGAGTCGCCCTCCGGGTCCGGTCACTACACCGCTTCGATCGTCGTGCCCGAAGGCGGCATCGACCAGGTGATTGTCGGCCTCGCCGGGTACGCCTGCTACCAGGGTGGCGACTGCGAGCGTGCCGACTACGTGTTCCCGCTGACCGATGATCCGCTCGTCATTGGTGCGTCCGTGCCGCGTTCGACGGTCGACTCGGGTACCCCAGCACCGATCTGGTCCGGGCTCGCGCTGCTCGTCGCAATAGGCGTCATGTCGGCGTTCGCCGCAGGACTCGGCTCCCTCATCGTCACGCGCAGGCGGCACGTCCGGGTCGAGACAGCCGGCGGAGCATCCGGCCACTGACGGGCGGGGGGCGCGGGTCGCGGCCCCGGCCCGCGCCACCACCGAAAGCCGTCAGCGCTGGGCCCGCCCGCCTCGCGTCCGGGCTCGGATTTCTGTCAAATGTTCGTCAGGGCGACATTGGACGAGCTGCTGGTCCTTCAAGCAAGGCGAGACCCGCATAGTCATGCATCGGCGCTGAATGACCACGCAGGAGCGCCCAGACTTCCTCCGCTTCCATGCATCTCCATGCACCCTGAGGACCCCGTCGACCGCTGGACG
This sequence comes from Candidatus Limnocylindrales bacterium, assembly GCA_044868045.1. Taxonomy (GTDB): domain Bacteria; phylum Chloroflexota; class Limnocylindria; order Limnocylindrales; family CSP1-4; genus SPCO01. Next base: position 2,013 of record JBIOWA010000229.1, read on the forward strand.
GAGCCCGATGTGCGCCACGGCCAGCATTTGACAGGAATCCGGCGCGGACAAGCCCGCCGGGGCGAACAAGCCGCCGCGCCACGTTCTTTAGGCCGCGACCTCGACCTCAGCCGCCACCTCGAGCACCCGGTCGATGAACAGGTGCTCCCAGACGAGCGCCTTGATCTCGTCGATCTTCTCGCGATCGGCGACGTGAGTCTTGACCAGCAGGTCGTGCACCTCCGACGCCACGGCATAAGTGTCCTCCGGGACGATCGTCGCGAACAGGTTCGCGTCGCGGATCGCGTCGAGGACGGCCTTGCGTGGTCGATAGCCACCGGTCAACACGAGCCCGAGCGCGTCGCCCCCGGCCGGTGCCTTGATGCGATGGGCATGGACGATAGCGGCGATGACATCGTCCCGATCGCCCGGGACGATCACCAGCGAGCGCTCGCCGATCCGCTGGAGCATGTGGTGGGGCTCCATCGCGCCGATCGCGACGCCGCCGATGACCTGGTCCAGATCTGGACCCGGGTGGATCGTCTCGCCGTGGACGCCCTCGAGGACCATTGCGAGCGTCGGGTTCGAAAGGATCGGCCGATACGGAAGCACGCCCAGGAGCGGGATGTCGTGACGAGCGAGGCCGCGCTCGAGCGTGCGGGCGAGGTCTGGCTTGGCCGCCAGGTCGACCTTGTTGACGATCGCGCCAGCGATGCGAACGCCGGATCGTTCGAAGAGCGCCTTGTTGAGGACGATCTCGTCGATCGGCCGACCGACGCCGCCTTCCGACACGATGACCGCCGGCGCCCCGAGCATCGAAGCGACGACGGCATTCGAGAGGTCGATCACCGCCCCCACCCCGGCGTGCCCGGTGCCTTCGATCAGCAGGATGTCACGCTCGGCGGCGAACGCCGCGTGGGCGACCCTGATCCTGGCTGCGAGGTCTTCGACCACCTTGCCCTCGATGTACGCCTGCGTGAAGCCGCGCGGGATGTGGACGGGGCTCATGCGGGCATAGGGTTCAGGCAGCGCGAAGACCGTCTTCATCAGCACGGCGTCCTCGTCGGCAGGCACGCCGTCCTCGATGACGGTCCGCTGGCCGACCGGCTTGATGAACCCGGTCGACAGACCGCGGCGCTGAAAGCCGTCCATGACACCGAGGCTGACCGTGGTCTTGCCGCGATTCTGACCCGTGGCGGCCAAGTAGATGTGCCGCATGTCGGCTGCTACGTTCTCAGCCGTGAGCCCCGGTCTTGCGCTCGATCAGGGCCAGCGCGTCGCGCAGTCGGGCTACGGTCTCGGAATCGACCGCGTCGGGCTCCAGGTACGGACCCAGCCGTTCGAGGATGTCGGTGACGAGACCGAGGAAGACGCTCGCATCGGCCTGGAAGAACTGCGGCTCGTTGTTGTAGCGGACCAGCGTCAGTCGACCCTGGAGGACGCGCCGCTCCTCGACGTGCGCGACCTGGGTCGCGAAGTTGTGTCCCTGGATCCCATCCGGGTTGTTGAGGAAGTTGAGGGCGTTATCGATCGCCAGCCCGAACCGCGCCCGCCAGGCGACGAGCCGCTCGTGGACCTCGGACGGGATGCGTACCTCCGCGACCTCGTCGAAAACCTCCGGCGCAACCGTCAGGAGTCCGACCAGCGTGGTCCCGGCACGAGGCCCGAGCATCACCTGGAGGCTGCGCTCGAGCGTGAAGACTTCCGAGTCGAAGCGCGGGCTCGTGATGACATCGGTCAGCAGGTCCTCGACGTTGTCGAGGATGCCGGGCTCCGCCACGCTGTTCGACAGGTGGAGGATCTCCTCCTTGAACAGGAATTTCTCTTCGTGATCGAGCATGGCGGCGATGGTAGCAGTCGCGTTGTGGCCTGCCGCTGTTCGGGTCAGCCCTCAGGTACGAACTATGGGTAGAGGCCGCGCATGTCCATGGCGTCGGCAACTCGCTTGACCGCGACCAGGTAGGCCGCAGTGCGCATGTCGCACTGCTCGCGGCGAGCGACCGCGAGCGTCTCGACGAACGCCTTGACCATGATCTCCTTGAGCTTGGAGTTGACGACGCTCTCGC
>JBIOWA010000230.1:0-17545 GCA_044868045.1 Candidatus Limnocylindrales bacterium
GATGTCCGGCCAGGCGGCGGAGGGCCGGGCGGACGAAGAGCTCGAACGTCACGAAGGTCGACACCGGGTTCCCCGGCAGCCCGAAGAGGAGCGTGGCCGGGCGGCCGGAATCGGCGTCCTCGCCGGGTGCCCTGGCCGTGCCGAACGCGAACGGCTTGCCGGGCTGCACCGCGACCCGCCAGAGCTCCATCTCACCGAACTCCTCGAATGCCGCGCGGACGACGTCGTAGGGCCCGACTGACACGCCGCCCGACACGATGATCGCATCGGCCCCGCCGACGAGCCCGGCGCACAGCCGCGCCCGGACGTCGTCGAATCGATCGGCGGCGATCCCCAGGGTGTCGGCATGGCCGCCGGCGGCATCGACCATGGCCATCAGCGCCGGGCTGTTCGCGTCCGGGATGCCGGCCGGCCCCAGGTTGGCGCCACGCGTCCGGATCTCGTCGCCGGTCGCGAGGATGCTCACGTGGGGGCGACGATGGACGTACAGCTGGTCGACTCCGACCCCGGCCGCAAGTCCGATCGCGGTCGGCGTCACGACCGTGCCGGGCTCCAGGATCCGCGTGCCGGCCGCCAGGTCACTGCCCTGCCGCCGAATCGAGCCGCCGACGGGGATCGACGTGTGCGCCGCGATCTGCGCAGGGAGCGGGCCGGTGGCGTCACGACCGCGCTCTCCGGCCACGGCCCCGGCCGCGTCGAGGGGCGTCGTCCCTTCGACGGGGATCACCGCGTCCGCCCCGGGCGGTACCGGTGCGCCGGTCGCGATCCGGACCGCCGTGCCGCGACGAACGGTCTGGTCGGGAGCCTGTCCAGCGCGGACCTCGCCAGTGATCTCGATGGTGACCGGCGCGTCTTCGGTCGCCTCTTTGACGTCAGCCGATCGGATCGCGTAGCCGTCCATCGCCGAGTTGTCCCACGGCGGCAGCGAGATCGGGCTGTCGACCGGCTCGGCCACGACGCGACCGAGCGCTTCCGAGAGCCAGGCGACCTCGGGTTCCGTCGGGCCGGTGATGGCGCCGAAGATCCGGTCCTGTGCCTCCTCGACCGACAGGAGACGGTCGGCGGTCACGGCCGGGAGCTCTCGAGGGTCGCGGGTCCGGCCTGTCGGGCGGGTTCCGCGGCGAGCCTGCGATTGGCGACGGCCGCGACGACGAGGGCGACGACGATGGCGACCCCCCCGACCGCGATCGTGGTCTCCTGCCAGAACTGGAACGGGAACAGCTGGACGAGCCGTTCGGTTCGAGGGTCGAAGTCGTACGACCCGCCCGCGAATAGCAGTCGGTGGAAGACCTCGAAGAGCGCGTCGAAGGCGACCAGGGCCACAGCGCCGGCAATCAGCAACGTCGCGACGAGACCGACCGCGCCGGTCCGGATCGCACGCCAGGTCGCGAGTCGATCGCGCCCGCGACGCCTCCACGCGATCACGAGCGCGACGATGGCGGCTATCTGCGTCACCCGGAAGAAGGCGATGAATACGTCGCGGACGTCGCGCATGTGGGCACGTTCGCGCTCCTCGAGCACCGGCGAGCCGGCGACCTCAACGTCGAAGTCAGGCGGGCCGAAGACGAGATCGGACAGGATCGAGTCGGTGGCCGTTCGGAGGTCGGCGTCGGAGAAGCCGGTCCACGCCGCGGCCTGTGCCCGATCCTGCTCGAACGCGACCCAGATCGGGTTGAGGAAAAGCGGGATGGTGACGGCGATCACGGCGAAGGCGGTCGCGACGGCGATCCAGGAGTCGGCGATGCGGGAGAGCGGCGTGCGCACGGAGGCATCCTAGCCCGGGACGGGCCCATTGGCCGCTCGCGTCGACTGGCAGATGACGCCGGCCTCGAAAGTCGGCTACTCCTCCTCGAGCGTCTTCGCCTGCTCCCACCAGCCTGAGATCGTCAGGTCGCTCGGCGGCGCGGTGTTCAGTTCCTGTGCCGCTCGATGCAGCCGCTCGCGAAATTCCTCCAGCGAGAGCGACAGGATGTCGCGGAGGCCTTCGATCCCCGCCTGGATCGTCAGCTGGTGGTGGTTCGGACCGAAGCTGGCCAGGTTGAGCATCAGGGCCTCATCCCGCCAGTCGAGGATGTCGTTGGGCGTGGCATCGACCTGATCGGCGAGGTACTGGCGGCGGGTCGAGGTCTCGGAACGCTCCAGCAGGAGCCCGGTCGTGAACGTCCCCTGGGCCTGAAGTCTGGTCAGGTGGTTGGGCTCGATGCGGGTCAGCTCATCGATCGGCGGCATAGCGGCGATGATACCGGCCGGTACCGGTCCCGATCAGGATCGGCGTGACACGGCTCGCGGTCCGCTGGATGGCATGAATCAAAACGACCGCCGTGCCCAACGAGCGCGGCGGTCGTCGTTGTCGATCCCTAGACCGAGTTGCCGACCTCGCTCAGGATCTGGCTGACCTGACCGCCCAGGAAGATGAGGGCGACGATCGCGATGATCGCGATGAGTGCGAGGATCAGTGCGTACTCGGCGAGACCTTGACCGTCCTCGCGACGAGTGTGCGCGATGAGCGATTTGATGAGGTGCATTCGCGATCTCCCCTGCTATCAACGGACGTGTCCCAGCACGCCGAACGATGAATAGTGTACCGAGGGGTGGCACTACCCGATCGTCCCGTGACCTTGCATATGGCAGGCGGCCAGAAACGGGCTGTCGGCAATCCGACAACGGAGCAACGCCCCCACGACTGACGCGTCACCCAGGTAGCGCTGCGGGAACCCGCGGCCACCTTGGGGAGAAGCCCGACATGTTCCATCGACCATCGCCGCGCTCCCGATTCGCGTGGATCTCGGCGGCTGTCCTCGCCCTGCTGCTGCTCTCGGCCGGATCCGTCGCCGCGGACACCACCCCGCCCGCTGACGGAAAGTTCACCCAGAACGGCACCAGCGCCGAGGTCTACGCCTCGACGTGTACCGCGCCTGTGGGCGACACGACGACCTGCTCCGACGTCGGACTGTCGGTTTTCGCCGGCAAGATGAGTGACTCCTTCTCGGGCGTGAGCCACCGCGATCAGGTCTGTGCGCATATCACGACGTACACCATCGACCTGGTCACGGGCGACTATCTCGGCGAGCCCGTGTTCGAGTCGGGTTGCCAGGTCGACCTGCCGAACGGGACCGTGCAAGCCGCCAAAGACCTGACCTCGGTCAAGCTCGCGACGACGAACCTCCAAGTCGACGAATACGTCTGCGACGAGTTCAGCTGCGAGCCGGTCTCGAGCCGTGACGTCACGGTGGGCGGCACTTGGACCGGCGTCGGACCGACGTCCTCCTGGAAGTACCGCTCGTCCAGCGATGGCGGCACATGCCGCACCTACGACTCGGGCAAGGGCTCCGGCCGAGAGGCATCGTTCGTGGGTGCCGTCGACGGAGAGAGCCTCAACGGCGAGGCGTGGATCACGAATGGCAGGTTCACCTTCCGCTCGCGGTGCAGCGAGGCCTGAAAACCCTCACGTCAGCGCGATGAGCCTCCGCCGGATCCCGGCGGAGGCCCTTCCTTTTGACCGGGCGGCCGCATCGGCGCGACGAGGCGACCGGCGGCCGAGTCCGCGAGCAGCATCTCGAACCGCCGGGCCCGCGTCTCCGGTCGCTTCGCGCTCGCGATCCAGAAGCAGACGCTCCGTCGATACGACGGTGCACGACGCTGCCAGTCGTCCCAGGCGGCCGCGTTCGCCTGGAATCGCTCGGTCTCCTCGTCCGTCAATGCCGCGGCTTCCCGTTCGTAGGAGTAGAGCGCAGTCCGTTCCGGCGTCCGCGCCTCGAACGCGACAAGCCCGGCGGGCTGCATGTCGCCCTCGTTGATCAGGCGCTCGGCGATCTCCACGTTGCGCCCGCTCCAGATGCTCCTCTTGCGACGCGGTGTCAGCCGCTGCGCGCTTCGATCCTCGTCGAGCGAGTAGCGGACGCTGTCGATCCAGCCGACACGGAGGGCTTCGACGACCGTGTCTTCCCAGGTGACCGTGGGCCGACCGGTGGCCTTCTTGTGGTACCCGAGCCACAGTTCGTCGGCGGTCGCGTGGTTGGCATCGAGCCACTCCCGAAGTTCGCTCGGGTTTGCGAAGAAGATGACGTCATGGGGACGAGGGCTCGGGCTCACCCCGTCGTCGCCTCGCGCAGCAACTCCCAGGCTCGCTCGACGTGTCGCGGCTCGGTGCGGATGTTGCCGATCGAGAGGCGGATCACGTATCGACCGCCGAGTCGGGTGTGCGAGAGGAAGACCTCACCGGATCGATTCACCGCGTCCATGATGGCCGCGTTCCGGGTGTCGAGGTCGTCATCGGTCAGCCCTGACCCTGGGTACCAGCGGAAGCAGACCGTCGAGAACGGCACGGGTGCGACCCGCTCCCAATCGGGGTCTGCGTCGATCCACGCGGCGAATGCCTTGGCCATCTCGATGTGTCGCTCGATCCGCCGGCGCAGTCCCTCCAGCCCGAACCAGCGCAGCTGCATCCACAGCTTCAGGGCCCGGAATCGGCGACCGAGCTGCGGCTGGTATTCGTTGAAGTCGCGGACCAGGGCGTCGCGGTCGAGGGTGCGCAGGTACTCGGGCACGACGCTGAAGGCCGATCGAAGGTCGGGCATGCGGCGCGTCAGGAGTAGTGACGCATCGAGAGGCGTGAACAACCACTTGTGCGGGTTGACGAGAACGGAGTCGGCCCGTTCCCAGCCGATGAACGGCGCGCGCCGTTCGGGCATGATCGCCACCGCACCGGCATAGGCCGCGTCGACGTGCAGCCAGAGACCCTCACGCTCGGCCACGTCGGCGATATCCGCGACTGGATCCACCGCGGTCGACGACGTCGTGCCCACCGTGGCGACGATGGCCATCGGCCGCCGGCCTACCCCGCGATCGGCGGCGATGGCGGCCTCGAGCGCCTCGGGTCGCATGGCGAATGACTCGTCGACGGGGATCCGCACCAGCCCGGCGCGTCCGAGCCCGAGCGTCCTGCACGCCTTCTCGATCGACGAATGGGCCTCTTGCGATGCATAGACACGGAGCTCAGGCACGTCCGCCCGACCGGGCAGGCCACGCGCCGCGATCTCGAGCCCGATCGCCTCGCGGGCCCCGGCGATCGCGATGACCGACGAGGTCGATGCCGTGTCGGTGATCAGCCCGTCGAACGAATCCGGCAAGCCGAGCGCACGACGCAGCCAGTCAACCACGACCTCCTCGAGCTCGGTGCCGATCGGCGAAGTCCGCCAGAGCATCGCGTTCTGGCCGAGGGCGGCCGTCAGCATCTCGCCGAGGATGCCCGGTCCCGAGGCGGTCGTCGGGAAGTAGGCCATGAAGCCGGGGTGCTGCCAGTGCGTGGCGTTGGGGACGATCAGGCGGTCGACGTCGGCGAGGATGGCTTCGATCGACTCGGGGCCTTCGGGCGGCGCCGGCGGGAATGCCGGTCGGATCGAGCCGGGCTCGACCTGGGGGAAGACGGACCAGTCCGCGACGCCCTCGAGGTAATCGGCCATGCGATCGACGACGGCATGCGCGGCAGCGCGGAACGCCGCCGGATCCATGTCGAGGACGCCATCGAGCTGGGCCTCGCTCAGGTCGGGTGCCGTCAAGGTTGGACGGACTCTCCGGCGGCCGACAGGATGGTGCTGACCTGTCCACCCAGGTAGATCAGGGAAATGATCGCGAGCAGCGCCAGGATCGGAAGGAGGATGAAGATGAACAGGCACGTATAGACGAGCCCGTTCCCGGCGTTCGCCGGTCGAACGACAGCAGTGTTCGCAAATCGGTCGTGGAGGCCCTGCTTGGTGGGGCTGGATACAGTGCTGATGAACAGCACGATCGTCCACACGAGGCTGAGCAGGGCGATGGCCCCGAGCGCGGCCGCTGTCACGGCGAACGCACTGAGGAATTGACCCAGAGCCAGCCACCTTCGGATCGCCTGTTCGACCGTCAACGGCTTCCCGTCGAATGCGTTCCCGACCTGGATCTTCAGGAGCATCTGGCCGAGCGTCGCCCGCCGACCGCCCGACCAGAATCCGACGAAGTAGGCCCCGCTGATCGCGGCATTCAGAACCGTTGCCAGGAAATCGCCAGTGGTCCAGACGAATTCACCTGTCGGCGTGAGTGGCGTTGAGGACCCGATGGATGAAACGATCACGCCGCTGATCAATCCCAGGATGATGCTGTCGATCCAGTACGCGACGAAGCGTGCTGCCGTCCCTGAGAAGACGAGACCCGGTGCGATCTCACGTCTGTCGTCGGCCGGCTGCGCCCAACCGGCGGCCGCGGTCGGCGTCGCGGAGAGCAACGGACCGCCCGACCCCGTCGGAGTGGGCGGTGCCTGGGCATCAGAGGGCGGCACCGGTGGCGGCGGTGGCTGCGGTTCGGAAGGCGGCGTCCACGAGGTCGTCGGCTGATCGGCGCTCGGTTGGTCGGTTCTCGGCGGACTACCCTCGGGTCGGTCCTGATCGCTCACTGCTGATACCCCGGGAGATCACGGAGGAGCTCCACGAACGTCGGACCGGCGACCACGAAGAACGCGAGGGAAGCCACGACCGTGATCAGGGTCACCATGACCAGGTAGACGAGGCAGCCGACGACCGTTGCGCCGTCCCCACTCGTGACCGACCGGATCACCAGTGAACCGGCGAACTTGTCGTGGAGCCCCTGCTTTCGATCATTGGTCACGGTCGAGAAGAACAGGAAGACGTTGAGCCCGAACTGCGCCAGCCCTGCGGCGTTCTGGAGCACCGGCACGAGGACCAGCAAGCTCAGCGGCCAGCCCATCGCCACCCAGCGCTTCGACGCCTGCGTGAGGGTCAGCGGACTACCGGTGTTGGAGTCGACCACCCGCATCTTGAGGCCGATCATCCCGGGGGTCGCCTGCCATCGACTGGTCCAGAACCCGACGAAGTACAGGAACTGGATCCCGACGGTGATCAGGATGATGAGGATCAGATTCAGGGTGACCGGGATCGTCACGGCGCCGGACGAGATCACTCGACCGGAAGGATCGAACCGCATCTGCTCGAAGATCGGCTGGAGCACGGCGTTCCAGTCGAGGAGCAGCAGCGCGAGGGCACCCGGCACGATCGTACTGAGGAGACCGTCAACGAGCCACGCGACGAAGCGGGCGCCGACGCCGGCGATGATGTAGCCGGCCTGTTGCTCGACGGGCGCAGCCCCTGTTGGGACCTCCCAGCCGCCGCCCGATACTGCAGCGGGGACCGGCGGAGGCGACCCGGGCACTTCCCAGCCTTGGGCCGGGGGCGTTGCAGTATCAGCGCTGATGATCGGGCCCGGCGCCGGGGCGGCGGGTGGCTCAGCTGGGGTCGCGGGTGGCTCAGGTGGTGGCGGTGGCGCCTCGGAGCTCGGCGGCGACCACGCGACGGTCGGGGCGTTCTCCGGCGTCTCCGGCTCGGCAGCGGGAGTCTCGGCATCCGGTTCGCCGGGCGGCGGGACGCGATCGTCCGGTGGCTGGGTCATGTCACTCCCCTCCCCTGTGTGGCCGACATCTTAGGCATGTCTACGACGGCCAGAGCCATCTGAGGTAGACGTCCCAGAAGTCGGACGGCATGTAGCTCGAAGGATTCGCGAAAACCCAGAAGACCAGCAACGCTTCGAGCAGGACGAAGATCAGGAAGATGGCGAGGCAACCGGCCGCCCAGCGGTTCCCAGCGCCTGCCGGCCGTACGAGCGCCGAACCCGCGAAGCGATCATGTAGCCCCTGCTTCGTCGGGCTTGCGATCGTCGTCACGAGGAGCAGCAGGTTCCACAGCCAATCGATAACGACGGCGGCGATGCCGACCACAGCGAATGGCAATAGGAATGGCAAGGCAAGCAGTGTGCCGAGACCGAGCCACCGTTTGGTTGCTTGTCCAAAGGTCAGCGGTCGCCCATCGAAGGCGTTACCGACCTGGATGCCAAAGACACGCTGGCCAGGAGTCGCGCGCCGTCCCCCGGACCAGAACCACACGAAGTAGACGAAATGGATCACGAATCCGACGAGCGTCGCAGCCACGAACGCACTCCGGTCCGGGAAGTCCGGGTACGTGAAGTTGTAGAAGCCGAGGATCGACAGCGGGACCGAGTTGAACACGCTGAACACGATCGAATCGAGTAGGTAGGCCATCGCCCGCGACGGGGTATCGGAGAAGGCCAAGCTCGGCGGGAGCAGCCCGCTAGAGGCGGTCTGAGCCTTGTTCTGCCACTGCATGGGCGCGTCAGGCAGGGTCAGGGCTACCCCTCCGGCTGCAGACGTTCTATAGGACGGAACTCCCGCCAGTCTACGGTCCCGACGACAGATAACCCCGGTCGGTCCGGACCAGCACCCGGCGGGGGGAAGCCGGGATCGAAGGTCTGGACCGGAGCCGGGGCGTGACCGTCGCGCTAGGTAACGGTCGTTACCCCAGCCTAACCCGCCTGGCAACGCTATCCCCGTCCATTGCCGATTTGCGAAGGGGCGAGTACGGTTGGGGTCCACCCGGGATATGCCCGAGGCCTGCGCGTCACGCGAAGTACAGACCCCGCCCGCCTGGTCCATTCGTCGCGTTCCAGGCCGAGAGTGGTGTCCGCGATGACGACCCTACCAACAGGGTTCCTTGGCAACCAACTTGCGCCAGGGCCCGAACCCCAGTACTGCCCGCGATGCTCGCACCGTAGGGTGGGCCAGCTTCGCCTCTGCGGCTATTGTCGTTTCGACTTCGAGACGCCGGATCCGGCCGATGCGGCCCCTACTGGTCCGCCCACTCCCTCAGTACGGCTGGTACCGCAAGATGAGCCGCCTGCGGCCGGTGCTGCTCGCTGGGGACGCGGCAAGCGATGGCTGCTGCTCGGGCCGATCGCAGCCATGTAGACGTCGTCTGTCCGTCAGGCGGATCCCCGCGCAGTGGTGATCAGATCGCCCGGCGGCGTCCTGCGATTGCCCGATAGACAGCCACCACGATGACGGCACCGATCACCGCAACCACGATGCTCTCGATATTGATGCCGGTCACGTCGGCGACGCCCAGGACAGTGCCCGCCAGGTAGCCACCGACGACCGCCCCGATGATGCCCAGGACGATCGTCCCGATCACGCCTTCCCTGCCGCCCATGATCAGGTTGGCGATGAACCCGGCGATCGCGCCCAGGATGATCCACGCGATGATGCCCACTGCAACCTCCTAGCGACGAACCGGCGCAGCGGTCGAACGACCTCGGCATTGGGCTTCCGCGATTCGCCTTCCGGCCGATGGTACTCCGGGGCGCTCCCCTGTCACGGTGACGTTTCTCGCGATTCCATGCGGTTGCCTTGGCTTACTTTCCACGACGCGAGCGCGTAGGCTTCGAAGCTATCGAACTCGTGGAAGAGTCGCGCAAGCATGGCAAGCGCTGAGCCGCCTTCTCCGCCTTCCGCCGATGAGATATGGCGCGCCATCCTGGTCAATCCTGCGCCCTTCCGCACGAGGCGGCGAATCAACAGCCGGCTCCCGAGCTCACCGCGGTGCAAGATGTGCGCCGCGCCCTTTGCTGGTCCGGGTGGCCTGATCATGCGGCTGACGGGACATGCCCGGTGGCCGAAGAACCCGAAGTACTGCGTCGGCTGCTTTCGATCCTTGCGGGACAACCACGGTGGCGCCGAGATCGAGTGCTCGATGCTCTTCGCCGACGTCCGCGGCTCGACGCCGCTGGCGGAACACATGCGACCGAAGGAATTCACTCGGCTCATGGGCCGCTTCTACGATACGGCGAGCGCGGTCCTGATCGACCACGATGCCTATGTCGACAAGTTCGTAGGTGACGAGATCATCGGTCTGTTTGTGCCTGCGCTGGCGGGCGAGTCGCACGCGGAACGAGCGGTCAGCGCCGCGCAGGTGCTGCTGGAGGCGACGGGGCACGGCAGTGCTGGCGGCTCATGGGTCCCAGTAGGCGTCGGAGTCAACACTGGCACGGCCTACGTTGGGTCTGTCGGCGAGGGCGCCGATCGAGAGCTGACCGCGATGGGAGATGTCGTCAACACGACTGCCCGTCTGGCATCCGCCGCGGCTGAAGGCGAAATCCTGGTCACCTTGGCGGCTGCCTCGAGCGCCGGTCTGTCAGCGGCGCCTCTCGAGCGGCGCTCGCTGGCCTTGAAAGGCAAGAGCGCGCCCACGGAGGTTCTGATCATCAAGGTCTCGGCCGGAGGTCGCTAGGTTCCGTCGCGATGAAGCGTTCTGGGCCCAGGGTCGCGGTCGTCTATTGCATTTGATGGGGGCGCGGCGCAACATCGCAAGAAGATCGACGGGCCAACGGTCACGCGCAGTTCCGTGATGGCCGCTCAACTCGAGGGCATCCGCTGGCGCATCCGACCCGCGAACAACTCAGGGGGTGATGGTCATGCGACACCGTCCCTCGTCCCTCGTGCGATGGCCGGCTGTGCTCATCGTGGTTGCGATCGCCATGGCACTGCCGAAACCGGTGAGCGCGCAGGAGGTGGTGACGATCACCGATGTCACCTTCGACCGGTTTGGTGGGTTGACCCCGACGGGCTCGCCGCAGATCGCGGTCTCGATCACCTGCGACGGCACCGGGATCATCGGCGATCTAATCATCGACGCCGAACAGCGTGGTCAAATTGCCCTGACGAACTCGGATCTGCTCGACGCCGCCTGCACCACGGTGCCCACTCGGTACATCCTGCAGCTCGACTGCGGCGACTGCGATTTCCTACCGGGACCGCTCATCGTGACCCGCGCTACCGCCATACCGGGCGGCGAGTTCGGATCCCATCAGAGAATCATCCTCCGGAACAGTCCTCTGTTCTAGACGATCGGGCATTGTTTCCTCGTGCACGAACGTCGACGTGCCCGGTGCAGGGCGTCTTACTGGTTGGCGGAAGGTTCTTGGACACGTCGTCTCCATAGGACGATCGACGTGAACGGCACCCGCAGGTTGGCGAATACCTCGATCGAGACCAGGAAGCCGGCGAACAGGAAGAGCACGCCTAGGAATTCACCGACGAAGAAGCCGCCAGTCGCGCCGAAACGATTCATCCCGCTCGTGATCGCCGGGATAATTGCCCCAACAGCGATCAAGAACGTCGCCGGCACGCGGCTGTTGATGGTTCCGTTCGCCACGGCGCGCGCGGCTAATGGGAGTGAAGCGGCAAGATTGACGATGATTGCGACCGGAGCGGTGGCGAGGTTCCGGACGTAAGGCTTCAGACCCCGATCGACGCTGATGTGATATCGGATCAGTCGCCTCTTCGGCATGAAGATATAGGCGCTGTAGAGCGCCCCCAGGGTCAGGGCGAACGCTCCTGTGATGTTGAAGAACGGCGTGAGTAGCCGGATGTAGCCGGGGAACAGCTCGCCTGTCGGGATATGCGTGATCGGGTCGACGACCCATCCTGGCGCAGCCAGGGCGACCGTCGTGACAAGGATCGCCGAGATCACGCTCCCGCCGACCACCACCGATCCAGCGAGATGCGACCAACGTGGATCTCCACGTAGGGTGAGCGCGATGACGGCCAGGGCGAGAACGACGGCCACGCCGAAGTAGATGACCGGTGCCGAGCCGCTTTCCGCGTAGTCGTACCTAGCCTGCGTCAGATAAGTGAAGAGTCCGGCAAAGAAGAGACTCAGCGCGAAGGCGAACCCGAAGCGCGTCCTGGCTAGCAGGTAGACGGTCCCGAGCCCGAGCCAGCCGGCTACCCAGATCGCGCCGATGAGATACCAGGCCTTGTACAGCGGTTCGGACCAACCGAACGCCCCGCCGATCCACTCCGTTCCCGCGCTGACGCCGTACCACAACATCCCGACGGCCCAGACGGCCTGATAGGGACGCCGCCGCTCCCGCCATTGATCAACGAGCAGGGCGGCGAACAGCAACGAGAGGACCGACGAGGCGAACGGTAGCGCGACATTGAGGTCCACGACCTTCTCCCTGCGTTACACCCGGCGGACAAAGTGAATCTAGGCAAATCTTGGTATGCGTTCGAACCAGGTGGGTTCGGAGGATATGACGCTCCAAATCACGAGTCAACGCGAAAGAAGGAACCCCGCCCGTCGAGGTGACGAGCGGGGTGGTCCATAGGGCGAGGAGGCACTAGTTGGGGCGTCCGGGCTCCTCGGGCTGGCCGGGATCAGTCGGCGGGCCTGGATCCTGGGGGGCGGCTTCGGGGCCCTCGACCGAATCCGGGGCCCCGGGTCCTCGGGCTGGCCAGCGTCGGCCGGCTTATCAGCGTGGGCGGGCTTGTGCTCCTCGACGGCAGCCGCACCGTTGTAGTCACGGGCGACCTTCGAAACGTCCGCGCCGCGGTTGGTGTCAGGCGTCGGATCGCCTGTTCGCTAGGACGCACGCGAACGGTCAAACGGTCAATGGTCCCTGGGTACCGCGGACTGGGATCGCCGAGTGCCAGACTGCCCCAACGCCGCCAGTCTGCCGCGGGTGCGTCCGTCGGGAAGGCACGGTGCTCGGAATCGACTTCGCAAGGATGGCGGCAAGGTCGGCTTGAGATAGTCGTTGACGAGCAGATCGCCCGGGTGGGGGGCCATGCCACGTGGGACGGCCCGGGGATCTGCCATCAGACGCAGGCCGAACTGTCGTTGACGGGCTAGGTGTCCACGCCCCAGCGGGCAGCTTCCACCTCAAGGGCGGTTTCGCGCGGAAAATGTGGTCGGGGCGGCCGGATTTGAACCGACGACCACCAGTCCCCCAGACTGGTGCGCTACCAGACTGCGCCACGCCCCGACGGGCTTCGCAGTCTAGCACGGGCCCCTCGTGAACCCGGCGGTACAGTCAGTCTCGATTCCGCGATGGGTAAGCGTGGACAAGGCTCGAATCCGACAGGAAATGTCGATTCCGGCGGTCGACCGCGCTCGCTCGTTGAGAAATCGGTACTGGCAGTACCGTGCATCGAGCGACGCGGGCGGCCGTCTCAGCCCAGCCCGCCCAGCTCGTCCTTCGACTCGCGCGAGAGCAGGTCGATGAGGCAACGCTGAACGCTCTTGCCCTCGAACAGCGCCTGTTGGACCTCGTGGGCGATCGGCATCTCGACGCCGAGCCGATCCGCGAGCGCGAGGGCGGCCTCGACCGTGTACGCACCCTCGGCCGTGCCCGGCAGTGTGGCCTCGATGTCGGCCCAGGCACGGCCCTTGGCCAGCTCCTCCCCGAGTCGGTGGTTCCGCGACAGGCGGGAGCCGCACGTGGCGATGACGTCGCCGATCCCCGCCAGGCCGGCGAAGGTGAGCGGGTTCGCGCCAGCCGCGGCTCCGACCCGCATCATCTCGGCCAGGCCGCGAGTCATCAGCCCGGCTTTCCCGTTGTCGCCGAACCCCAGCCCGTCCGCGGCCCCGGCCGCGATCGCCAGGACGTTCTTCAGGGCCCCGCACAACTCGACGCCGAGGATGTCGCGGTTCACGTAGAGGCGGAACTCGCGCCGGCCGAGTCGATCCACGATCCGGGCGGCGAGTTCGGGGTCCTCGGCCGCGACGACGGCCGACGCCGGCAGATTGCGCGCGATCTCGGATGCCAGGTTCGGGCCGGAGAGCGCCGCGATTCTCGCTGGCGCGATGCCGCCGGCGTCGGCGATGACTTCGCTCATCCGGCACAACGAGCCGGCCTCGAGCCCCTTCACCACCGACAGCACGTCGGCGCCCGAAGGGATGAACGGCGCCACCGCGCCGACGACGGAGCGCAGATGCGACGACGGCGTCGCGAAGATCACGAGGTCGGTCGCGTCGCGCAGGGCCGCAGGATCCGCAGTCGCCATGAGGTCCGACGAAAGGTCGATCCCCGGCAGTCGCCGCTCGTTCCGGTGGGTGCTGTTGATCTCGTCGGCGACGTCAGAGCGGTGACAGAGGAGCGTCACGGGCTCCTTGCGAGCGACGAGTGCAGCGAGCGTCGTCCCCCATGCCCCTGCCCCGACGACCGCGACCCGCGGCGCGCCCGCCATCAGCGTGAACGGCGCGTCCGGCTCGCCGGCGCACGCCGCGCAGGTTTCGAAGCCGACCGAGCGGATCGTCGACGCGGCAGCTTGACCGACGACCGGTCCCGGAACACCAGCCGGATCGGCGTCCCATCGAAGCCGAATGTCTCCCGGAGCCGGTTCTCGAGGTACCGGCGGTACGAGAAGTGAACGGCTGCCGCGTCCGAGGCGAAGAACACGAAGGTCGGCGGCGCGATCCCGGCCTGGGTGGCATAGAAGAGCTTCGGTCGCCGGCCGCGGACCACTGGCGGCGGCGTCCGCTCGGTCGCCGCCGACAGCACCCGGTTCAGCTCGCCGGTCGGTATCCGCCGTCGCCGTTCCGCCCAGATGTCAATGGCCAGCTCCAGCACGCGGCCGACGCGCTGCCCGGTCTTGGCGCTGATCGACACGATCGGGGCAAATTCGAGGAACGGCACCTCGTTGCGGATCCATTCGACGTACTGGTCGAACGTGTGGTCCGTCTTCTCGGCCACGAGGTCCCACTTGTTCACGGCGAGGACCAGTCCCTTGCCTTCCTCGATCGCGTAACCCGCGACGTGCGCGTCCTGCGACGTCAGCCCCTCGACCGCGTCGATCACGAGCACGGCGACGTCGGCGCGCGACAGCGCGGTCAGCGCCCGCATCGTCGAGTACCGCTCGGCGGCGGCACCCGAGGCCACCTTCCCGCGCCGCCGGATGCCGGCCGTGTCGATCAGCACGATCTCGCTGCGACCCCACGCGAGCCGGGTGTCGATCGCGTCGCGCGTCGTTCCCGGCACCTCCGACACGATCGCCCGATCCTCGCCAAGGAGCGCATTCAGCAGGCTCGACTTACCGACGTTCGGCCGGCCGACGAAGGCGATCGCCGCCGGCTGAGTGTCCGCCTCCGCGGCGATCGCGGCGTCCCAGCGGGCCGCCTCCGCTTCCTCGGCTGCCTCCTCTGCGGCGCCGTCCCCGTCCTGGTCCGCTTCCGGCTCGTCCACGACGAACGGTTCGAGGCGACCGGCGGCGACCTCCTCGGCCCACGCGTCGGCCTCGGATTCGCGTGCCTTGCGCGCGACCTCCTGCTCGCTCTCAGGCGGGAGCGCCCACACGATCGCGTCGAGCAGGTCGCCGGTCCCGCGGCCGTGTGACGCCGAGATCGCGTACGTCTCGTCCCAGCCCAGGGCGTAGAACTCGGCTCCTTCGAGCTCGCGCTTCTCGTTGTCGGCCTTGTTGACGGCGACGATGACCGGCGCCGTCGCTCGTCGCAGGAGCTCGGCCGCCTCGGCGTCCGCCGGCGTCATGCCGGCGGCAGCATCGACCACGAAGACGATGACGTCCGCCTCGGAGATCGCCAGACGGGCCTGCTCCTGGACTCGGAGCTCGATGGGGTCGTCGGTCCCGGCCTCGAGACCGCCAGTATCGATCAGCACGAACCGTCGGCCATTCCATTCGGCGTCGCCGTAGAGTCGATCCCGGGTCGTTCGCGCCCGGTCCTCGACGATCGCCGTGCGTGAACCGATGATCCGATTGAAGAGCGTGCTCTTGCCGACGTTGGGGCGTCCGACGATAGCGACGATCGGCAACGCGCCGCCGAGGCGGGGACCGGCTACCCGGGCGCCTGCTCGGGCGGCCATGACTTAGGCGGCGCCGGCCGTTGGGCGGGTGATCTGCGGAAGTGACGTCGTGCGACCGGCCGGCGTGGCGGCTCGATCGAGCGCGGCGTCGGCCAGTTCAGCGGCCTTCGCGGCAGCATCCTTCGTGCCGGCGATCTCGAGGATCCGCCGGGTCACGTCGCGCAGGTCCTCGATCGGCGTCGACGTCCCCCCGGTCACGCCGACCACCTTCGCGCCCTCGAATAGCGTCGCATCGGATAGGTCGCGCACGCCCTCGACCTGGATGGCATGCGTCCCGCCGATCTCGCAGAGCCGGGTCAGTTCCTTGGTGTTCGCGCTCGATCGCCCACCGACGACGACCATGACGTCGACC
The DNA here is from genome assembly GCA_044868045.1 of Candidatus Limnocylindrales bacterium. Classification (GTDB taxonomy): domain Bacteria; phylum Chloroflexota; class Limnocylindria; order Limnocylindrales; family CSP1-4; genus SPCO01. Next base: position 15,848 of record JBIOWA010000230.1, read on the forward strand.
TCGGCCGCTGTCTCCATCGTGTCCTGCTGGCGGCGGATCGTGACCGGGCACACCGTGTTGACGATCTTGAGCTCGTGCGCGCGAGAGACCATCAGCGCCGCGAGCTTCTCGAACTTCCAGGGCGGCTGCGTCGACTGGCTGATCAAGGCCATCCGCTTCTTGCGCGGGATGGCCGCGTCCCACTCGTCCTCCTCGTCGACGACGATCGCGTCCGGGGCGAACCCGAGCAAACCAACGACCTCGGGATGCTTCGGCGTGCCGAGGACCACGATCGTGTAGCCCTCCTCGACCAGGCGGAGGAGCTCCTTCTGTTCCTGGATCACCCAGGTGCAGGTCCCGTCGATGACCTCGAGACCGCGCGCTTCGGCGCGTTCCATGACATCCGGTCGGACGCCGTGTGCCCGAATCACGACCGCCGCGCCGTGGTCGACGTCGTCGAGCGTCTCGACCGTCTGGATGCCCATGTCCTGCAGGTCGCGCACGACACCTTCGTTGTGGACGACCTGGCCGAGGGTATGCGTCGCCTTGCCGGCGGCCGAGGCCTCCTTGGCCTTGTCGATCGCCTCGCGCACCCCGTAACAGAAGCCGGTCCGCTTCGCGATGCGGACCTCCTGCACCGTTCCCACGTTCGAATTATCGCACGGGGTCTGGTCGAGCCCTGAGATCCCGGCTATCGGCCGGGGAGCGATCGCGGTAGGCCGAACCTCGGGAGCACCGTGTTCTCGAAGCGGGTCATGGCGGAAATCCGGTCGCCGCTGAGCGTGAGGACGAAGAGGCCGACACCGTGGCTGATACCGGTCGGAGCACGCAGGTAGGCTCCAAACGCCGGCTGACCGTTGGCTCGCGTCGGAACCAGGTCGAACCTCCGACCCGAGCGGAAGATGCTGGCGCAGAAGCGCGCCACGGCGTCGCGGCCCTCGTATTCGAAGGGCATCGGGGGCATCGAGACGAAGACGTCGTCCGTCAGAAGGGCCACCAATGCGTCGAGATCGGCGGACTCGTACGCCCGGACGAACTTCGCCACGATCGCATTCTCGGACGGTGAGTCGGACGCTGGAGGTGGTTCGCGCCCGGCGGAGGGAGGCCGTCGGCGCTCCAGGGTGGCGCGCGCCCGCTTCAGGGCGCTGTTGGCCGAATCGACGGTCGTGTCCAGCATGTCGGCCACCTCGTTCGCATGGAAGCCGAGGACGTCGCGCAGGACGAGGACGGCGAGCTGGCGAGGCGGCAGGACCTGAAGAGCGGTGACGAAGGCCAGGGAGATGGATTCGGTCTGCTCGTAGCGGGCCTCCGGGCCGAGCGGCACGTCGAGCGCATCCTCGAGCAGGGCGTCTGGAAATGGCTCGAGCCAGACGACTTCGCCAAACCGGGTCGGATCGGGCGGTTCAACCTTTGGCACGTCCCACTCCTTGGCCGGGCGTCGGCTGGCCGCGCGGCGCGCGTTGAGGCACGCGTTGGTGGCGATCCGGTAGAGCCAAGTCCGGATCGATGCGCGTCCTTCGAACTCTCCGAGAGCTCGCCAGGCGGCAAGGAGCGAGTCCTGGAGCGCGTCCTCCCCGTCCTGGAAGGACCCGAGCATCCGATAGCAATGCAGCTGTAGCTCTGCGCGATGCGGATCGGTCAGCTCTCGGAACGCGTCGCCGTCCCCGGCCCGCGCCCTCGCGAGAAGGTCGTCGGTTGACACACTCAACGCCAGCGTCA
>JBIOWA010000231.1:0-3308 GCA_044868045.1 Candidatus Limnocylindrales bacterium
CGCGCGGTCGCCTGATCCGTACGCCATGCCGCATCGTACGATGGCGGCCGAGAGGAGGAGTCGATGGCCGATCAGGTCGGCGACATCATCGGGGACTATCGGGCGTTCGCCGCGCAGCAGCGCGACCGGCTTGCCGCGCGCGGCATCGACATCAGCTCATACGAATTGAGCCACCTCGCGTACCGGGTAGCCGAGTGGGACGAGTACGTCCGAGTGCGGGGGCTCATCGAACGCCACGCCGTCGCCAGCCGCGAGAACGTCTGGAACGGCCGCCCGATCTCCTTGATCGTCCCTGCGGAGCGGCTTGAAGTCCTCGAAGGCAAGGTCGTCCCGCTCATCGAGCTCATCCCGCCCGTCCACCAGCGCGTCTACAAGATGGGGTTAGAGCACCTCGGCGTCGTGGTCGGCGACACCTTCGACGCGTTCGTTGAAGCCCACAAGCCCGTCCTGACGGGACAGCAATTCCAAGGCCCGAAGAGCACACCCGACCCCGTCTACATCTTGTTCGAGGACTTCACCCACGTGAAGTTCTATCGACTTTCGTTGCGGGCATCGGTCGAGCTCGATGGTGACCAGATCGACGGCTTCGTTCACGTCCACGACTGGGTCCCGCAGCGCCTCGTGACGGCAACTGGCCCGAACCCTCTGCCGCGGTGAGCGACGCCACTACGCCCTTCGCCGGCCTGCTCGCGCTCCACGCTCCCCGGTGCCGGGCATGTCCGGGATCCCTGCCCGCCCACGCACCCGCTGGTTGGCGAAGCCGCGCCTACGAGACCGCCGCGGACGGGCGCGGGCCGACCGGCCCAGTCCACGCGTGCCTCACCTCACGACCGGAATTCGGCCACAGGCCCTAAGTTCGATCACTGGTCGCACCATTCCGCTCGATTGAGTCGTCCCAGCTCGCCTGGTTGGCAGGGACGATCGTGACGCTCGCCTCTATCCTCCAGAGCCCTGGCGCTGCCGGCAGACTGACGCCCGGCTGGCATTGCGTGCTGTCACCGAGCGCGACGCTATGAGTGAATCGCGTAGATAGACGCTATCTCGGCCGAAGGCGATGCACTCAGTTCGGTGGTGACCGTGCGTGACCTTCCCGGTCATGTGAGCCGGGGCTCAGACGCACTGACAACGACCTTCACAGTTGGCCAATTTTCAAGGGTCTTGAGCGTTGGCTCGTACGAGGGGCAACGCCCAGACAGCGGGTTAGATAGGAGTGTCCCCTCGAGTGGTGGGATTTGAGCGGGGCTCCTGACCTGCGCTGACGCCGCGCAGCGAGGGGCCACCGGTGTGATTCTCAGCGTGTTCCTAGCCGGGATCACGTAGAGGAGACCCAACCGATGGCCCTGTCACAGTCTGCCCTGTCCGAGCTGCTCGACGCCATCCGCGCCGGCGGCAGCGCCGACGTCATGCGCGAGGCGATGACCCTCATCCTCCAGCAGCTGATCGAGCTCGAGGCCGACCACGCCATCGGCGCCGGCCGGTACGAGCGGACCGACGCTCGGACGACCCATCGCAATGGCAGCCGCAGCCGACTCTTGAGCACCAAGGCCGGCGACGTGGAGCTGCGCATCCCCAAGCTCCGGACCGGCTCGTTCTTTCCGGCTCTGCTGGAGCCGCGCCGACGGATCGACCGGGCGCTGTGGGCGGTCGTCATGGAGGCCTACGTCCACGGTGTGAGCACGCGCAAGGTCGACGACCTGGTGACCGCCCTGGGCATCGACGCCGGGATCAGCAAGAGCGAGGTCAGCCGGATCTGTGCCGAGCTCGACGCGGTCGTGGCCGAGTTCCGCGATCGCCCGCTCGGCCACACCACCTTCCCCTACCTCTTCTTGGACGCGACCTACGTCAAGGCCCACGACGGGGCGTCGGTCGTGTCCAAGGCGATCATCATCGCCACCGGGGTGACCCGGACCGGTGACCGCGAGGTGCTGGGGTTGGCCGTCGGCGACAGCGAGGACGGCGCCTTCTGGACGGCCTTCCTGCGCGGCCTGCGAGCCCGCGGCCTGGCCGGTGTCCGGCTCGTCATCAGCGACGCCCATGAGGGCCTCAAGGGTGCGATCGCGGCGGTCCTCCTGGGTGCGGCCTGGCAACGGTGTCGAGTTCACTTCCTGCGCAACGTGCTGGCCCGCATCCCCAAGGGCAGCGCCGAGATGGTCCTCGCCGCCATCCGCACGATCTTCGCCCAGCCCGACGCGGCGGCCGTGGCCGACCAACTCGACGAGATCGTCGCCCGTCTCGAGCCCCGTTTCCCGGTCGTCGCGACGATGCTCGCCGAGGCGCGGGCCGACCTGCTCGCCTTCAGCGCCTTCCCGGTCAGCCACTGGAAGAAGATCTGGTCGACCAACCCGTTGGAGCGGGTCAACAAGGAGATCAAGCGGCGGACCGACGTGGTCGGCATCTTCCCCAACGAGGCGGCCGTCACGCGCCTGGCCGGGGCGGTCCTGCTCGAGGTCCACGACGAGTGGGCGATCGCCGAGCGACGCTACCTGTCCGAGGGCTCCATGGCCCGGCTTGACCAGGGCCGCCATGATGGGTCGACCAAGGAGGTGGAGCGAGCGAAGACCGTCCTGCTGGCGTCCTGACCGACGCCGGCGACAACGTCGCTGAGTATCACGACGGATCGCTCATTTCCCACCACTCCACGGGGCACGGCCCTGAGGCGATTGAGATCCTCAACGGGAAGCGACCGTTCCATGCGGGCCTTGATCAGAGCATCGAGGAGTTCGATTCCTGAGCCGACCGCTCGACCATGTTGCGCGAGCAGTGCTGCCCAGAACGGCAGCTGAACTAAATCAGCGAGGCGCCGATCCAGACTGAACGATGCGTTGTGGCCAAGCCCGAATTGCTCGAAGAGCTGATCGACTTGGTCGACCGCGAGCGGTAGCAGGTCGGCTCGGTCCAACGAAGACAGCCGGGTCTTCGGCCACAGCCGACTGAGTACAAGAAGCCCCGCGCGAGGATACGTGCGCGCTGAGACCTCGAGTGAGGCGAAGAATCGATCTCGACTCTCGGAGTCCAAGTCGTCGGAGCCGTCAATGACAACAGCCAGCCTGCCGTCAACGAGGTACTGGCGCACGAGGTCGGATCCGGGCTCGAATCGAACGCCGTGAAATACGTCGGCGACGAGCACAGCGACATCCACTGTTCCTGGATGGGCTCGGACGTATATGGGAATCCGGCCCGCAGCCTGTAGCGCTGTAAGCGCAACATCCGTCTTGCCGCTTCCGCCACCGCCGACCAAGACGATGTGGCCACCGCTAAGCAATGAAGTTGGGTCATCGGTATTTCCCTCCGCCCGTTTGATCTGGCGG
>JBIOWA010000232.1:0-5407 GCA_044868045.1 Candidatus Limnocylindrales bacterium
GTCGTCGACGCGGCCTGCCTCGCCCGCGACGGTTGAACTCCACCGCCTCCGCTTCGACTTCCTGGGCTGGGGTCGGGTCGACCATCATCTGCCCGGCACGCCGTCTCGCGCCAGCGCGACCGCAGCACATACGAGTACTTCCGTCCGCGCCAGGATCCAGCCGCGCAGCCGGACGACATCACCGTCGGCGAAGTCGGACCGGGCGCTCGCCCCGAGGATCGTGCGCAGCTCCCGATCCGACATGTGGGCGTGGCCGGTGAGGGCGGGGATTCGTTGGCGGAGGGCTCGGACGATCTCGTCGGGAGTCGCCTCCACCCGTTCCGCCCGCACGTATTCGCGGCCGATGGCAACAGCGCTGTCCGTCGGCAGCAGCGCGACGAGCCGATCGACGAAAGGCGGAAGGGCAGCCCCACGAAGGCTCGCTCCGCCGATCATTGCCCCCGTCACGATCGCGCTTGAGCCGATAGATGCGCGCAGGAACATCCTTCGAGTCCACACCTGCCCACCGAATGGCGATCGGCGATCCGTCATGACAGCCGCTCCCTGAGATGGTCGGCCAAGCGCAGGGCCAGGGCGACGATGGTTATCGTCGGAGTGCCGGATCCGGCGGTCGGGAACACGGAGCTGCCTGCGATGTACAGGTCATCCATCCCGTGGACGCGACCGTCACGATCTACCACGCCCTGCGCCGGGTCATCGCTCATGCGGGTTGTGCCCATGTGGTGCCAGCCGCCCGCGAGATCTGACGGCCACGCGTCGCCGTCGTCAATCAGCACCCGGACCCGTCCGACGCCGGCGTGACCGAGCTCCATCCCGAGGATCTCCAACGTCCGGATGGCACTCCACTTATCGAGTGGGCTGAGCGCCCAGTGGAGTTCCACCCGGCGCATGCCGATCGGGTCGCGCTCGGTTCCGAGCGTCACGCGACTGTCCCGATCGGGGAGTGGGTCGATCCGCGTCGCGAGGTCCGCCGCCTCGATCGGGAGGCCCCCGAACAGCTCCCGATACCCCACCGTCGCGATGTCGCCCAACAGTAGTGGGATCAGCCGGTCCAGCTCGCCGTCGGCGGCACGGCGGCCGATCTCGGCGACGACCTCCGGCAAGGGCGCGGCCAAGGGTCCGCCCGGGATCGTCGCATCCTGCCAGGTGGACAAGTCGGCCACGACCCGGACGACCTGCTCGCCGAAACGATCGAGCGCGCCGGGTGTCCGGCGCACGAGGTCGCGGAGCGCGTTGACATCCTGGCCCTCGAGGGCCGCCTCGACCGCCGGGCTGTAGGTCGGCCGAAGCCGCACCTGGACCTCGAGGATCTCCTCGTCCCGCAGCACGTCCTCATCGAGGCTTAGGTAGCCGATGAGTTCGCGGCCGGCGACGTCGTGGGGCTCGTAGAATCGGGCACTCAGGTCTCCGGTCGACGGGATCAGCGTCCCCGAGACGAAGCGGGGGTGCTCCAGGAAATAGCGACCGACCAGGTCCCGATCGTTGCCGACGCCGCTCGGCTGCACCCGATCGGATGCGAGCAGGAGCCGCGGGTTCTCGATCCCGCCAGTGGCCAGGACGACGGCGCGGGCTCGTACCGTGAACCGGTTGCCTGCCAGGGTCGCGACGTGGACGCGCTCGACATGGCGAGCTCCGGCATCGGTCTCGATCTCGACCGCGTTCGCGTGGAGGAGGACGTCGACGTCATCGGCGGCCTCGAGCATCTCGCGAAACCGGTCACCGAAGGATCGCTTGGTCTGCGGGACGATCTCGGCGAGGACGTGGAGGAACCGGCTCGTGCTGTCGAATAACGGGCGGGAACGGTCCAACGCGAGGAGGGCGGCGGGGTCGCCCTCCTCCGCCGCTAGACCGACGATCGGTCGGGCACGACCGTAGTAAGGATCCAGGTCGGCCCGATCGATGGGCCAGCCACTCCCCGCGACCCAGGGTCGCCTGGCGAAGTCGACGGGCTCGAGCGGTCGGCAATAGCCGCCCCAGTGGTTCGTGCTACCCCCGAAGTAGCGGAGACGGGCCGCCTCGAGCGGGAAGTACGGAAGACCCGTGCTGGCGCCCACGTTGAGGTCATTCGTGGCGGCATCGAACTCGAGCCCGCCGCTCTCCAGCAATACGATGTCGAGCGCATGATCTGCGAGTGCCTGGGCGACGGTGATGCCGGCTGCGCCGCCGCCGATGATGCAGACATCGGTCTGGAGCTCCTGCCCGTCCTGGATACGCCGACCATCCCCGATCACGGCGGGAAGGGTACATGGCGAACCGGGCGCCTATGATCGGTGGTCATGGATCCCGTACGGACGAGCCCCGCCGCACCGCCGGCTGCTGCCTCGAACGCGGTGCCGGCGGTGGCCGACCACGTTCGGTATGCCCACCCGATCCGCCGCCTCGTCGCCTATCTCGTCGACGGGCTCGTCGTGGCCGGTCTCATCTTCGTCGCCGGCTCGATCGCCACGGTCATCCTCGGCCCGACCGTGCGGTTCGACGTCGACGGTCCGGACGGGCTAGTGCTCGACCGCAGCCGGGCTGTCGTCAACGCGATCCTGGGCACGGCCATCAGCGCGCTCTATTTCGTGGCGTCGTGGACTCGAGCTGGTCGCACCCCGGGCCAGACGCTGTGCAACCTGCGCGTCGCGGCCGTCGGCGATGGCTCGCGCCTCAGCGTCCGCGACGCCGTCGTCCGCTGGCTCGCGCTCGGCGCACCGGTAGCGCTGGTATCACTGGTCGTACGCGGCTCGCCCGCTGCGACCGCGGCGCTGACGCTTGCGGCTGCGGGCTGGTCGGCCGTCCTCCTGGTGACCACCATCTTCGATCGCCGACACCGGGGCCTCCACGATCGGCTGGCGAGATCGATCGTCATCCGCGAGTCGGGCGAGACGCGGCGGAGGGTGACCGACCTGACGCAGTGAGTGCGACCCGCTTCGAAGCGCTAGAAGACGTCAGCGGCCCGTCAGGTGCCCACAGGCACCGACCGGCGAGCTTCATCGCTGAGAAGTCAGTGATACGGCCGAGTCGAACGCATCCTTCTACGCGGACGTCGCTCTGCGACGATAGGTCGATGATCGATCTCCGAGAGGCCCTCCGGGTCCAGCCGGGCTCGCGGGTCAGGCTGAGCCGTCGGGATCACGGAGCGACGTTCGGATGGGACAAGCTGCGAGCTGAGCCCGAGCTCGCCGGACAGCTCGAGCGCCTGGCCGCCTTGCAGGACCGGTTCTGGGCGGAGTCGAAGCGGGCGGTGCTCGTCGTCCTGCAGGGGATCGACTCGGCCGGCAAGGACGGGACCATCAACAAAGTCATGGAGGCCTTCAACCCACCGGGCTGCCCGGTCACTTCGTTCAAGGTGCCGAGCACCGAGGAGTTGGCACACGACTACCTGTGGCGGGTCCACCGGGCGGTGCCGCGCAAGGGCGAGATCGGGATCTTCAATCGATCTCATTACGAGGACGTCCTGGTCGTTCGCGTGCACGACCTCGTACCGAAGAGCGTCTGGTCGAAGCGCTATGACCAGATCAACGCCTTCGAGCGGCACCTGACCGACAACGGCACGACGATCGTCAAGTTCTTCCTGTCGATCGACAAGGCGGAACAACGGGACCGGTTCCAGGCGCGCTACGACGACCCGACGAAGCGCTGGATGTTCTCGATGGGCGATCTCGAGGAACGCATACTCTGGGACGACTACCAGGCCGCCTTCGATGAGGCGCTGTCGCGGACCTCGACAGCGGTGGCGCCCTGGTACGTGATCCCCGCCAACCGCAAGTGGTTCCGCAACCTGGCCGTGGCCACGATCCTTGCCGACACCATCGCCGACCTGAAGCCGAAGTACCCGCCCGTCGCGGCCGACGTCCCCTCGGAGCTCGTCATCCAGTAAGTGCGGGCGCCCTGCCCGGATGGCGCGGGCGCCCGCGCAGGGAGCTGTCAGAAGGTCCCTGGGAAGCTCTGTGAGATGCCGTTGGTCGTATCAGTGACCGTCACGTCGGTGAAAACGACGGTCATCGGTGGGGTGCAATCGGGCTGGAAGGTGGCCGTCAATGTCAGACTGAAGTTTGCCTTCCCGTTCTGCACCGGGAAGTCGCCTTCGGCAGAGACGTCCGCCTTGTTCGCGGCCTTCGGGTGGTGGGTGCCTGGGTTGATGCAGAGGGCGGTGGCGGTGACCACGATGTGGACCTGGTCCTCATTGCCGAGCCCGGCTTCCTTGCCGGAGACAATGAGGCTATTACCGTCCCGAATCACTGAGATGTCGCCCACGAAGTGCGGGCTCCCGGCCAGGACGGCCTGGCTACTGAGCAGGAGAATGGCCATCGAGGCCAACAGGATGCGGATCGCTTGTCGTTGTCGCATAAGAATCAACCTCGATAGGACGCTGCGTCCGGTAGAGACCATCCGTACTCCATAGGCGCTCACCTACCAATGGCGAGAGGTCAGGCCCCTGTGCCCGCCGCGTCTCGCGCACCTGGGATCGAGACCCCCGCGTTCAGGGCACGGAAGCCTCGATCCGGCCGCATGGACCGGCACACGGTATGGGCAGGCGGGCACACGGCCCCTGGCTCGAACCACATGCGTCCGCGTTGCGTCATGCGAGTCCCTGTTCTCATCGAGAACACCTGCCCTGGAACCGACTCCCCGAAGTCGGCGGGCCGAGGCCGAAAGGTTCTGGGTGACGGTTCGGCACCCGGCCTCGTTCGCGGATGACTCGTGGAGCCTCCTCGCTCCACCCCCACCGACCGACGGGCGCCCTGTGGCCGCAACCGTGTCGGACGGCTGTAGTACCAGTACGAAAGTACTACGTCAAGAGGCTCGCAGGTTAACGACCCCGCAGTCGCCGATCGGATGCGGCAGCTGTCGGGCAGGTGATAGAGCCTCGCCCGCCGTGAACCCTAATCTTGGGCGACAGACGTGGGGAGGCCGCAGGCGCCTCGGGTCTCAACCCGGTGCGTGGACGCACCGAACGTCGTTGTCGTGGGGAGTACTACCAACCTATAGTCCCTTTGGACTGATCCGTCTCGGGCGACGATGGTCGCCGTGGAGTGGTGGGGGGTTGGAAACACCGAAGATGGTGATTGTCGGGCCCTTGGGGATGGGCGCGGTCGGTATGCGTCGCCTCGTCGACGGGGTGACGCTGGGACTCACGGTCGCGACGTTTGCTCGCCTGGCCGATCCGGAGATCCTGCTTCAGGCCGCCTGGGTGATCGCGGGCATCGGCGCCGTCATCTACCGCTTCTTCGCTGCGGTCGTGCGCATCGTGGTCGTCGGCGGCGCGGCCCTCGCCTACACCCTCGTGGCCTCTGCCGTCGCAAACCCGATCGAGCAGGAAGCCGCGGAGGTAAGCGACTTCGCCGAGTGGCCGCTGATGATCGGCATCGCGGTCATCGTCGCGTACCTGGCCGACCGGATCGCGAGATCGGCGCGACACTAC
>JBIOWA010000233.1:0-4267 GCA_044868045.1 Candidatus Limnocylindrales bacterium
CGGGTCTTCTACCACGGGGCCTACAAGCCGCCGCGCGAGTTCAACTGGGTGGTCGGCGTGGTGCTCCTGTTCCTGACCATCATGCTGAGCTTCACGGGCTACCTGCTGCCGTGGGACCAGATCGCCTACTGGGCCATCACGATCGGCACCAACATGGGCGGCTACGCGCCGCTGCTCAACACGCCGGTCTCGCGGATCCTGCTCGGTGGCGTCGAGGTCGGCCAGAACACGCTCTTACGGTTCTATGTCGGCCACGTGGTGTTCCTTCCGTTGATCGCTGCCGTCTTCCTCGCCGTCCATTTCTGGCGAATCAGGAAAGACGGCGGGATCTCAGGACCGCTGTGAGATGACCGACACGAAGAAGCCGACCGAGAGCCGGGTCGTCCTTCCGGTGGACCCGGCCAGGCGGACCGAGATCGACAAGCAGCGCGTGCCGATGTCGGCGCGGCCGTACCGCTTGCTGGCGCTGGTCAAGCAGGATGCCGTCGTCCGCGTCCAGAAGGAACCCGACGACACCGTCATGACCTGGCCGCATCTGCTCACGATCGAGTTCCTGGCCGCCGGGATCATGTCGATCTTCCTGTTCCTCATGGGCCTGTTCATCAACGCCCCGCTCGAGGAGCTGGCCAACGGCAACGTCACGCCGGCCGTGGCCAAGGCGCCCTGGTACTTCCTCGGGCTGCAAGAGCTGCTGGCCTACTTCCACCCGACCGTGGCCGGGGTCCTCGTGCCGACGTTCGTCCTCGTGGGGGCGGCGTTCATCCCGTACGTCGACCGTGGCGACATCCTCGTGACGCGGCCGTCGCAGCGGAAGACCGCGGTGATCCTGTTCTCGTTGTTCTGCATCCTCGGGCTCGTCCTGACGTTCGTCGGGATCTTCTTCCGCGGCCCGGGCTACTCGTTCGTCATCCCGTACGTGACGGCCCCGGGCATGTACTTCTCGCTGTGACCGTCGAGAGGAACGCTCCACGCGCATGAGCAACTACCACGTCGAAGCCGTCGACAAGCCGGCAGCCCTGACCACGGAGGCCATCAAGTCGCTGCGCAAGGAACAGGTCCAGGGCCTGTCCCGACGGCAGCTGATGCGGGTCGCCCTTGGGGCGGGCATCGGTCTCGGTACGCTCGAGCTGCTGGCCGGCACCGTGGCGTTCGCCTGGCCCAACCTGCGCAAGGGCTTCGGCGGTGTGCTCAAGATCGGGACCCTCGAGGACGTCAAGACCACGAACAGCACCTTGCCGATCGCCGACGGCTTCCCGGCCTATTACGCCGAGGCACGCTCGTTCGTCATCCTCTACGACCCGGCGCAGCAACGGTTCCTGCCGGGCGAGGACACGGCCGGCGACGGGGCCGCCCTCAACGTCCGAGCGCTCTATCAGCGCTGCCCCCACCTCGGCTGCAAGCCGAACCCCTGTCTCAAGAACTTCTGGTTGGAGTGTCCCTGCCACGGGTCTCGCTACGACCGGCTCGGGATCAAGGCCGACGGGGCCCAGTACGGACCGGCGCCGCGCAGCATGGACCGCTTCTCGATCTCCGTCGACGGTGCCGGTGTGCTGTCGATCGATACCGGCAAGATCACGCTCGGGCCATTGCCGGTGGCCCTTGGCCAGCCAGGGATCATCCCGCCGCGTACGCCGACCGGTTGCATCTGACGCCGCTGTGACCGACCACATCGATCGAGGAGACCGATGACCGACACGCCCGGACGCCCGGACGAAGGGTCCGAGCCCGAACAGCGGCTGCCGGCCGTCCGCGAGTCCGTCGAGGTCGTGCCGGCGGACCGGTTTACCTCGCCGCCGTCGATCCGGAAGCTCGAATTCACGCCCGAGCGGGCGGCCCAGGTCGTGCGCCAATCGGCCAACGCCCGCTGGGTCGGGTTCCTCGCGGTCATCGTCATCATCCTGTTCGTCTCGCTGTACTGGTTCTACGAGCTCGGCGCGCCCGGTGGCCTGACGGTCGCCCGCCAGGCGATGGAGATCGACGCCCAGCAGGTGGCCAAGGTGGAGCGCGGATACAACATCTACGAGGCCAATTGCGCCCGCTGCCACGGCGCGAAGGGAGAGGGTGGTGTCGGCCCGGCGCTCAACCGCCAGGACAAGCTGTTCGCCCACCTCAACGAGGCGTACATCCGCAACGTGCTGACTGTCGGCGGCCGGTTCGTCTGCGGCAACCCCCTGTCCCAGATGCCGGTCTGGTCGGACAAGGGCAACCCGCCGGGTCCGCTCAACTACCGGCAGATCGACGAGCTGATCGCGTTCCTCCTGGCCACGAACGACAAGACATATATCGTTCGGGACGAGCACCTGCTCGACCCGAAGAAGGACCCGATCACCGGGCAGGTCCTGACATTCAAGGGCTGGCGCGACCCGAACTACAAGCCGGATCCCGGCGCGACACCGTACCCGGACTGCTGGACGAACGTATTCGCGAGCCCGAGCGGGAGCCCCGGCGTCAGCCCGGGCGCGAGCGGGTCGGCGGCCCCGTCGGCGAACCCGAACGCCGAGGTGGTGGACATCTCCGCCTCCGGCGTGGCGTTCTCGACCGACAAGCTGACGGCACCGGCCGGTGCCGCGTTCACGATCCACTTCGACAACCAGGACGCGGGGATCCAGCACAACGTCGCGATCAACGATTCGGCGGGCAGCGAGGTCTTCAAGGGCGAGATCTTCCCGGGTCCGGGTACCCGCGACTACGCGGTGCCCGCGCTCAAGGCGGGGACATACAAGTTCATGTGTACGGTCCACCCGAACATGACGGGCGAGTTGACGGCAGGCTGATCGACCGGCGGCCGGATCATCCGGTCGCCGGCTGAGGATTGGAGGACGATGGCGCAGCGGGCGCTTGGTACCGGGATGATCGTGCCGCGGAAGCGAGCGCTCTTCGGGCTGCTCGACGCGGACGGCTGGGCGTGGGCCTCAGTCAAGGCCGTCATCTGGCTCGTGATCATCATCCTGCTGCTCGGCTACATCCCCGATCGCGCCTACTACTTCACGGTCAACCGGACGATCGACCTGGGCGTCCTGGCGTGGTCGCCGATCAACCTCTGCAGCTCGGAGAACGAGGGGTTGCCCTGTCCCGTCCCGCGCGGCGCCGTCGTCGCCTGGCATCCGTCGCCCGACAAGCTGGCGCTGCCGGCGCCGCGGACCGACGGGACCGCGATCCAGCTCGGGACCAAGATCCTGTACATCGGCGGGTCGGACGGCACGACCGCCCAGCCCGACGTGTCCGTGGCCCGGCTGGCCGGGACCGGCAACTTCGACTCATGGGCGCAGGGACCGGCGTTGCCCGAGCCCCGTTCGGACGCCAGCGTCGTATCGGTGTCGGGCACGGTCTACGTGATCGGCGGCTTCGATGCCGACGGTGCACCGACGACCACGGTTTACTCGATGACGCCGGATCCCACGACCGGAGAGCTCGGCGAATGGACGCCGGCCGAGAAGTTGACGCTGCCGGAAGGGCGGGCGGGCGCCGCCGGCGTGGTCGCCCCGGACGGGATGCTGCTGGTCGGCGGCGAAGGTCCGAACGGTCCGGTGACCTCGACACTCAAGAGTCCGCTCGATGCGAAGGGCGCCTTGGGCGCGTGGGAAACCGAGGCGGCGCTCCAGCGCCCACAGGCAGACGCCCTGGTCGCGGTGATCGGTGACTTCGTCTGGCTCTTCGGCGGCCGTGACGAGAACGGTCCTGTCGGGGCCGTCCAGCGCGGCAGCATCGGACTCGAGGCCGCGGAAGGTTTGCCTGAGAACCCCAACCAGGGGAAGGTCGTCAAATGGGACATCAGCAACGACTGGAACCTGCCTGCTGCGCGTGACGATCCCTCCGGCTGGAGCGCCAACGGCGCCCTCTACGTGGTCGGTGGGGCCGACAACGACGGACAGCGAACCGAGCTGTACTGGACGATCCCGACGAACGGCGGGGCCATCCCCGAGTGGAAACACCTTGCGGCGAGCGACCTGCCCGAAGGTCGGTCAGGCGGCTCGGCATTCGTGACAGGGCCGAACGCGATCATCGTCGGCGGCGAGACGGCCCAGGGCGCGGTCACGTCGAGCGTCCGCGCGAACTCGGCCCCGCAGAGCCCGTTCTTCCAGCTCGGTCTCGTCGGCGCCACCGTCCCGGGACTCAAGATCGACGGCGAGATCGGCCAGCAGCTCGGCTACCTCAACGCGGCCGGTGCCGGGACCGTGAACTTCATCATCCTGTTGCTGATCGGCTGGGCGTTTGCGCATAAGGAACGCGCGCGAGCGATGATGTCGCGGGTGATCCGCCGGCGCCG
>JBIOWA010000234.1:0-10957 GCA_044868045.1 Candidatus Limnocylindrales bacterium
GGGTCACATCGGCGGCGGCGATCTCCTCGAGCGCCTGTGCCCGCGCCACGGGATGCGTGGCAAGCAGCGCCAGCGCATTCGCGACGACGGTCCGCACGGCATCGAGCGCCATGAGCCAGAACGGGACTTGGCCGTTCGGGAGCGTCTCCTGCACTTGCGGCGCGCTGGGGAAGAGACTGACAAGCGTGCCGCGCTCGGCGGCGTCGACGTAGGCCCGGATCCGCTCGTCCATCGACGCCCGGAGCCTCGCATTCCGGCCGCGATTCCAGATCTTCAGGCCGAGCCAGTTGCCGTCACCGCGGAGGCGGCTGTGCTCCTCGCTCAACTTGGTGTCATCGGCCGCTGAGTCACCGAGCACGCAGCGACGGCTGATCCGACGGAAGCCCGCGAGCGATCGCTCGTAGTCCAGGACCGTGGCCGTCCCGAGCATTGCCGTGATCTCCTCGCCAACGATCGCGAGGAACCGCTCAGCCAGCCGATGCGGCTCGTGGCCGTAGTCAAGCACCGCCTCGTTGAACGGGCGCCGCTGGCCATGGAGGGCGGGCGGTGACGCGTTGAGCGCGTCTGGGGCGAACGGTTCGAGAGCGCGCTGCTTCTCGCGGGCATCGAGCGCGAACACGTCGACGGGCGAGTCGAGGACGCGGCGAACGTCCTCAGTCGTCAGGATCAGGAGCGTCTCCCCGAGGACGCCGCGGAGCAGCAGCGAACGGCCGCCATGCCGCTCGGAGAAGCGCTCGACCGTCGCCACGGCCCACTGTCCGGTGTTCAGGCGGGTGGCGAGCTCGGTCCAGAACGGCTGCGGGATCAAGGCTCCGCGGAGCAGGTTCGGGAGGGCGTAGGTCAGCGTGAAGCGGGCGTTCTCGGAGAGCAAGGCCGGCGGGAGCCCGGTCGTCATCTCTCCCCGTCACTGAGCTCGGCCGGCGCCGGTTGATCGGTCAGCCGGCGCCGGTCCTGGAGCACATGGAAGACGGCCATGATCCCGGTCATGACCGCCAGCCCGACGGCGAATCCCGTCGCCGTTCCTCGCCCTGGAAGGAACTCGTCGCGGAACACGACCGTAACCGTGAGCAGGGCGACGCCGTTGAGCATGAACAGCCGGGCGGCGGTCCGGATCTCGTCCCAGTCCTGGGCAAAGGCCATCGTCCCGCACCACGCCGACCAGCCGAGGAACCATGCCGAGACCATCCGCCCGTCGAGCGGGTTGAGTTCCCACGGCCAGCGGCTCGCGGCGAATTCGGGGTTGACGAGTATCAGCAGGCCGTTCATGAGCAGCAACCCGGCGACGAGGATCAGGAAGCGCTTGAACCACGGCGAGACCGGTCCACCGCTCGTCAGCGACGGAGCGGAGAGCGTTCCCGGCGGGATGAGGTAGAGCATGACGACCGGCTCGAAGATGTAGAGGACGATCCAGATGTGGGCGAGCGGCGTCTGGAACGGGTTCCAGTGGAACTCCCCGGCATGCCAGTACGTGGCGAAGAGGAGGATCCCCGTGAACACGAGGTTGCCCCACACGATCCAGCGGAGGCGCAGCCAGTTCCGTTCAAAGGCCGCATTGAGGAAGAATGCGGTCCGGAACACATAGCCGGCGCCGATGAACACCTGGGCGAAGCGCGGCTCGATGTCCCACGCGAAATACGCCGGGACGAACTGGGGGAAGAAGAGGAACCAGATCGCGAACCACGCCGCGGCGGCGGCTCCGAGGAGGCCCCAGCCCAATCGCGATCGACGTGCCGTGTCCATCCCCGACTCTCCCCTCGCGCGACCCGACCGCGCGCTCGGCGACATCCTACGACTCGGCGCCGGCTGGAGCCTCGGAATCCTGTTTCGCGCCACCCGCGCTAGATGGCGATCGCGACGGCGCAGACTGTTGTCGAGCCACTCTGGCTCGGACGACGGCTTCGTGGCTTCGCCGACGCTTCAGCCGGGCCCGGCAGTTCTGGCAGTGGCGTTGGACCGGCGAGGTGCGTTTGACGACTTGGTGGCATAGGGCACACTCGAGATATGCGAACCGCAGCCAGTCGCAAGATCGAGCGCGGCGGGGAAGCGATATCTCGCTCGCCGCCACGCCTCGGGAACGCAGTAGCTGGCCGGCTCTGGGCCGCCGGAGCCACTCTCACGCTCAATCTGGCCAGTCCTGGCCCACTCTTCACCACCCGAATCGGCATTCGGTCCGTCGCCGCACGATGACGCCTCGTACTACCTGATCCGAGCCTTTGGCAGCGTGCAGGATCGACAACGGGAGGAAGATGCCTTCCATGGCAGCGACGAGCGGCGGCAGGGCCCGCGCGAGGCGATCGTGGGGAGGATCGAGAGCATGACGTCGGTTGTGATCGAGATGGACGAGGCCACCGTCGACGGGATGCGCGATAGCAGCGGAGACGGTGGAGTTGCCCGTGGGGGTGGACCAGCGTGAGCGATCAGCAGCCACCGCCCGATTCGGGCAATGACGCCTTCTGGTACGAGTTCCTGACCGTCGGCAGCCCGAACGAGCGCCGCAATCGCCGCATCTTCCGCCTCCTGCCGCACGGGCCACGCTGCCGAATGTGCGCCGCGCCATTCGCCGGTGTAGCAGCGCCGGTGATGCGGATGATTGGCAAGCGCCCCGCCGACCACAACCCGAACTGGTGCAGCTCGTGCTTCGGCTTCATCACCGAACATCACGGCGGCGCCGAGATCGAGCTGTCCCTGCTGTTCGCCGATATCCGTGGCTCGACCGGCATGGCCGAGGGCATGTCACCCAGTGCGTATCGGGCGATCCTCGATCGCTTCTACGATATCGCGGCCCAGGCCATCATCGATTACGACGGCTTCGTCGATAAGTTCGTCGGTGACGAGGTCGTGGCCACCTTCGCGCCCCTGCTGGCCGGGGAGCGGCACGCCGCCCGAGCGGTCGAGGCGGCCCAGGCGTTGCTGCGCAAGACGGGCCACGAAGCGCCGGAGGGGCCATGGGTCGCACTCGGCGCCGGTGTGCACACCGGCGTGGCCTGGATGGGCGCCGTGGGCGAAGGCCCGCACACCGCCCTGACGGCACTGGGTGACGCGGTCAACGTCGCTGCTCGCCTGGCCGCGCTGGCGCAGCCTGGCGAGATCCTGATCACCGCCGACGCGGCTGCCGCCGCCGGTATCGGCGATGGGCTCGAGCGGCGGGTGCTCGACTTGCGTGGCAAACAGCAGCAGACGGAGGTGGTGGCGCTCCAGATCGGTCCCGTGCGCTCAACCGTCTGAGGCGTAGCCCAATCCCTCGCGTGTGTCGGCCGACTATCCATGGAGGCTTCAGTTGAGCCGCTCGGCCAGTGCGATGATGATGCCCTCGGGGCCGCGGACGTAACACAGCTTGTAGCTGTCCTCGTACTGCACCACCTCGCCAACGAGCTCGGCGCCGTGGCTGCGCAGACGGTCAAGGACGTTCTCGATGTCGTCGACGGCGAACATGATGCGACGGATGCCCAGCGCGTTCACCGGCGCGTCTTCTGGCTCGGCCCTGACCGCCGTTGGCGTGAGGAACTTGTCCAGCTCGAGCCGCCCGTGGCCGTCCGGGGTCCGCATCGTGACGATGTGGCTTCTGACGCCGTCGAGCCCGACGAGGCGGTCGACCGACCGTCCTTCGACGGTCGTCTCGCCCTCAAGCTCCAGACCAAGTTCAGCAAAGAACGCGATCGCAGCCTTGAGGTCGTCGACAACGAGGAGGACGTTATCCATCCGCAGATGTGTCATATCCCGAGTCTATAGGGGTCGGATGTTTGGCCAGGTTCGTCGGATCAGTCGCGGCCGAGAGTCGCCTGCTACCGCGTCGTAACCGCCGCATCCCCAGGCGTGCGCGCCCCCTCTCGCGAACGCTCCGGCATCCCGGGCACCGTCGCTGCGCAGGCGAGCGTCGCTCCAGCACCTGGTGGCAACGTGCGCTTCGACGAGAGCGACGTGAAGCCACTCGCGTGAGCGAGGTGGGCGGGGGAGCCGGATCTCACTCGCGGTCTCGCCTCGGGAACGCAGTAAGTGTCCGGCTCCGGCCCGCCGGAGCCAACTGCTTATTTGGCTTCGTGACATTCCGAGTAGACCCACTCGCCGTGGCGGTCGATGGCAGTTGTGTCGCGAAGGCCTACATGTGGCTCGACGTTCGATGAAGACGCCTTGGTTAGCATGGGAGCCATGCCACTGAGGGCGACATGGCGACGTATGCGCTGATCCCTGGGGGCGGAGGCGATCCCTGGGAATGGCACCGGCTCGTACCCGAACTCGAGGCTCGGTGTCACGAGGCTCTCGCGATCCGACTGCCGGCTGAGGACGACACTGCTGGCTGGGCCGAATATGCCGATGCGGTCTTCGACGCACTGGGCGATCGCCGCGACATCGTCGTCGTCGCCGAATCGATGGGTGGCTTCACCGCCCCGATCGTCTGCACGCGGCGGCCAGTCGACTTGCTCGTCCTCCTCAACGCGATGATCCCGGTCCCCGGTGAGACCTTCAACGCCTGGTGGCCGAATACCGACTCCGCCAACGCACGGCGCGAGTACCACGCCACCATCGGGCTGGCGCCCACCGAGACCGATGACGACGCCGTCATCTACTACCACGACCTGCCGGCCGAGCTCAGAGCGGAGGCGCAGGCGCGGACATGGCAGGACCAGTCGATGTCGCCGCTGGATGAGCCCTGGCCGCTGCCGGCCTGGCCCGACGTTCCGACCCGGGTGCTGGCCGGCCGCCATGATCGGATGTTCCCGCTCGAGTTCCAGCGCCGGATCGCCCGCGAGCGGCTGGGCCTCGAGGTCGACGAGATCGATGGCGGTCATATGGTTGCGATGAGCCATCCGGGCGAGCTGGCCGACCGCCTGGATGCCTATCGCCTCGAGTCGCAGCGCGAGCGGCGCGGTGCTGCACGGTGAAACGCGACCCACGGAACGCGAGCCGGGGCCGAGCCGTGAGACAGCCCAACGAGGGGTCCAATAAGGGCGTCGAAGTCCGCGATCTCAGTCGCCCAGAAGCGGTGGTCTCCTACCCGCTCGGCGAGAACCAGCAGGTTCGTCTGGCCGGCACTGTCGTGAGTCGAATCGTTCTGCAACCCGGCTGGAGTTGGCAGGAGCACGCTCAGCCGATGGTCGGCACGGCGTCATGTGAGCTCTACCACCGGGGCGTCGTTCTAAGCGGACATCTGGGTATCCGCACCGATGGCGGTGAGGAACTTGTGATCGGCGCGGATCACGTCTTCGACCTTGGCCCGGGCCACGTCATCTGGGTGGAGGGCGACGATGAGCTTGCGATGCTCGACTGGGCGGGGAGTGCTGGATTCGGCGTAGCGCCCGGCACAGGCGGCCTTCGGGTCATCAGAACGATGCTCTTCACCGATATCGTCGACTCCACGGGGCGAGCCCAACGGCGAGGCGACGTGGCTTGGAGACGCACCATCAACATGCACGATGACGTCGTCCGCGGTGTCCTGATGACCTTCGGCGGCGAGGAGATGGGGACGGCCGGGGATTCATTTCTCGTCCTGTTCGACAGCGCGGAGCGGGCGATCCGGTGCGCTCTCGCCCTGGTCGGGGCACTTGCGACGATTGGCGTTCCCATCCGGGCGGGCATCCACAGCGGCGAGGTGATCCTGGCTGACGAGCAGGTCCGAGGCGTGGCGGTCCACGTCGCGGCACGCATCGTGGCAGAGGCGGCCCCAGGCGAGGTGCTCGTGTCCGCGGTCACCCGCGAGCTTGCCGAGGGTGGACTGGAACTGGCGTTCGAGGCCCGAGGACGGCACCGACTCAAGGGCGTCGAACGCGAGCACGAGCTGTTCGCCGTGAACGGCGCACCTCGAGCGCATTGATCGAAACGACGCCGAGGTCTAGCTGCACAACGAGCGGCTTTGGGCGGCGTACGACATCAGCGCCAGCGATTACGTACTGGACATCGGCTGCGGGCCATCCGCCTGCCATCGTGGAACGTTAGGAGGACTTACGTGGTAGCTCACAAGGTGATCCCGCACGACGAATGGGTGGCGGCCCGCAAGAAGCACCTGGCGAAAGAAAAGGAGTTCACGCGCCTGCGCGACCAGTTGAGTCGCGAGCGCCGAGAGCTTCCATGGGAGATCGTGGAAAAGGACTACACCTTCGAGGGCGAGCGGGGCAGGGCGTCCCTGCAAGACTTGTTCGGCGGACGCAGCCAGCTCGTGGTGTATCACGCGATGTTCAATCCAGACACAGCCGGGCCGGAAACGACCTGGACGACCGACGCTGCCTGTTATGCGTGCTCGTGGTGGATGGACAACTTCAACGGTGTCACCGTCCACCTGAACCACCGCGACATCACGATCGTGGCCGTATCGCTGGCCCCGTATCCGGCGATTGCGGCGTACAAGGAACGGATGGGATGGTCGTTTCCATGGTTCTCATCCGCCGGTAGCGATTTCAACTTCGACTATCGCGTGTCGTTCACCCCGGACGAGTTGAGGGCGGGCAAGGTCGAGTACAACTACCGGCTCTTTCGGGCGGAAGGGTCGGAGGGGCCGGGAATCAGTGTGTTCCTGAACGACGCCGGCAAGATCTACCACACGTACTCCACCTACGAGCGCGGCCTCGACATGCTGAACGTCGCCTACCACTACATGGACCTGGTCCCAAAGGGACGCAACGAGGGCGGAGGTGGGCTCAACGCGTGGGTCCGGCGCCACGACGAGTATCCCGACTGATATGCCAGTTCAGGTGCTTTCGGCGGTCGGGCTGATCAGCACGTCGCGCCGCCGGGGATTCTGTCCCGCGTGCCGTCTCTTTCAGACCCGTGATGCCCCACAAGAGATCGCCGCGCCTGCCCTCATCGCCCTCGCACTTCTCATCGTCGCGGCCCTCGCGTGGGCCTTTACGATCGCGTGGTCACGCTCGATGGACGACATGACCATGGGGCTCGGTTCGATGGGCCCCTTCGTTGCGGCCTGGACCGTGATGATGGCCGCGATGATGCTCCCGTCTGCGACTCCACTCGTGTTCGAGTTCGCTCGGAATGCGGAGGGTCGCCGGGGCTGGCAGGCCGCCACTGCTCTGCTGGGTGTGACGTATCTCGGCGCATGGCTGGCGTTTGGTCTCGTGTGCTACGGGCTCTACAACGCGGTCGGCATGCCGTGGCCCAACCAGGGACTCGTTGGAGGAGCGGCTCTCGTCATCGCCGGCATGTACGCGCTGACGCCCCTCAAGCGCGCGAGCGAGGCGTGGTGTCGCGAGCTATGCGCGCTCCACGGCCCGTTGCCATTCAACCTGATGCGCAGCGCAGTCGTCGTAGGGGGCCGATACGCGTTGAGCTGCCTCGGGTGCAGCGCGGGGCTGATGGTAGCGATGGTGCTCATCGGGATGTCCAATCTCGCCTGGCTGATCGTGCTAGCCGCGGTCGTCTTGATTTACAAGGTTGCGCCCGCCCCAACGCCACGCTCGATGGGGGCGCTGTCCATCGCGCTGGTCGCTCTCGGGGTGCTCTACGCCGTAGCCGGGTAAGTCAATTCCCGCCGATGCGTTGGAGGCGTTGATCTGGCGTTCCAGCCGGTCAACATCCTGATCGGTTGGCGCCTTCCGCCGGCACGGCGCGTTGGCCGAGGTCCGGACATCCGGCGGCGGATGTATGGTGTGCGCCGTGGATCGCGGCGATCTGGTACGCCTGCGGCGCGCGCGAGATCAGATGGATCGTGAGTACGCGGAGCCGCTCGACGTTGAGGCGCTGGCTCGCACTGCCTGCATGTCGTCCGGTCACTTCTCACGGAGCTTCCGCGCCGCCTACGGCGAGACCCCCTACAGCTACCTGATGACCCGGCGCATCGAGCGGGCCATGACCCTGCTCCGTCGCGGCGACCTCTCGGTCACGGACGTCTGCTTCGAGGTCGGGTGCTCGTCGCTGGGGACCTTCAGCACCCGCTTCACCGAGCTCGTCGGGGAGAGCCCGAGCGCCTATCGGGCTCGGGATCACTCGTGGACGGATGGACTTCCCGCCTGCCTGGTGCGGGTGGCGCTGCGACCGATCAGGAATCGAGAAGCGGTTACCACCGCGGGCGGGTAGGCTCGGGCCATGGACCTGAAACTGCTGAACTGCTTCCTGGCGGTCGACGATCACGAGAAGGCGATCGCGTTCTACCGCGACGCGCTCGGCTTCGAGGTCCGCAACGACGTCCGCGCGTACGGCATGCGCTGGACGACCGTGGGGCCGCCGTCACAGCCAGACATCAACATCGTGCTCGAGCCTCCGGCCGCGGATCCCGGGATCTCCCCGTCGGACCGGGAAGCCCTCAGCGACCTGCTCGCGAAGGGCCTGCTGCGGGGGCTGAACTTCTCGACCCCTGACGTCGACGGGATCTTCGACCGCGTCCAGGCGACTGGCGCCGACGTAGTACAGGAGCCGATGGACCAGTCCTACGGTCGCGATTGCGCCTTCCGCGATCCGGCCGGGAACATGATCCGGATTATCCAGTCCCGCGGCTGAGCCCGACCTCGCCGACTGTGGACGGTCAGGATTCAAGAAGCGGCAACGACCTCGGGCGGATTAAGGTCAGGGCATCCCCTGACACTCGCAGCGAAGGAATCCGAAATGACCGACACGCAGAAGGCTACCAAGAGCAAGTACGAGACCGCCAGGACGTCCAAGGTCTTCGACGCTGAGGAACGCGCCGCGATGCAGGAGCGCGCCCGGGAGGTGAAGGCCGCGCGCCGCGTCAAAGAGGCGGACGGGGAGAGCGACGTCCTCGCGAAGATCGCCGAGATGCCGGAATCGGACCGGGTCATGGCCGAGCGAATCCACGCGATCGTCAAGGCCAGCGCGCCGGAGCTAACGCCGAAGACCTGGTACGGGATGCCCGCGTACGCCCGTGACGGCAAGCTCATCTGCTTCTTCAAGGCCGCCGACAAGTTCAAGACGCGATATGCGACCTTCGGCTTCGAAGAGTACGCACGGATCGACGAAGGAAGCATGTGGCCGACGTCGTGGGCATTGACGAAGTTGACTGCCGCGGATGAAGCAAAGATCGCGGGGCTCGTGAAGAAGGCCGTGAGCTGAGCGACTGAGCTCGCAACGGCCTGGAGGAGCGCATCATGAAGATCAAGCTGACCGAGATCTACGTCGACGACCAGGAGAAGGCCCTGCGCTTCTACACCGACGTCCTGGGTTTCGTGAAGAAGACCGACGTCACCCAGGGGCCGTATCGCTGGCTCACCGTCGCCTCAGCCGAGGAACCAGACGGCGTCGAGCTGCAGCTCGCACCCAACGATGATCCGGCCGCAAAGGCCTATCAGCAGGCGATGTTCACGCAGGGTCAGCGCGCCGCCATGTTCTACGTCGACGACGTGCAGCGGGAATACGACCGCATGACAGCCGCCGGCGCAGAGTTCACCATGCCGCCGACCAAGGTCACGGGCTCGACGATCGCGATCCTGAACGACACCGTCGGCAATCTCATCCAGATCACCAAGCTCGACCGCTCGCAGTAGCGAATCATCTGAGGCCAGCCAGGCAGCCGCCGGCTCATCGGCAAGGTCCCCTGGGGCGAGACGGTCCCTATCATGCGGACGTGGCCGGTCACCTCGACCTGACGAACGGACGCATTTGGTACGACGAACAGGGAAGGGGCGAGCCGCTCGTGCTGCTGCACGGCGGCGCGGTCGACTCACGCTTCTTCGACCACAACGTCGGACCGCTGGCCGAGCGGTTCCGGGTGATCCGGACCGACCTGTGGGGCCACGGCCGAACGCCCGACCGTGAGGGTCCGTTCTCGCTGGACTCCTTCGCCACCGATGTGGCTGAGCTGATCGAGCGGGTGGCCGGCGGGCCGGCGCACGTGCTCGGGCATAGCATCGGCGCCGCGGTCGCCTTGTTTCTCGCCATACGCCGCCCGGACCTCGTCAGCCGCATGGTGCAGGTCAGCGGCGGCTTCCGGACCGACGCGGAGATCGAGACCGGCCTCACGATCGACGAGATGGTCGAGCAGACGGTGCCGTTCCTGGGCGGCAGCTACGGCGAAGTGTCGCCCGACGGCGAAGCGCACTTCCCGGTGGTCGTACGCAAGGACTTCGAGCTGAGCGCACGAGAGCCGAATCTCACCGTCGCGGAGGTCGGTGCGATCACGGCCCGAACGCTCGTGATGGCCGCCGATGACGACATCACGACCCTCGAGCACATGCTCGAGCTCTATCGAGCCATCCCGGGCTCCGAACTGTCGATCGTGCCGGGCACGTCGCACTTCCTGCTCCAGGAAAAGCCGGATCTGTGCAACGCGATCATCCTCGACTTCCTGGCCAATGACCCCGTGCCCACGGTCGCTCCCATCCGCCGAGCGCCGACCCAACCGCATTAGCGACCAAAGCCAAAGCCGAGCTGGGAGCGTCCGTCGGTCCAGGTCGCCGTCAGCAGGTAGCAGCCCGCTGATGGGAAATAGGCATAGCTCGGGTACTCCCGCCACCCTCCGTGTCCAACTGGAATAGCGGGCGCCGTCGGATCGATCGTCGCCACAGTTGATGGGTGAGACACCTCGGCGAACTTGACGCTTCCACCGGTGTCCTCGACGCCCGCGCGAGATCGGGCGTCTGGACCGAGAGCCCGTTCACGTCGATCGAGTGCGCGTCGAGGCGGTCAAGAAGGGCGCGAAGCGATCGAACCCCGCCGTCGCTCGGGATCTGGAGGCTCAGCGCCTCGTCATCGCGAGAGCCACCGTCGAGCGCTCGGGCGGCCCGCTCGAGCTCAGCAGCGTCCGCGGAAGGCGAGCCGGATGTGGCCGCCAGAGACCAGGCGTGGGTCGAGGCCTGCCGTCGGCTCGTCGAGGAAGATGATCCGCGGGTCGCCGATGAGCGTCATCGCGAGGTCGAGACGTCGTCGCATACCCCGGAGTAGGTCGCCACGGGCTTCTTCGCGGCGTCGACGAGGTCGAACCGCTCGAGCAGCTCCGCGACTCGCCCCCGGCCCTCGGCCTTGCCGAGGTGGCGCAGATCGGCCATGAGTTGGAGGTTCTCCT